>NZ_QKSK01000010.1:0-112026 GCF_003234145.1 Curtobacterium sp. MCPF17_011
GTACCCGAATCCCTGGAGAACAGAACATGGCACGCATCCTCACCCGCACCATCGGCGTCGCTGGGGTGGTCGGGACCGCGGGCGTTGTCGGGACCGCGGTCCCGACCACCCCAGCGACGCCGACGCCGACGGACACCCCGACGCCGAACGCCCCGGCCACCCCGGCCGTGGTGACGAGCACCCCCGCGCCGAGTGCACCCGCGACCCCGACCGCTGACGTGACGCCGAACGGCACCGCGACCCCCGGCACGACCCCGACCAGTGCGAGCACCACGGCCGCCGGAACACCGGGCACCGGTCCGGGCTCGAACGGCACCGGCGAGCTCGCGTTCACCGGCTCGCCCGTCGGCCTCGGAGTGGGCGTCGGCGCGCTGGTCGCGATGCTCCTCGGTGGCGCCCTCGCCGCCTTCACCGCAGTCCGCCGCCGCCGGGCCTGATCCCCGGGGTGACGGGGCCGGGCTCCCGCTCGGTGCCGTCACCCCGCCCGCGGTCGGTCTGCGCACCGTGTCAGGCTCGCGCCGCCCGGCCCGGTCGGCCCGCGCCGTGGTCGCACGACATGCCGCGCGCCTCCCGCCCAGGTCGCGCAATCCCCCGCTCTCGCGGCCCGAGATGCGCACATCGTGCGACCTCGGCGGACGTCGGCGGCGAGTCGTGCGACCTCGCGATCGGCGAGACACCCGCCACCCCTCAGCCCGGCAGGACCGCGTGCCGGATGACCCAGCTGTGCATGACGATGGCCGCCGCCGCCGAGGCGTTGATGCTCCGCGTCGACCCGAACTGCGTGATCTCCAGGTGCCCGTCCGCGCCCGAGACGGCCTCGTCGGTCAGACCCGGCCCCTCCTGCCCGAACAGGAACACGCACCGCGCCGGGATCTCCGCCGTCTCGATGCGCGAGGCCCCGGGCGTGTTGTCGACCGCGACGACCGGACGCCCCTCGGCGCGCATGACCGCGAGGAACGCGGCGACGTCCTCGTGGTGCCGCACGTGCTGGTACCGGTCGGTCACCATCGCCCCGCGGCGGTTCCAGCGGCGACGCCCGATGATGTGCACGGTCCCGGCCAGGAACGCGTTGGCGGTCCGGACGATGGACCCGATGTTCAGGTCGTGCTGCCAGTTCTCGATGGCCACGTCGAAGCTGTGTCGGCGGGTGTCCAGGTCGGCGACGATCGCCGCCATGCTCCAGTACCGGAAGCGATCGACCACGTTGCGCGTGTCGCCGTGCTCGAGCAGTTCCGGGTCGTACTGCGGGCCCTCGGGCCACGGCCGCGGGTGTGGTCCGACGCCATGCGTCGTCGCCTCGTGGCTGGGTGGGAGCGCCGGCGTCGGCTCCGGCAGGTCGCCGGACGGGAGGCCCTGGGTCACGTGACCAGCGTACGGTGCGTCCGCCGCGCCTCCCGTCCGGACCCCGCACGGCCGCACACGCCCGATCGAGCCGGCTCACCGCACTACGCTGACCCCATGGCATCCCGCGACGAGGTCGAGTGCTGGCTGACGGACATGGACGGCGTGCTCGTCCACGAGAACCAGGCGCTCCCCGGCGCCCCGGAGCTGATCCGGCAGTGGCAGGACCAGGGCACCGAGTTCCTCGTCCTGACGAACAACTCGATCTTCACCCCGCGTGACCTCAGCGCCCGACTGCGCCAGTCGGGACTGCACGTGCCCGAGGAGCGCATCTGGACCTCGGCCCTGGCGACCGCCGACTTCTGCGCATCGCAGATGCCGAACGGCTCCGCGTTCGTGATCGGCGAGGCCGGTATGACGACCGCCCTGCACGAGGCGGGCTTCATCATGACCGAGACCGCCCCCGACTACGTCGTCGTCGGCGAGACCCGGAACTACTCGTTCGAGGCGATCACGAAGGCCGTCCGCCTGATCCGCGACGGCGCGCGCTTCATCGTGACGAACCCGGACGCGACCGGCCCGAGCGCCGAGGGCGTCCTGCCCGCGACGGGGGCGATCGCCGCCATGATCGAGAAGGCCACCGGCAAGCAGCCCTACGTGGTCGGCAAGCCGAACCCGATGATGTTCCGTTCGGCGATGAACCGGATCGGTGCCCACTCCGAGAACACCGGCATGATCGGCGACCGGATGGACACCGACGTGCAGGCGGGCATCGAGGCGGGGCTGCACACCGTCCTGGTCATGACCGGGATCAGCGACCAGGCCGAGATCGACAAGTACCCGTTCCGGCCGAGCGAGGTCATCGCGGGCGTGCACGAGCTCCTGCACACGGAGCCGTACGAGGTCGAGATCTAGAGCCGGTCCATCGCCGGCACGGTCCGCCACCGTCGGCGCAACCGCCAGGCGCGGTCGTCCCGCCAGGCGACGAGTGCTCCGGCGACGACGCCGAGCAGCAGCACCGCGAACGCCGCCAGACCGAGCAGCCCGACGAGGAAGAAGTCGAGCCCAGCGCCCCGCGAGGCACTGACCGCGATCGCCCCGAAGTCCCAGAACGCGTGCAGCAGCACCGGGGCGAGCAGGTTGCCGGTCAGGCGTCGCGCCAGGTACAGCGTCGACCCGAACGAAGCGGCGAACACCACCTGCACCACCGTCTGGCTGACCGGGGCCCCGGCCAGGACGTTGACGAAGTGCAGCAGCCCGAACAGGGCGCACGACGCGAGCCACACTCCGACCTCGGGCAGTCGGCGCCGCAGTCCGACGATCAGGACGCCGCGGGTCAGCAGCTCCTCGAACACCCCGACGAGCAGCACGCCGACGGTGAGGAGCAGGAAGTAGTCCACGGACTTCCCCGCCCAGTCCACCAGCGGCAGCCGTCCGATGCACACCGCGAGGACGAGGATCGGTGCGAGCATCGTCCAGCGCGGTCGACCACGCGTCGGGTCGACCGTCGCGATCCGCCACCAGCCGAGCGCGGTGACGACCACCACGAGGACCGCGGCGACGATCGACTCCGGGACCACCAGGTCGTGCAGGACGCTGTCGGTCGTCAGGCCGAGCGAGTCGTAGTCGTCACTCGGGCGCGAGCGGACGATGCTGTAGGTGGCGAAGAGGACCAGCGGGGCGATGCCGACGAGCAGCGACGGCGGGACCGGCCACCACCGTCGACGGCGACGGACGGCGGGAGGTTGCACGGGGGTCACCTCACGGTTGTACCAGGGTCGGCCGTACCATTGGCGCATGCGCCTGCCCTCCCTCAGCACCATGGCGGAGGACTACGTCAAGCTGGTCTGGAAGGCCGGCGAACGCGGCGGCGAAGGGGGTCTCGCCACGCGGGACATCGCGGCCGCCCTGCACGTGTCCGCCTCGACCGTGTCGGGCAACCTCCGGAAGCTCGACCGCGATGGGCTCATCGAGCACACGCTGTACCGCGGCGTGGTCCTCACCCCACTGGGGCAGCAGGCTGCCGTCGCCATGGTCCGTCGGCACCGGCTCATCGAGACGTTCCTGGTCGAACGACTCGGCTACTCGTGGGACGAGGTGCACACCGAGGCCGAGGCACTCGAGCACGCCGTGTCGGAGACGTTCCTCGACCGCGTCGATGCCGACCTCGGGCACCCCACGCACGACCCGCACGGCGACCCGATCCCCAGCGCGGACGGCGTCGTGCCGGACTCCCCCGGGGCGCTCCTCGGCACGGTCGACCCGGGCGTCTGCGGAACCGTCGAGCGGGTCTCGGACGACGACCCGGCGCTGCTGCGGTACTTCGACGAGCTCGGTGTCGGGCTGGGGACACACCTGCGGGTCGAGCAGGTGCGGGACTACGCGGGGGTGGTGGCGGTCTCGCGGCGTGACGCCGGCGGGGCGGAGGCGATGGTGGACCTCCCGGCCGCCGCCGCGACCGCCATCTGGTTGACGCCCGACGCTCCCCACTGACGCGCGGGCGGCGGCCCTCGAGATGCCGCGATTCGCGCATCTCGGAACCCGAGATGCGCGAATTCTGCATCCACGGCGGGCTCCCTGCGGCGTGTTGCGGAATCTCGGGAGGCACGTGCTCCGGCCCGTCGCGCCCGACCCGCGCCCGTCCCGCCCGGTCAGCCCTTGGCGGACCGCGTCCGCCCGAGGGCGACCTCGCGCCGGGCACGCGCGAGCGCCAACGCCGACCCCGCGTCCGGGTCCTCGAGCAGCCGCGCCGTCTCCGCCGCGTGCTCCCGCACGTCCGGGTTCCGGTGCTCCGCCGCCGCGGCCAGGACAGGAGAAGCGACGTCCGCCCCGAGCCCGGCGAGCGCACGGCTCAGCGCCAACCGGGTCTCCGCGTCCCCGTGCCCGAGTTGCACCGCGAGCGTGCGGGCGAGTGCGGGCCGGGCGTCCCCGGGGGCCAGCAACACCGCGGCACGCCACGCGGTCCGGGCGACACCCGGGTCGACGTCGCCGAGCAGCTGCGCCACCTCCGGGTACACCGACCCGTCGCGGATCTTGGAGAGGGTGTGCAGCGCCTGGCTCCGCGCCTGCGCCTCCGGACGGTCGAGTTCGTCGAGCAGCCGCGGGACCACCAGGTCAGCCGGGAGGCGCACCAACGCCCACGTGAGCATCTCCCGCACCTGCAGGTCCGGCTCCACCGCGCACTGCGCCACGAGGACGTCGAGCTCGTCCAGGGACGGCGTGGTCCCGGCGGCCATCACCGCCCGGAGTCGGACGGCGGGACGGGGGTCGGAGAGGTACGAGGCGAGCGTCGGCATGGCTCCTCCACCTCACCCCGCGCACCTGAGTGGCAGCCCGGCGAGGGGCATAGCGTGGACGGGTTCGTACCGACCTGGAAGGACTCCTACCATGCCCCGTATCGGCTCCAGTGACCTCACCGTCTTCCCCCTCGCCCTCGGCGGCAACGTCTTCGGCTGGACCGCGGACCAGGAGGCCTCACACCGGGTCCTCGACGCCTACACGGGTGCCGGCGGCGACTTCATCGACACCGCTGACGTCTACTCGGCGTGGGGCGAGGGCAACTCCGGCGGCGAGTCCGAGACCGTGATCGGCTCGTGGTTCGCCGCGTCCGGCAAGCGCGACGACGTGACGATCGCCACCAAGGTGTCGCAGCACCCGGCGTTCCCCGGCCTGTCGGCGGACAACGTCGCGAAGGCCGCACGGGCGAGCCTGCAGCGCCTCGGCACCGACCGCATCGACCTCTACTACGCGCACTTCGACGACCAGGACACGCCGCTCGAGGAGACCGTCCGGGCGTTCGACCAGCTCGTCCGCGAGGGCCTGGTCCGCTACACCGCGATCTCGAACTACTCGAACGAGCGTGCCTCGGAGTGGATCCGCATCGCGAAGGAGCACGACCTGGCTGTTCCGATCGCGATCCAGCCGCACTACAACCTCGTCACCCGCCAGCCCTACGAGTCCGACATCGCACCGCTCGCCGCCCGGGAGCACCTGGGCGTCGTGCCCTACTTCGCCCTCGCCGCCGGCTTCCTGACCGGCAAGTACCGGACGAAGCAGGACTTCGCCGGCAAGGACCGCGAGGGCCAGGTCTCGGGCTACTTCTCCGACCAGGGTCTCGCCGTCGTGGACGCCCTGTCCGAGATCGCGTCGGCGCACTCCGCCGAGATCGCCTCGGTCGCGCTCGCCTGGCTGCAGGCGCAGCCGGACGTCGTCGCCCCGATCGCCTCGGCGCGCAACACCGAGCAGCTGCCGGCGCTCCTCGCCTCGGCAGAACTCGACCTCAGCACCGAGGAGCTGCAGACGCTCACCGACGTCTCGGCGGCCGTCCCCGCGGCGTCCTGACCGGACCACGGTCACGCATCGCGACCGACCGACGGACGGGAGGCTCCCCACCAGCAGGTGGGGAGCCTCCCGTCCGTCACGTGGTGCGTGCGGTCAGTGTCCGGTGCCGAGTGGTGCGCCCGGTGGCTGCACCGAGAGCGCCGCGGCCGGGCTGCTCGACGGCGAGGCCGGGTGCTCGTCGATCGTGTTGCCGCGGATCCACGAGGTGAAGAGCAACACGAGGAGCAGGAGCACCACGATGATCGCGATCGAGCCGTAGACCAGGAGCTGCTTGCCGCGGCGCCCCTCGTGCTGCAGGCGGGCGAAGCCCTCGTTGATGAAGTTGTCGCGGTCGGCGCCGGTCGCTCCCGGGCCACCCGCGGCGGCGCCGGGCTGCTGGGCCGCGGCGACGGCGGGCAGCATCCGGGTGCTGGTGTCCTCCGGGCGGGAGGCGTCGGCGTCACGGAGCTGCTGGATCGCCTCCGTGCCGAAGAGGTCCTTGATGACGCCGGTGTCGCTCGTCTCACGGCCCTGCCACTCGGACTGGTCGATGTCCTCGGGAGCCGGTCCGCGCGCGCGGTCGACGCCGTCGTCGAGCCGCAACGACGGGTCCGTCGGAGCGTGCGTCGGCGTCTGCCAGTCCGGGATCGGCCACGCGGGGGTCGGGTCCTGACGAGGGGCGGACGACACTGGGCCGGGCGGCTGCGACCGGGTCTCGGCCTGGCGTTCGGGTTCGACGAGCGGCGGGACGGCCGAGCGTCGGTCGGTGTCGTCGTCCTCGGCTCCCCGCCACGGGACCGCGGGCGTCGGCAGCACCGAGGGCGGTGGGACGGCGGCGGCCGAGCGCGGCGAGAAGGCGGCGGTGGCGGACGCGCCGCGGTCGTCGTCGTCGTCGAGGTCGTCGTCGTCGGCGGGGGCCGTGTCGTGCACGACGACCTCGACGTCACCGGGGAAGACCTCGCCGGTACGGGCCGCGTCGTCGCTCAGGGACCAGCTCGAGCCGGAGGGGGTGGTCCGCTCGTCGGTACGGTCGTGCTCGGGGACGGTGCCGTGACCGCGCTGGCGGGCCGGGTCCGTCGGGGTGACCGCGGCCGGCTCGGCGGCCGGCTCCGCGACCGGCTCGGCACCGACCGGGGTGCCCGTCGCCCAGGAGCCCGCCGCGACGAGGTTCGTGTCGAACGCATCACGGGTCAGCGTCGTCGGGACCTCGCCGGTCTGGTCGTCCAGCAGGGACCAGTCGAACGGACGGTCGGCCTGCGGAGCGGCATCGACGTCGTCGCCCAGACGCAGGAGTTCGGTGAAGGTGGGCGGCTCGGACGTGGGCGGCAGCGAGTCCTGCACCCCGAGCGGCTGCGCGTCCGGACCACCGCGGAACGCGGGCGGAACCGGGGTCCCGGCGGGAGCACCCGCGGTGGGACGGGCACGGCCGAGCCAGTCGACGTCGTCACGACCGACGCCGTCCGGGTCGGTGCGGCGGCGTTCGTCCTCGATCGCCCGGGCCTCGGCAGCGCGGAGGTCCCGATCGGTCCGGGCGGTGGGCAGCGAGATCGCGCGGGGGTCCGGCGCGTTCGACACGGGCGGGACGGCGGCGGGCGGCGGCACCCGGCCTGCGACACCGCCCGGTAGCGCCAGCTCCTCGGGCATCGAGATGGCCTGGGTCGCCGCGGGGTCCGGCTCCGCCGCGGCATCGGCCTGCCCGTGGACGTCGTCGGCCTGCCCGTGAGCGATGTCGTCGTGCTCGTGGTCGGCCCGCGGCGCGGAGGCCGGCACCGACGCGGGGGCCGTGAACGGCTCCGGCTCCGGCTGCCCCGCTTGTCGAGCGGCACGTTCGGCCTCCCGACGCTCACGGCGCGACGGCCACTCCTCCTCGGTGATCGGCGCGCCGAAGATGTCCGCCGCACTGCGGAGACCGTGGAACGGAGCGTCCGGGTCGGGACCGCGCCGAGCCTCCTGTCCGCCGCCCCCGTCTTCGGGCGCGACCGACCGGTCGGACTCGTCGCGCCCCTCCGGACGCTCCTCGGTCACGCGGACAGCCCCAGGTCGGCCAGCCCGATCGCCGCCAGGTACGGGTAGCCGGCCGCCTCGATCTTCTCCTTGGCGCCGGTGTCCCGGTCGACGACGACGGCGACGGCGGCGATGACGGCGCCCTCGCGCTCGAGCGCCTCGGCGGCCTTGAGCGGGGACCCACCGGTGGTCGAGGTGTCCTCGAGCACGATGACGCGCTTGCCGCGGACGTCGGGGCCCTCGACCTGACGGCCGCGGCCGTGGTCCTTGGGCTCCTTGCGGACGACGAAGGCATCGTACGAGCCGCCACGTGCCGCGGACTGGTGCAGCACGGCGCTCGCGATCGGGTCGGCGCCCATCGTCAGACCGCCGACGGCGTCGACGTCCGGGACGCTCGCGATGAGGTCGGTCATGACCTGGCCGATCAGGGGCGCGACGCGGTGGTCGAGGCTCACCTTGCGGAGGTCGATGTAGTAGGAGGCCTGCTTCCCGCTGGTCAGCGTGAAGTCGCCGTGGAAGACCGCATCGGCCTTGATGTGCTCGATCAACTGCTCGCGCGCGTGGGTCACGGTGGTCAAGGGTAGCGGCGACGGCCGTTCCGCGCTCACCCGAGCGCACTGTCCGGCTGCTCCGATGCCGACGCCGGTACGCTCCGGTCATGCCCCTCGCCCGTCCGCGGGACGGCGTCCGACCGATCGAGGCCGGCGGCCGCCGCCCCCGATCCACCGTCGTCCGGGCGGTCGCGCAGGAGGCCCTCGGTGCGGTCCTCGCGCTGGTGCTCGCGGTCCTCGCCCTGCGTCACGTGCTCGCCACGGCCCGGGTGGCGCTCCTCTGGTACGACGGGGACTCGGTGCTCCTGCCGCTGGTGGCGCGGTCGATCGCGCTCGGACAGCCGTTCGAGTGGGCGATGTCCCCGGCGCTGTTCTTCTTCCCCGAACTGCCGGTCTACCTGGCGACCGCGGCCGTGACCGCGACACCGCAGCAGGCCTTGGCGCTGAACGGTGTCCTCGTCCTGCTGGCCGTGTACGCCCTGGTCCGGGCAGCGGCGAACGAACTCATGCCGTCGGCCGGTCGCCCGGCTCGGGTCGCCGTGTCCGTGGTCGCCGTCGTCCTGCTGACCATGCTCGTGTTGACGGAGTCCTCGGCGACCGCGACCTCGCTCGAACTGGCCTCGCTGCTCCTCACGACGACCTACTACTACGGCGCGGTGCTCGCGATGCTCGGGACCGCCGTCCTGGTCCTCCGGACGGTGCGGACCGGGCGGGCTTCGGTCCCCGTCCTCGTGACGCTCGGGCTGGTGGCGGTGCTGAGCACGGCCTCCAACCCGCTGTACGTGCCGTGGTCGGCCGGACCGGTCGTCGTGACGCTGGCACTGCTCGCGCTCGCCCGCCGCGTGCCCTGGCGACCGGCGACCTGGGTCTCGGTGACGCTGACGCTCGGTGCCGTCGTCGGGTACCTCCTGCGGATCCCGCTGCGGCCGTTCGTCTCCCTCGACCCCTCGACCTACGTGCACCCGGAGCGGGCCGGGGCGACCGCCGCGTTCTTCGCGTCGCTCACCGACGACCGGGCGGCGTCGGCGGCCGGGGACACCGGACTGCTGCTCATGCTGCTCGGGGTGCTGCTGAGCGCGGGCGGGACGGTCTGGGCGTGGCGCGCACGGACCGCCCGGGCGGTGCTCGTGGCGACCGCGCTGCCCCTGGTGACGATCGTGGCCGTGTCGGTCGGGGTGGTCGTCGCCGGCTCGGAGACACCGCGCTACCTCGAGCCGGTCGTCGCGATGCCGCTCCTGGCCGTCGTCGCGGTGTGCGAACTCACCCGGACCACCGTCCGTCGGACCCGGCTGCACCGACCGGTGCGCGGTCTCCGGACCGCGCTGGCGGTCGCGGCCGCCGCGGTGCTCGTCCTCGGGGTCGCTGTGACACCCGGCACGGTCGGGGCCGTGGTAGCGGCGCGGTACACGCCGGTGACCTGCCTGGACCGTTGGGTCGACGCGCAGCGGAACGCGGGTCGCGACCCGGTCGGCGTCGGTCAGTTCTGGACGGTGCGTCCGCTCGCGGCCTACGCGCAGCAAGACGTCCGACTGCTGCAGGTCCGCGACTCGTTCGACACCTACCCCTGGCTCGTCGACCTCGGCGCCTACCGGGACGCCCGCCCGGACTACGTCGTGATCGGCTCCGGGGACGTCTGGACGACCCCCGTCGAGGACTCGCTCGGACGCCCGGCCACGATCACGCACTGCACCGGGTACGACGTGTACGACTACGCGGGCACCGGGGGCGCCGACGTGCTGCGGCAGCGGGTCGTCGGGTCGGCCGAGCAGATCCTGCGCGACCGCGGGTTCTGAACGGGCGGGTCCTGCGCGGCGGGAGCCCTCGCGCCTCGGTCCGGCACCGGGGTACGCACCCTCCACAGCACGGATCTCTCACCCGTGTCGTCCACAGCGGAGCGTCGCCGCAGGGTTCGACCTGTGTGGATGTATAGGCTCCGTTCCGATGTCTCGCACCGTGGTCCCCGCCTCCCGTCCCCGCTCCGCCTCCGCCGCGGGCCGCCGACGCCTGCTCGCCACCGCCCTCGCGATCGCCGGCCTGGTCGGCTCGCTGGTCCTCGACGCACCGGTCGCGCAGGCGGCCTCGTACCCGTCGTGGGACGACGTCGTCGCGGCCCGGGGCAAGGAGTCCGCCAAGCAGTCACAGATCATCGAGATCCGCGGCATCATCGCCAGCCTGTCGGAAGAGGCGGACGCCGCGAAGGCCGAGGCCGATCGACTCGGTGCCGCATTCGAGGCCGCACAGCGCAAGGCCCTCCGCGCCGCCGAGAAGGAGCAGGCGCTCCGCGACGACGCCGAGGAGCACGCCGAGATCGCCGAGGCGAGCGCGGCGCAGGCCGGCCGGTTCGCCGCGCAGATGGCCCGCTCGGGCGGTGGCGACGTCACGACCAGCGTGATCACCGGGGGCGAAGGTGCCCGTGACCTGCTCTACGACCTCGGAGCGTTGAGCAAGCTGTCCGAGCAGGCCGAACGCGTCGAGACCGCAGCCACCACCGACGCATCGGTCGCCCGCTCCCTCACCGACCAGGCCGACCGGGCAGCCGTCGCGCTGAAGGACCTCGCCCAGGCCGCGCAGGACCGGATGGGCGAAGCGCAGGCCGCCTCCGACCGTGCCCAGGCCGCCTACGACGAGCAAGAGGACAACAAGTCCCGGCTCGAGGCGCAGCTCACCTCACTGACGTCCGGCCGCGCCACGACCGAGGCCCAGTACGAGAAGGGCGAACGGATCCGCAAGGCCGAGGAAGAGCGCAAGCGCAAGGCGCTCGAGGCCGAGCTGGCCCGCCAGCTGCGTGCCCAGCAGGCGGCGGCTGCCGCGGCCGCGGCGAACCAGGGCGGCGGTGGCAGCAGTGGTGGCGGCGCTCCGTCCGCTGGTGGCGGCGCGGCGGCGCCGGGCTCCGGCTCCGGCTGGGTCCGCCCGGCCGGTGGCTGGATCACCAGCGGCTACGGCGTCCGCGTGAACCCGTACACCGGCGCGGTCGCCATGCACGACGGCCTCGACCTGGGCAGCGGCTGCTCCACCGCGATCGTCGCCGCCTCCGCCGGCACCGTCGAGTACGTCGGCCGGTACGGCGGCTACGGCAACTACGTCCGCATCGACCACGGCGGCGGCGTCAAGACGGCCTACGGCCACATCGTCGACGGCGGGTTCCGGGTCTCCCCCGGGCAGCGGGTGGGTGCTGGTGCCCTGATCGCGCTCGTCGGGTCGACCGGCAACTCGACCGGCTGCCACCTGCACTTCGAGACGCACGTCGGCGGCGGCACCGTGAACCCGGTCGGGTTCATGGCGGCTCGCGGGGTCGGCTTCTAGTCCGCCTCACCTGCGATCAGGGCCGAGAGGCCCCTCCCGCACCGCGCGGGTCATCGACGTCGTCGACGTCCAGCTCCCACATCGTGCGGTACCAGGCCGTCCGGTCCCGGTCCTGCGGCAGCCCGTACGCCTCGTGGAACAGGTCGTCCCATCCGGGGCCGTGGTTCCACCCGAGGCTCATCGACGCCACCGCCAGGTCGGCCCACCGGTCCGCGACCCCGAGGGCGCCGAGGTCCACGTGCCCGATCCATCGCCCGTCGTCGCCGACCAGGGTGTTCGGGGTGCAGGCGTCACCGTGGCAGACGACCAGCTGGTCGGTCTCGGGCTGCGGCCCCATGGCGTCGACGTCCCGTCCGGCTGCCCGGGCACGGTCGAGTCGTTCCCAGGTCGACCAGACGAACGGGCACGACGCGACGGGCAGCGTCTCGTGCATCGCCCGGAGTCCCTCCCCCACCGCGATCACCGCCGTGCGCGGGTCGTCGTGCCACCGCTGGTCGACGGCGCTCCACCCGACGACCGGCCGGGTGGTCATCCAGGCGCCGGACTCGTCCGCTCCGTGGTGGACGACCTCGGGCACGGTGAGCCACCGGCCGGCCCACCGGAGTCGAGCGACCTCGGCGGCGATCCAGGGCGCGTGGTGCGGTGGCACCCACTTCACGTACGCGTCGGCACGGTCGGGGGACGGGCCGATCCGGAAGGTCTTGCCGCCCGCGGAGTTCACCCACACCGGCACGAGGGTCCGGCCGTCGGCGACCTCGGCGACGGCGTCCGGGACCGTGACCGGTTCGTCCGGCTGCCCACCGCGGCCGGCCAGGTCGTCCGGGCGCTCCACGTGTCAGCGCACCCGGTCCGGGCGCGAGGACCCGCCGCGGACGATCCGGAGCAGCACCGGCAACCGCTGTCCGAGCAGTGCGTCCAGGTCACGGACGACGTCCTCGACGCCGTCGACGACCTCCCGTGGTGGTGCTCCGCGCCGGGTGCGGACGACGATCCGGATCGCGGTGCGGCGGCCGACGCGTCGGACGTCGACCGCCAGGGACGCGACCTGCGGCAGCGGGCTGATGGCGGCGGAGAGCGCGTGTTCGACCGCCGCAGCCTCGATCCTGACCTGACCGGGCAGTGAGCCGTCGGGCCCGTCGTCCTGCAGGACCGTGCCGGTGCGACCACCCCCGATCGCGCTGAGCACGAGCAGCGCCAGGACGCCGAGGACGACGGCCCCGCCGAGCGCCCACCACCACGCGGACGAGTCGGCAGCGCCGGACCGGACGCCGCCGAGCGTCCGGTCCGCGGCCGTGTGCCAGAGGTCCGCCGCCGCGGGCAGCGTCTGCACCAGGACGACGGCGACCCCGAGCGCCAGGAACGCCAGGCCGACCAGGACCAGGACGACCCGGTTCAGTGCGCGGTTCGTGCCGTTCATCCGTCGATCCGACCGGTGGAGCGCACGCGGACGTGTGCGGTGAGCGGGGGGACGGCGTCGACGGCGGCGAGTTCGCGTTCCACGGCCTCGGAGGCGGCGAGCGCGGCGACGTCCACCCCGGAGGCCGGCAGCAGCACGACGTCGAGCGTCCGGCGACCGACGGAGCCGACGGCGGCGTCCGGCGCGAGACGGGTCGCAGCGCGGGCTGCGCGGGCTGCGGCGGAGGCCAGGACCTCGTCGTCGACGACCACGCCGAGTCGGGCCGAGCGGACGGCGTGCCGGGGTCGTCGGGACGGCAGGAGCCCGTGCAGCAGGAACCAGAGGCCGACCAGGGCGATGACGGCACCGACGGCGATGACCACGGCGTCGACCAGGCCGGCCGGGGCCCGGACGGCGGTGTCCACGACGGTGCGCGGGTCGATGCCGGCGATGCGCTCGTCGAGCAGGACGACGACCGCGGCGGTCCCCACGGCCGCGGCGAGCACCAGGAGCAGGACCAACGCGGCGACGACGGAGGGTGTCCTCGACGCCGACGTCTCGCGCCGGATCATGCGACGCACGAAGCGGTCGTCGTCCGCGGGCGGGGTGTCCTTGACCGGCTCCGGGCTCACCGGACCCTCCGAGGCACGTCCAGGACGGCGGACGAGAAGGTCACCGAGACGCGCTCGACCTTCCGCCCCGTGATTGTCCGCAGACGCTCGGCGATGGTGGCGCGGGCGCGGTGCGCCGTGACGAGGACCGGCTCGTCGGGGACGGTGTGCGAGCCGAGCGCCGGCAGCACGAGCGGGCTGGTGACCTCGACCGCCAGCGCGCCGCGACCGTCGTCGACCACCCGGGCACGGACCTCCCGGAGGGGTGCACGGAGCGCCTCGGCGGCGACGGCCTGGGCGGTGTGCACGAGTGCCGGGGACGCGATCCGGTCGGTGCCGGGCAGCGCGGCTGCGCTCACGAGGAACTCCGGCGACCGCGGAGCACGTCGAGCAGGCGGCGGACGTCGACGTCGCCGCTGACGATGCGGCCGATCAGGCCGCCGAGCGCGATGGCGACGGCCACCACGACGAACGCCCAGAACCCGAGCGTGAGGGCGACGATCGCCAGGACCGCCCCGACGGCCATGCCGACGACAGTGGTGTTCACCGGACGCGCGTCTCGGGCGCAGTGGTGGGGGCGTCGAGCGCGGGGATGTCGACGTCGACGATCGCGATGTTGACCTCGGTGACCTGCAGTCCGACCAGGTCGGTGACGGCGTCGGTCACGGCCTGGCGGACCGCGGAGGCGACCTGCTGCATCGGCATCGGGTAGGCGACGACGAGGGTCAGGTCGACGGCGGCCTGGGTCTCGCCGACCTCGACGCGGACGCCCTGGCCGAGGTCGCTCGAGCCGATGGCGTCACGGATCGCGCCGAACGCCCGCGCGGTGTTGCCCCCCAGGGCGACCACGCCGGCGACGTCACGGGCGGCGATGCCGGCGACCTTCGCGACGACCGCGTCGTCGATGATCGTGCGGCCCTTCGCGGTGACCTGGGTGGTGGTGCTGCCGGTGGTCGTGCCGTCCACGCGGTCGGAGTCCGTCGTCGTTGCCATGAGTGCCTCCTGCGGTGCTGGTCGGATGTGGGTCCAGGCAACACCCTGCCACCGGGGCGTGTCCGCCGACGGGGCCGGGACGCCCCGGGCGGCCGGTCGGTCGCTCCCGGTAGGTTCGATCCCATGCGCGTCGCGACCTGGAACGTCAACTCCGTCCGCACCCGAGTCGGCCGGGTCGTCGACTGGCTGGTGCGGGAGGACGTCGACGTCCTCGGCATGCAGGAGATCAAGTGCAAGCCGGAGCAGTTCCCGGTCGAGGCGTTCGAGGCCGCCGGCTACACGGTCGAGGCGCACGGCCTGAACCAGTGGAACGGCGTCGCGTTCGCCAGCCGTCTGCCGATGGAGGACGTCACCCGCGACTTCCCCGGGCAGCCGGGCTTCCTCAAGGGGCAGGAGGGCCCGGACCTGCCCGTGGAGGCCCGTGCCATCGGCGTCACGGTCGAGGGCGTCCGACTGTGGAGCCTGTACGTCCCGAACGGCCGTGAGCTCGGCGACCCGCACTACACGTACAAGCTCGACTGGCTGGCGCAGCTGGCCGACCGCACCGCCGAGTGGCTGCAGGCCGAGCCCGACCTGCCCCTCGCGCTGATGGGTGACTGGAACGTGGCACCGCTCGACGAGGACGTCTGGGACATGCGTGTCTTCGAGGGCTCCACGCACGTCAGCGAGCCGGAGCGTGCGGCGTTCCGCACGTTCGAGGAGCGCGGCCTGCAGGACGTCGTCCGGCCGCTCGTGCCCACCGGGTACACGTACTGGGACTACAAGCAGCTCCGCTTCCCCCGCAACGAGGGCATGCGCATCGACTTCGTGATGGGCTCGCAGGCGTTCGCTGACGTGACGGTGGGCGCCACCATCCACCGCGACGAGCGCAAGGGCGACGCTCCGAGTGACCACGTTCCGGTGTCGGTCGACCTGGACCTCGACACCGTCCTGGACGACGACCGCCCGATGATCTTCTGACCGGCCGGGAGGCGCGTCCCGGCCCCTGCCGGCTGCCCCCGCGGCACCCCGCTCACCTCCGCCGAACGGTCACACCCTGTTGCTCAGGCCGCCCCCGACCGACACTTCATGACCCCTCGGCGGAGGCACACCGGCGCGGCACGGTCCGACGGCCCCGCCGCCCCTACGGGTGCAGCAGCGCCGCGATCCCGACCAGGACCGGCACCGACCCGACGGTCGTGAGCAGCACCACGTCCCGTGCGACCGGCACCGCGGCTCCGTACCGCTGGGCGTAGTTGAAGACGTTCTGCGCCGCCGGCAACCCGCCGAGGACGGTGAGCACGAACACGCGCTGGTCGTCGAGCCCGAAGCCGTACCGGGCGAGCAGGAACGCGACCGCCGGCATCACCAGGAGCTTCACGCCGCTCGCCAGCAGCACGTCGGCCCGGGTGGCCGCGTCCCGGAGCGGTGCCGCGCCGTGCAGGTTCATCCCGAACGAGAGCAGCACGACCGGGACCGCTGCGCCGCCGACCAGGGCGAACGGCTCGAGCACCGGGTCCGGCAGCGTGATGCCGGTGACGGAGCAGAGCAGGCCGAGCAGCGACGCGATGATGAGCGGGTTCGACACCGGCCCGAGCACCCGACGTCGCCACCCGCCACCGGAGGCCGTGGCCGCGTCGAGCACGGTCAGCGCGATCGGGGCCATCACGACGAGCTGGAGCATGATCACCGGCACCACGGCGGTCGCCTGACCGAGGACGTAGACGGCGACCGGCAACCCGATGTTGTTGGCGTTCGAGTACGAGGCGGCGAGTGCCCCGACGGTCGTGGTGGTGAGCGGCCGCCGGAGCACGAGTGCGAAGACCAGGGCGGTGCCGGCGGCGACGGACAGCGCGGTGATCGCCGACACGGCGAGCATCGGCGAGAACAGCGTCCGGACGTCGGCCGTGGCGATCGTGTGGAACAGCAGGCACGGCATGAGGACGAAGAACGCCAGCCGGCTCAGCACGAACTGCGCATGCGGTCCGAGCAGTCCGGCGCGACCGACGCCGTAACCGGTCACGATGACGGCGGCGATGATCGCGAAGCCGATCAGGACGCCACTCATCCTGCCCATCTTCGCAGGCCCGTCGGGAAATACCGGTGCGCCCACGGTTGTTCCGGCAACCATGACCACGCAGACGACGCTCTCCCGCTCCACGGACTCCAGCCAGCCCCTCGTGCCCCTGCTCGAGGAACGGTGGAGCCCGCGTTCCTACGACGAGACCGCGACGATCTCGGACGCGCAGCTCGACGCGCTCCTCGAGGCCGCTCGGTGGGCGCCGTCCGCGGGGAACACGCAGCCCCGCCGGTTCATCGTCGGTCGTCGCGGCACCCGCACCTTCGATGCGATCCACGCGACGCTGATGGGCTTCAACGGCGTCTGGGCCCACCGCGCCGGCGCACTCCTGGTCGCCATCGCCGAGCCCGTGACGGCCGACGGCGACGAGCGACGCTGGGCGGAGTACGACCTCGGCCAGTCCATCGCCGCACTCGCCGTCCAGGCACACGCCGAGGGTCTGCACCTGCACCAGATGGGCGGCTTCGAGGTCGACGCCGTCCGCGCCGCCTTCGACCTGCCGGAGCGCCTCGTCCCGGTGACGGTCACCGCGATCGGCCACGTCGCCGACGCCGCGCAGCTCGACGAGAAGGCCGCCGCGCGCGAGGTCGCCCCGCGCACCCGCATCCCCCTCGACGAGGTCGTGCTGGTCAAGGAGTAGTCGCCTGGCATGATCGAGGGCATGCCCGCACCTCGCCTCGTCGCCTTCGACCTCGACGACACGCTCGCCCCGTCGAAGTCCCCGCTCGATCCGCAGATGCTCGAGACCTTCGCCGCACTGCTCGAGGTCGTCCCCGTCGCCGTCATCAGCGGCGGGAACTTCCAGCAGTTCGAGCAGCAGCTCGTCACACCGCTGCGGAAGCGTTCCGGTCTGCGTCTCGACGACCTGCACCTCCTGCCGACGTGCGGCACCCGGTACTACGCGTGGGAACGGGACTGGGTGCTGCAGTACGCCGAGGACCTCACCGACGACGAGAAGGCCCGCGCCCTCGCCGCCGTCGAGGCGCAGGCGAAGGACGCCGGCTACTGGGAGTCCGAGACGTGGGGCGCGATCCTCGAGGACCGCGGGTCCCAGGTCACGTTCTCCGCACTCGGCCAGGCGGCTCCGGTGGACGTCAAGAAGCGCTGGGACCCGACCGGAACGAAGAAGGACGACCTCCGCCGCCGCGTGCAGGCCGAGCTCCCCGACCTCGAGGTCCGCTCCGGCGGCTCCACCAGCATCGACATCACCCGCAAGGGCATCGACAAAGCCTACGGCATGCAGCGCCTGGCCGAGCTGACCGGCATCGCGCTCGACGACATGCTCTTCGTCGGCGACCGGCTCGACCCGGAGGGCAACGACTACCCGGTCAAGGCTCTCGGCGTGCCCACGCACGCGGTCGAGGGATGGGAGGACACCGACGCGTTCCTCCGCGAGCTCATCCCGACGCTCCGGACCGCCTGACGCGCCTCCCGGCCGGGAGGCCCGTCCGAGGTCGTCGGATCGTCAGCGGATGCTGCGGACGGCCTCGACGAACGCCCGGATCGCGCGCACGTCCTTGACGCCGCGTTCGGACTCGACACCGCTCGACACGTCGACGCCGTCGGGGTCGAGGCGCTGCACGAGGCCCGCGACGTTCTCCGGTGTGAGGCCGCCGGCCAGGATCCACGCCTCGTCGACGGTGCCGGTCAGCGTCGCCGGGTCGACCAGGTGCCCGCTGCCGGGGACGGCCGCGTCGAGCAGCAGCAGGTCGTGGTCGAACGCGGTGCGCTGTTCCGCGGTCTCGGCCAGGTAGTCGGCGGCGGCCAGGGCGCGGATCGTGAAGAAGCCGGCGTCGCGGGCGCGGGCGAAGTCCGACGCGGACTCGCGGCCGTGCAGCTGCAGGGTGGTGAGCCCGACGGCCGAGGCGATGCCGACCACCTCGTCGATCGGCTGGTCACGGAACACCCCGACGGCGTCGATGCCGTCCGGCAGGCGCTCGGCGAGCTCCTTCGCGGTGTCGGCGGTGACGGTGCGGGGGCTGCCGGCGGCGAAGACGAACCCGACGGCGTCCGCCCCGGCCTCGACGGCGGCGTCGACCGTCTCCGGGGTGGAGAGGCCGCAGATCTTGATCCATCGCTGGTCGCTCATGCACCCATCCTGCCTGATCGGCCGCGGCGAGCAGCCAGTGGGGGGCGGCTCGTGCTCCCGCTCAGTGCAGCGCGCCGACGACGTAGCTGCCGACGCACGCGACCGCGACCGCGACGGCCGTGGCCGATGCGGCCAGGACGTTCCGCCGACGCCAGCGCCGGACCACGTCGAACGTGCCGCGCCGGGCGTGCCGGTGGGCGGCCCGGTGCATGCGGTGCTCCTTGCGGCGGACCTCCCGATCGGGTCCCAGCGGCACCGGACCGGTGACCTGCGTCGACCCGCCGCGCAGGGCACGGGCGACCGCGACAGCCGTGGGTCGGCGTGCCGGGTCCCGCGCGGTCATCAGGGTCAGCAGTTCCCGCCACTCGGAGGCGACGGTGTCGGGGACCTGCGGGTCGCGGCGGAGCCGAGCGAGGGCTGCCTCGATGACGGTGCCGGAGTACTCCTGCACGCCCGTCAGCGACTCGAGCAACACCAGGCCGAGCGAGTAGACGTCGGTGGCGTAGCTGATCGGCTCGCCGGCGACCTGCTCCGGCGACAGGTAGGCGGCGGTGCCGATGATCGTACCGTCGTTGGTCAGCCGGGAGCCGTCGACGAAGTGCGCGACGCCGAAGTCGGTGAGCTTGACGGTCCGGACGAACCCGGACGCACCCTCGTCGCTCAGCAGGATGTTCGCGGGCTTGACGTCGCGGTGCACGATCCCGCGGGAGTGCACGTAGGCCAGGGCATCGGCGAGCTGCGCCCCGAGGTCCGCGACCTCGTAGTTGTGCAGCGGGCCCTCGGCCAGGCGGCGCAGCAGGGTGGCGTCCGCGATGAGCTCCATCACGATGAACCGGTGCGGGCCGTCCTCGAAGTCGTGGGTGCCGGCGTCGTAGAGCGGGATGAGGCCCGGGTGCGAGAGCATGCTGAGCAGGCGGATCTCGCGCTCCTGGCGGACCCGGTCGGCCGTGGTCATGCGCTCCGGCGTCGCGAACATCTTCACGGCGACGGCACGGTAGGTGTGCTCGTCACGTGCCTCGTACACCGAGCCCATGCCGCCCGTGCCGATCAGTTTCACGAGGCGGTACCGTCCTGCCAGGACGGTGTCCGCTCGCGCGGTGTCGGTGGCCAAGCTCATGCGTTCGTCGATCCTTCGGGAGTCCGGATCCGCGTCGGTCCTCGCGGTGTGACTCCTCGGCAACGGTACGCGCGGCCCCTTCGATCCGAGGCCCGGTCACCCGAATGTGACCCGTCCTCGGGGCGCAACTGCGCAACAGGGATGGTGCCAGCGTCCTGTGGAGCGGCCCGGGTACCGTCCGGGTCCCGGAGAGCCGTCCGGACCAGGCGGGAGGCCGACATGCGCAAGGGCGACGAAGTGCACTGGAACACGTCCCAGGGCACGACGACGGGCAAGCTCGTCGAGAAGAAGACCGCGGACTTCGAGTTCGACGGGCAGACCTTCACGCCGACCGACGACGACCCGTACTGGATCATCGAGTCGGAGAAGTCCGGCAAGAAGGCGGCCCACAAGGAGTCGGCGCTCACGAAGGCGTAAGGGCCACCACTCAGAGGCGGCCAGCCGGCTACTCCGACGCGGCCGACCGCGCTGCGGACCGGCCGCGTCGGACCCGGCGGACGACGAACGCCACGATGATCACGACGACCGCCAGGTACACGGCCCGGTCGATCCACTCGGTGTACGCCTCGACGCGCTCGTACTGGGTGCCGAGGGCCGCGCCACCGAGGACCAGGATCGAGTTCCAGAGCCCGCTGCCGAGCACGGTGAACAAGCTGAAGGTGCCCAGGTGCATCCGGTCGGCGCCCGCAGGCAGTGAGATCAGGCTCCGGACGACCGGCACCAGACGCCCGAAGAACACCGCGCTCTTGCCGTGCCGGTGGAACCAGGACGCGGCCTTCCGGAAGTCGTCCTCGTCGACGAGCGGCAGCTTGCCGAACCAGCGGACGGTCCGGTCGAAGCCGATCACCGCGCCGAGCCAGTAGAGCACGAGCGCCCCGACGTACGAGCCGGCGGTCGCCAGGACCAGCACGAGCGTCAGGTCCATCCGGCCCGCGCCAGCCAGGAACCCGGCGAGGGGCAGGATCACCTCGGACGGGATCGGCGGGAACACCGTCTCGACGAAGAGCATGAGGGCGACGCCCCACTCCCCCATCGAGTCGATGACCTGCAGGACCAGGCCGGTCAGCCCGCCGATGTCGGGGTCCGGTTCACCGCCTGATCCGGAGGACGCGGTCGGGACACCGACGTGGGCGACGGTCGAGGGCACGGCAGTCGTCATCCCGTCACCCTGCCTGAGCGGGCTGACAGACTCCGGTGTGCGGCCCGCCCGCGCGACCGAACGCGCCGCCCGCGACCGCCGCGACCGCGGCGACCGCCCAGTCGGCCGCGACCGCCCCGACCACCCCCAACCGCCCGTTCCGCCGTGACCGCCCCGACCACCCCCAACCGCCCGGGCTGCCCGGTCAGGCGACGCCGGCGTGCAGCCCCACTCCGAGACCCAGCCGCTCTGCCCGCGCGGTCGCCAGGGACCGCGCCACGGCTCCCCGCGACACCGCGTCGCGCCCGAGACCGGACGGCACCACCGCGACCGCCGGGGCACCCGGGACGCCGAGGCCCGGCAGTTTCTCGAGCTCGGCGGCCAGGGCGGTGCAGAACTCCTCGCCGTCGGGCAGCACCTCGCCGCCGACGACCACGACCTCGGGGTCCACGGCCGCCACGAGCTGCGCGACCCCGGGTGCCACGTCCGCGGCGAGCGCGCGGACGGCGGCCCGCCCGTCCTCCACGCCCAGTCCGGCGCCGGACCCGCCCGGCAGGGCGTTGCCACCGGGACCACCCGTGGACGTCGGGCCAGCGCCGGGACCGCTCCGTGCCTCCAGGGCGCGCGCCGCACCCGGCCACCCGGTCGCGGCGAGTCCGCCGACCTCGCCCGCTGCGCCGTGGGCTCCCTGCGCGACCGAACCCCCGACGACCAGTGCCGCGCCGATCTGTCGTCCCATCACCAGGAGCAGGCCGTCGCGGACGCCGTGCAGCCGGCCCCAGGCGGCCTCGGCGCGGGCCGCTGCCTTGGCGTCGTTCTCGAACACGGTTACCGCGTCGGGGACCAGGGCGGCGATGCGCTCGGTGATGCCCTCGCTCTGCCACTCGGGCGCGGCGACCGTGTGCACGATCCTGCCGGTGCGGTCGATGATCGCGGGCACGCAGACGGTGACCGCGAGCAGCCGTCCGGGCGGCAGGGTGCCGACCAGGCGGTCGACGACCTCGCGGACGGCGGCCACGGCCTGTTCGATCGGCGCCAGGGTGGGGGCGAACTGCTCGGTGCGGGCGACGGGGTCGCCGTGCAGGTCGGCGAGGACGCCGACGACGGCGTGCAGGCCGAGGTCGATGCCGAGCACCAGTCCGGATCGCGCATCGATGCGGAAGCGTCGGGCTCGTCGTCCGGCGCGGTTGGGGGTGGCGACGGCCTTGAGCTCCTCGACCCACCCCTCGGCGACCAGGTCGGTCAGGGCCGCCTCGACGGTGGGCCGCGTGAGACCGACGGCGGCGACGAGTTCGGTGACCGTCCGGGAGGCCCGCCCCGGGTCCCCGACGTCGGGTCCGGCCCGGAACAACTCGGCCAGGACCGCGCGGGAGTTCATCCTGCGGAGCAGGGCCGGGGAGCTGCCGATCGTTGACATGCTCGAGTGCGTCGCCATAATCTCCACATTACGAAAGACCGTTGAGGAATGGTGGAACCGACATGCTGATCCCCCGACCGCGATACCGGAACGACTCGTCCGGCACCTTCACCATCGACGAGCGCACGCGCATCAGCGCCGAGCCCGCCACCGAGTCGACCGCACAGTACCTGCAGCAGGTGCTCCGAGCCTCCACGCGGCTGCCGCTGTCCGGCGCCGACGACCCCGACGCGCCGGTGATCGCCCTGCGGATCGCCGCGACGCCGGAGGACCTGCCCGCCGGACCGGGCGAGGACCGCGAGGAGTCGTTCCGCCTGACCGTCACGCCGGACGCCGTCACCGTCGAGGGCGGCGGCGCTGCCGGGGTGTTCTACGGCGTCCAGGCGCTGCTGCAACTGCTGCCCGCCGACGTGTACCGCCGAGGGCAGGTGCGCACCGCGGCGTGGACGCTGCCGGCGACCGTCGTCGAGGACGCTCCCGCGTTCGCCTGGCGCGGCGTCATGCTCGACGTTGCCCGGCACTTCCGCACCAAGGCCGAGGTGCTGCGCGTCATCGATCAGCTCGCCGCCCACCGGATCAACCGCATGCACTTCCACCTCACCGAGGACCAGGGCTGGCGCATCGAGATCAAGAAGTACCCGCGGCTCACCGAGGTCGGCTCCTGGCGCCGGGAGTCCCAGGTCGGCGCGCACGTCCCCGACGCCGACGGGGTGCTGCAGGTCGCCGGGTACGACGGCCGTCCGCACGGCGGCTTCTACACGCAGGACGACATCCGCGAGATCGTCGCCTACGCCGAGGACCGCTTCGTGACCGTCGTGCCCGAGATCGAGACGCCCGGGCACGTCCGCGCCGCCCTCGCCGCGTACCCGGAGCTCGGCGTCCACCCCGAACGTCGGGTCGAGGTCTGGACGGAGTGGGGCGTGGCGCACGACGTCCTCAACGCCGACGACAGCACGGTGCAGTTCTTCAAGGACGTGTTCGACGAGGTCGTCGCGCTGTTCCCGTCCGCGTACATCGGGCTCGGCGGCGACGAGTGCCCCAAGGACCAGTGGGAGGACGACCCGCGCACCCAGGAGCGCATCCGGCAGCTCAGGCTCGAGGACGAGGAGCAGCTGCAGGCCTGGATCATCGGGCAGCTCGCGGCGCACATCGAGTCGCACGGCCGCCGGGCGTTCGGGTGGGACGAGATCCTGGAGGGCGGCACGCTCTCCCCGTCCGCGACCGTGGTGTCCTGGCGGGGCATGCGCGGCGCGGTCACGGCGGCCCGTCGGGGACACGACGTCATCTCGACGCCGGACGACCAGGTGTACCTGGACTACCGGCAGAGCGACCTGCCGAACGAGCCGATCCCGGTGTCGATCGTGCTCACCGTCGACGACGTCTACGCGTTCGACCCGGTGCCGTCGTCGTTGACCGAGGCCGAGCGGGCGCACGTGATCGGCGGCCAGGCGAACATGTGGACCGAGCACGTGGACACCGTCCGACGGCTCGACTACCAGCTGTTCCCCCGCGTGGTCGCGCTGTCCGAGGCACTCTGGTCGGCGGACGTCGCCGGGCCGCGGGACGTCGCGGACTTCCGGCAGCGCCTGACCGAGCACCTGACCCGCCTCGACGCCCTCGGGGTGGAGTACCGCCACGAGTCCGGGCCGCTGCCGTGGGAGGAGCGCCCGGGCGTCCCGGGCCGCCCGCACTCCCGCGAGGAGCGCGCCGCATACATCGACGCGGTCACGGCGAACATCGCGGTGTAGTCCGGCTGCCTGCGGGGCGCGCCCACCGGTGGCGACACCCCGCTCACCTCCGCCGAGTGGTCATGAACTGTCGTTCTCGAGCCTCCAGAACGACGCTTCGTGACCACTCGGCGTCAGCGTCCGGGAGTGTCCCGCCACCCGTGTCACCACCGGCACGTGACGGACGGGAGGCCCGGTGCCAGCTGGCACCGGGCCTCCCGTCCGTCAGGTGGTGCAGCTACACCGCGACCGGCGCGCGCTGGCCGACCGTCTCGCCGGCCGAGGCCGCCTGGGCGGCGGCAGCATCCGTCGCCGCCGGCGCCCGGCGCACCCACTTCTTCAGCGCCACGAGGACCAGCGCGGAGACGACCGTCCCCGCCAGGACCGCCACGATGAACATCCCGATGCCACCGATCGCGAAGAACACGAAGATCCCACCGTGCGGCGCCCGAGACGTCACGCCGGCGGCCATCGAGATCGCTCCCGTGACGGCAGCGCCGACCATCGACGCCGGGATGACCCGCAGCGGGTCGGCGGCGGCGAACGGGATCGCACCCTCGGAGATGAACGAGGCGCCGAGCAGCCACGCGGCCTTGCCGTTCTCCCGCTCGGGCTTGGTGAAGCCGTTGCGGTACAGCACGGTCGAGGCGAGCGCCAGGGCGAGCGGCGGGACCATGCCGGCGGCCATCACAGCGGCCATGATCTCGAACGGCACGACGTTGCTGGCGGACCCGGCACCGAGCCCGGCGACGGCGAACGCGTAGGCGACCTTGTTGACCGGGCCACCGAGGTCGAAGGCCATCATCAGGCCGAGGATGATCCCGAGCAGCACCGCCGAGGCTCCGGAGAGCGAGTTGAGGAACTCGGTCAGCTGGGTCATCAGCCAGGCGATCGGCCCGCCGAGCACCAGGAGCATGAGGCCGGAGGCGATGATCGACGCGAACAGCGGGATGATCACGACCGGCATCAGCCCGCGCAGCCAGCGCCACGTCGGGATCCGTCCGATCCAGTAGGCGGCTGCACCGGCGATGAGGCCACCGACCAGGCCGCCGAGGAACCCGGCGTTCATGAAGACGGCGATGGACCCGGCGACGAAGCCCGGCGCGATGCCCGGCCGGTCGGCGATCGCGTACGCGATGTACCCGGCGAGGGCGGCCACGAGGAACCCGAGCGACACCGAGCCGATCTGGAACGCCGCAGCGCCGAGGTAGTACCCGAGGCCCTGCGCCGGCAGGTCGAGGAGCGTGGAGTGCTGCAGCGTCCACACGGCGTTGTTGACACCGTCGTCGCCGTGCGTCAGTGCGATGCCGTAGCCGGACAGCAGGAAGCCGAGCGCGATGAGGAGCCCGCCGCCCGCGACGAACGGGATCATGTACGAGACGCCGGTGAGCAGCCAGCGCTTCAGCGACTGCCCGAAGTGCTCGTCCTTCGCGGTGCTGGTACCGGCCTCGGCGGCGGAGCCGGAGACCCGTGCGGCCTTGGGGTCGTCGGCGGCGCGGAGGGCCTCGGCGATCATCGCGTCCGGCTCGTCCACGCCGCGCTTGACGGGGCCGGACACGAGCGGCTTGCCGGCGAAGCGGCTGCGGTCGCGGACGTCCACGTCGACCGCGAAGACGACGGCGTCGGCGCGGGCGATGAGGGCCGGGTCGAGCGGCTCCACCTGGGACGACCCCTGCGTCTCGACGTGCATCTCGGCGCCCGCACGCTGGGCGGCGGCGACCAGGGCGTCGGCGGCCATGTAGGTGTGCGCGATGCCGGTCGGGCACGCGGTGACCCCGACGATGACCTTGCGGCGCCCGCCGGTCTCGGAGGTGTCGCTGTCGACGACGTGCGTGTCCGCACCGGTGGTGGGACGGGCCTCCTGGCCGGCGGTGGTCGTCGCGGTTCCGGTGGACGCACCGGAGGCTCGTCCCGCGGTGCCGACGCCGGCTGCGGCGACCTCGCCGCTCACCTCGCGGTCGACCAGGTCGACGATGTCCTGCGGTGTCGTCGCGGCGCGGAGGGCGGCCGTGAAGTCGTCGCGGATCAGCGCCCGGGCGAGGGTGGAGAGGACGGTGAGGTGGTCCTTGTCGGCCCCGTCCGGCACCGCGATCATGAAGACGACGTCGGCGTCGCCGTCCGGTGCACCGAACGGCACCGTCCGCGCCAGGCGGGTGAACGCCAGCGTGGGAGCGCTGACCGAGGTCGACCGGGCGTGCGGGATGGCGATGCCGCCTGGGACGCCGGTGCCGACGCTCGCCTCGCGGGTGATCGCGTCGGCGGCGAGGGTGTCACCGGAGGCGGCTCGACCGGACGCGGCGATGCGGTCGGCGAGGACGCGGATGACTTCGGACGAGGTGGCGCCGAGGTCCTCGTCGAGGCCGACGAGGTCGACACCGATCAGGTCGGCGCCGTCGCCGGCGCCGGTGGTGTGCGCAGCGGACATGGGTTGCTCCTTCGCAGGTGGCGCGGTGCGCCGGGCTGTGCTGGTGGGACGAGTGATCAGACCGGATCGGACCGGAGGCCGAGGTCGTGGCCGGACCGACGGGACGACGGACCGTGTGGTCAGGCGCCGTGCGGGACGGGGACGGACGGGCGGTGCCCGGCCGGTGTCGGCGGTGTGCCGAGGCGGTGGACGACGATCGCGTCCGGGTCGGTGGCATCGAGTGCCGGGACGTCGCTGCCGGGCAGTCCGGCGGCGGCGGCACCGGTGGCGACGGCCTGGGCGAGTCGACGCTCGGGCGGGGCACCGGCGACCTCGGCGAGCAGGTACCCGGCGAGCGCCGAGTCCCCCGCACCGACCGTGGAGCGTGCCGTGATGCGCGGGGCGGCGGCGCTCCAGGAACCGGTGCCGTCGACGAGGACGGCGCCCGCGCTGCCGAGCGTGAGCAGGACCGTGTCGACTCCGCGCTCCCGGAGGCGTGCGGCTGCGGCTGCGGCGCGCTCCGGGTCCTGCTCGTACTGCTCCGGGTCGCCGCCGACGACCTCGGCGAGCTCCTCGGCGTTCGGCTTGACCAGGTCGACCCGTTCCCCGGACTGCAGCAGCGCGGTGAACGGCACGCCGGAGGAGTCGACCGCGATCCGGACGTCGTCGCCGTGCCGGGCGCGGACGGCGCGGACGAGCACCGCGAGGGCGTCGTCGGGCAGCCCGGGCGGCAGGGACCCGGCGAACACGACCCACCGGGCGGCCGGACCGGTCGGCGTCGGCCCCGCGGTGGTGGCGACGAGTTCCGCCAGGTCGTCCAGGCGCCCGGCGAGCGAGGGACCCGGCTCGTTGAGCTTCGTGGTGGTCCCGGTCGGTTCGGTCACGGTGACGTTCGAGCGGAGCGCGGCACCGATCGGCAGCGCGGCGGTCGGGATGCCCCGGGCGGCCAGGCCGACGAGCACCGGGTCGAGCTCGTCGCCCGGCAGGACCGCGACGGTGTCCCCGCCGCTGGCGACGACGACCCGGGAGACGTTGACGCCCTTGCCGCCGGGCTCCGCCGTGGAACGGGTGGCCCGCTGCACGGCACCGCGCTGGAGTTCCCCGGCCAGTTCGATCGTCCGGTCGAGCGAGGGGTTCGGCGTCACGGTGACGATGCGACCGGTCATGCGACGACGACCTCGACATCGGCGTCGGCGAGTGCTCCGGCGAGGTCGGCGGGCGGGGCTTGGTCGGTGACGACGGTGTCGATCTCGTCGAGGCGGGCGAAGCGCATCAGGGCTTCCACCCCGTGCTTGGCGGCGTCGGCGAGCACCACGCTGCGTCGGGCGGCGAGGACGTACGCGGCCTTCACCGCGGCCTCGTACTCGTCGGGTGTACTCAGGCCGAAGCCCGCGGACAACCCGTTGGTCCCGATGAACGCGACGTCGGGTCGGAGTGCCCCGATCTGGTCGACGGTGGCGGTCCCGACGGCGGCACTCGTGACGCCACGGACCCGACCGCCGAGCAGGTGCAGCTCGACGTGGTCGCTGTGCTGCAGGGTGTTGGCGATCGGGACCGAGTTCGTGATCACGGTGATCGTCGCTCCGGCCCGCTCGGGCTCCCACCGGGCGAGTTCCGCGGCGACGGCACCGCTGGTGGTGCCGGCGTCGAGCGCGATCGACCCGGTGAAGGTGGGCGGCACCAGGCGCATCGCGGCACGGGCGATCGCGGTCTTCTCCCGGCCGTGCTGCCCCTCGCGTTCGGCGACGCTCAGCTCGACGAGGCTGGACCGTTCGACCGAGACCGCGCCGCCGTGCACGCGGCGCAGGACCCCGGCCTGCTCGAGGGCGTCCAGGTCACGGCGGACGGTCTCGGTGGTGACGTCGAAGTGCGCGGCGAGGTCGGTGACGGACACGCGGCCGGCGGTCTGCAGTGCGGCGGCGATGGCGTCGTGCCGCTCGGTTGCGTACATGCCCGAACTCCTTCGTTCCCGTGGGTTTCGAGCACTGTACGCAGCAAACCCACTCGAACGCAACTGTTGTGAACTGAAACCAACATGATCCCAACACGGGAAGGAGGCCCGGTGCCGGTCCGCCGAACCGGCACCGGGCCTCCAGACCGTCGCGTCCGGCAATCGGGTCGGGGTGGTCCGGTCAGGCTGCTGCGAGCGCGCTCGTCGGTGGGATCCGCGCGGCCTGCGCGGCGGGGTAGAGCCCGGAGACCCCGCCGATCAGCACCGTCGCACCGAGTCCGCCGGCGACCGCCCAGAGCGGCACCGCGATCGGCCAGCCCTGCGCCAGAGCGAAGACGACGGTGGCGCCGAGCCCGATCACCACCCCGGCGACGCCGCCGAGGAACGACAGCAGCAGCGACTCGACGAGGAACTGGTTCCGGATGTCCCGCCGTCTCGCTCCGAGCGCGCGGCGGACGCCGACCTCGGCCCGACGCTCCAGCACGGTGATCACCATCGTGTTCGCGACACCGATCCCGCCGACCAGGAGCGCGACCCCACCGATCCCGACCAGCAGGCCCGTGAAGGAGTCGTCGGTGGCGTTCTTCGCGGCGAGCGCGTCCGAGGGCCGTGTGACCCCGACGTCCTGGGGGGCTGCCGGACTGACCACCCGGGCGAGCAGGTCGCGCGCCGGGGCCACCCGATCCGGGTCGACGCGGGTGTACACGGCGGTGGGGTGCCCGTCGAAGCCCAGCGCGGCCGCGAGGTCCCGCGGCACGAAAGCCTGGTTGTCGAGGTCGGGCGCGAGTTCCAGCGGCCGGAGGACCCCGACGACCTGCAGCCATCGGCCACCGGTCCAGACGCGACTGTCCGTCGTCACCTGGTCGATCCCGAGCGCGTGTGCCGCGGCCGCTCCGAGCACGACCTGCGGTGGTGCGTCCGGAGCCGTGTCGAGCCAGCGCCCGGACGCCAGCGACCCGCCGAGGACCTCGGGCACGTCTCCCCAGGTCCCCAGCACGCCGATGCCCTTCGTCTCGGCGGGCGGGATGAACGGGTTCCGGTACACCCGGCCGTCGTCGGCCCGGCCGACCCCCGCTGCGGCGAGCACGTCCTCCTGCCGACGGACCGAGTCGACCGCGGTGACCGGGAGCGGGGGCGTCTCGCCGAACGACTCGGCCTTCGTCACGGTGAGCACGTTCGTGCCGAGCGCGTCGAGGACCCGGTCGAGCGCGGCCTTGCTCGACGAGGAGATGCCGACGACCGCGATCATCGCCGCGATGCCGATGGCGATGCCCAGGGCGGACAGGACCACCCGGGTCGGACGGGTCCGGAGCCCGAACACCCCGAGTCGGAGCAGGTCGCCGGAGCCCAGGGTGCGTCGCGTGGCCGTCGCGGGGCCGGCGGTCATCGGTCGGCCTCGATCGCGGGGGCGAGCTCGACGGGACCCGCCGGTGTGTCGCGTGGGCCGGCGTCACGTGGGCCGGCGACACGTGGGCCGGCGTCACGTGGGCCGGTGTCACGTGGGCCGGTGTCGTGCGCACCGGAGTCGTCCTCCACCGCACCGTCACGCATCCGGACCTGGCGTGGGAGGGCCGCGGCGAGTTCCCGGTCGTGGGTGATGACGACCACCGTGGTGCCGGCGGCGTTGAGCTCCCGCAGCACGCCGAGGACCGCGGTGCCGGAGGCCGTGTCGAGCGCACCGGTCGGCTCGTCCGCCAGCAGCACGGTCGGTTCCCCGACGATCGCCCGCGCGATCGCGACGCGCTGGCGCTCGCCACCGGAGAGCTGGTTCGGCAGGTGGTCGGTCCGGTGTCCCAGGCCGACGCGCTCCAGCGCCGTCACGGCCCGCCGCATCCGCTCCCGCCGGTGTGTGCCCGTGTAGAGCAGCCCGTCTGCGACGTTCTCGGCGGCGCTGGCTCCGGCCTGCAGGTGGAAGTGCTGGAAGACGAAACCGATGTGCTCGGCGCGCAGGGCGGAGAGCGCGTCGTCCGTCATCGCGCCGACGTCCCGGCCGGCGACTTCCACCCTGCCGGAGGTCGGACGGTCGAGCGTGCCCATGACGTTGAGCATCGTGGACTTCCCCGAACCGGAGGGTCCGACCACGGCGACGAGTTCGCCGCGGTCGATCCGGAGCGAGACGCCGCGGAGCGCCCGGACCTCGCCGTGGGTGCGGGTGACGTCCGTGAGCACCAGCACGGCGTCCGACCCGGACCGGGCCGGCACCGGCGGTGCGGGTACGGGTACGGGTACGGGTACGGGCAGGACGGGCACGGCGCCGTTCACGAGGGCACCACCACGCGCGCACCCTCGTCCAGGTCTCCCGTGACCGCCGCGCGCCCGTCCGCCACGAGACCGACCTCGACCGGGACCCGCTCGGCCGACCCGTCCCGATCGACGACCTCGACCGCGTACCCCGAACTCCCACGGGCGACCAGTGCCGAGACGGGCACGGAGAGCACGTCCCGCTCGGTCCGCCCCTCGGCGACCACCTGCGCCGAGGCCGCTGCGGGCAGCCGTCGGTCGCCGGCGTCGAACGCCACGGTGACGTCGGCCTCGTCCCGGCCGTCCTCGGTCTCGGCCGGGGTCGCGTCGGTGACCGACCCCGGCATCGCGCCGCCGGCGCCGTTGACGAGCACCCGGACGCGTCTCCCCACGCCGAGCTGTCCGGCGTCCCGCGCGGGGACCCGCACCGAGACGACACGGTGCGTGCTCGTCACCTGCAGGACGTCGCCGCCGACCGGCTGCCCGAGCTGCCCCACGACCGAGGCGACACGCACCGCACCGTCGACGAAGGCGATCTGATCGCCGTCCACGACCCCGGTGACGGGCAGCCCGCGGTCCCGCTGCCACTGGCGGACGGCGGCCCCGGTCCGGGCGCCGAACACGTCGTCGGCGGGGACGTCGTACCCGAGGGCGGCCAGGTTCTCGGTGAGTTGCCGGACGTCGGCGCCCCGGGCACCGGCGCGAAGTGACCGCCAGAGCGGTGTCGTGCCGTACAGGGCGCGGACGGGTCGCTCGTCCACGGCGTAGAGCGGTTCGTCGCGGTGGACGACCTGGCCGGGCTGCGGCAACCAGGTGAGCGTGCCGCTCGCTGCCCCGGGTACCGAGGTGGGCGTGCCGTAGCCGAGCGCGCCCGCGATGGTCCGGGTCTCGACGAGGTCGCCCTGCTCCACCGGCACCGTCGTCGTGCCGTGGCGGTCCCCATCCGACTGCGGAGCACTCGCCCGCGTCGCGGCACCGTCCGCTGCGGTGGCGAGCGACCAGGTGGCGGTGCCGACGGCGAGTGCGCCGACCAGGCAGGCGCTGGCGATGCCGATCACCCGCGTCCGGCGGCTCATCCGGCGTCCTGCGTCTTCGTGTCGGGCGAGTACCGCTGCAGGCACTCGTCGACCAGCTGCTGGAACCCCGGCTCGGCCGCCGGCGGGTAGGTCGACTCGTCGAACGACAGGGTGCCAGGCCGCTGTTCCGGGAAGTCCGGGTAGGCGTCCCGGACGCAGGAGGCGACCTGGTCGTACTCCCGTCGCCACTGTTCCTTCGCGGCAGAGTCGGCGCGCTGCACACCGAGTTCGGTGGCGCAGGAGTCAGCCGCGGTGCCGAACTCCTCCTGGTCGACGCTCTGCGGGGCGACCACGGAGCCGGAGCGGACCTGGTCATCGCTCGGGTCCTGGACGTCGAAACCCGCGGATCGCATGCAACTGCCCCACTGTGCACCGAGCCCCGCCGCTGCGGTCGTGCTGTCGGGATCGGGTGCTCCGCCGCCGGCACACCCGGTCAGGCCGGAGGCCAGGCCCAGCGCGAGGACGGCGGTGACGAGGATCCGTGTCGGAGGTCGGTTCGTTGTTCGCATGCCACCAGGACAGCGGACGGGCTGTTTCGTCAGCGGTCCCCGGGAGGAGACACCGACGAAACACCGTCGGCCGCCGACCCCGCGTGCACCCGGACCGTCAGCCCGCCGGCAACCCGTGGATCGACCGCGAGCGACCACCCGTGCGCCTGCACGACGGTCGCCACGATCGACAGGCCGAGGCCGCTGTGCCGCCTCCCGCTGTGTGCGACCGTTCCGGGGGCTCGTCGGAACGGTCCGGTGAGCGTCGCCACGGCGCCGGCGGTGAGCAGCGGCCCGGAGTTCTCCACCGTCAGGGTGCCGGCTGTGACGTCGACGTGGACGAACCCGCCGGGGACGTTGTACTCGAGGGCGTTGTCGACGAGGTTCCGCAGCAGCTGACGGAACAGGACCGGTTCGGCGAGCACGGTCCGGCCGGGAGGCTCGCCCACCGTCCGCCAGGTGAGCGTCACCCCGGCATCGGTCGCGGCGCGGAGGTGCTCCGCCACGACCTCCGCCGTCGTCGCGGCCAGGTCGACCGACACCGTCTGCCCGCCCAGATCACGTTCCGCCTCGGCCAGCACGAGGAGCGACTCGACGAGGTGCTCGGTCCGCCGGTTCTGCTCGAGCAGTTCGGTCCGCGCCGCCGAGACCTCGTCCGGGCCGGCGTCGTCCGGCAGGCCGATCTGGATCGCGGCGCGCTGGACGGCGAGCGGCGTCCGGAGCTCGTGTGCGGCCTGCGCCACGAACCGCCGTTGGCTCGCGAACGACGCCTCGAGCCGGTCGAGGAGTTCGTCGATCGTCCGCGAGAGACGTCGGAGTTCGTCGTCCGGCCCGTCGAGGCCGAGGCGCTCGTGCAGCGTCGACGCGGACAGCCGCCTGGCTGTGGCGGTGATCCGGTCCACGGGTGCGAGCATCCGCCGCGCGAGGACCCATCCCGTGGCGCCGGCCAGGACGCCGGCGCCGGCGACGCCGAGCACGGTCCAGCGCCACTGCAGGTCGGCGACCGCCGACACGGTCACCGCCGCCACGGTGCCGGCCTGCTCACCCCCGCTCCGGTCGGCCTGACGCTCCAGCACCACCTGTCCGAGCGATGCCTGCGACCCGAGGTTCACGACGGTGATCGCGGCCGCAGCGAGCGCCATGGACGTGACGGCGAACGCGAGCGCGGTGCGGGTCCGGATGCTCCCGACACGCCTCACAGCGCGTAGCCGGAGCCGGGCACGGTGCGGATCGGGTCCGGTGCACCGAGCTTCCTCCGGAGCTTCGACATCGTCACCCGCACGGCCGCGGTGAACGGGTCGACGTTCGCGTCCCAGACCTTCTCGAGCAGCTCCTCGGCGGCGACGATCCGCCCGTCTGCTCGCAGCAGGACCTCGAGCACGCCGAGCTCCTTGCTCGTCAGGACGAGCGGACGCCCGTCGCGGGTGACCATCCGCCGGTTCGAGTCAAGCACGATGCCGTCCCGCTCGAGCACGGGAGCCACCGGCGCGCCGCTCCGCCGACCGAGTGCCCGGACGCGTGCGACGAGCTCCGGGTACTCGAACGATTTCGTCAGGTAGTCGTCCGCACCGAGTTCGAGACCGTTCACCCGGTCGGTGAGCGTGGACGCCGCGGTGAGCATGAGCACCCGGGTGAGGGAAGCACGGGCGGTGGTCCGGCGAGCGACCTCGTCGCCGTGCATCCCCGGGACGTCCCGGTCGAGCACGACGACGTCGTAGTCGTTCACCGACAGGAGCTCGTCGGCGTCGTCGCCGCGGTACGCCACGTCGACGGCCATGTCCTGCCGCTGCAGGCCCCGGACGATCAGGTCGGCCAGCGGGATCTCGTCGTCCACCACCAGTACGCGCATCGCGGTACCGTACGGTGGAATGCTACATGTTCGCTGGGTGGATCAGCGGGACCGGTCACGCAGACTCAGGCGCACCGTCCGACTCGTAGGGGACCTCGCCGTCGCGACTGACCCCGGCGCGCTGCCGGTAGGACAGGTGTCCGCCCAGGTACCCACCGACGCTGACGACCGTCAGTCCCGCGAACCCGAGGAGCTTCCCGGCCCCGGTGTTGCCGCGCTTCCGCTGCAGCCAGGAGAACCCGTAGAGCGTCAGCCCGACCCAGTTGACCGCCTGGTGCACCCACCCCGTGCGGAGCTGCTCGCGGTCCAGCGCCGACCAGTCCACGTAGCCGGCGACGCTCGCGCTGCCCGCGGAGACGACACCGACGCCGACCAGGGTCTTCGCGGCCTTGGCGTTGCCACGACCGCCGACCAGGTCGAGGACCGCTGCGGAGATCCAGGCGCCGAGCGGCACCTGCACCATGAGCGGGTGGATCGGGTGCCCGAACGGGACGCCGTGCAGCAGTTGCCGCAGGGCGCGGGGCCGCGCCAGTGCGCGCACCACCTTCCGGTCGAGGTCGACGGCTTTGTCGAGGACGCTGGCGTGTTCGATGGATTCGGTCAGGCGGCGCAGGGCGCGGATCTCCGGCATGCTGCCGAACCTAGGCCTGCGGGCCCGCACCGGTCTCAGGGACCGGCGCGGGCCCGGGTCGACGGCCGATCGCTACTCCGCGACGACCTCGTCCACCTCGCCGACCGCGAACGGCTCGACCAGCAGGCCCTCGCCGTCGTCCGCGACGTCCACGCGGACGGTGTCGCCGTCCCGGACGTCGCCGGCCAGGATCGCCCGCGCCAGCTGGTCGTCGATCTGCCGCTGCATGAGGCGGCGGAGCGGCCGGGCACCGTACGCCGGGTCGTGCCCGCGTTCGGCGAGCCAGGTCCGCGCGGCCGGCGTGACCGCGAGCTCCAACCGTCGGTCGGACAGGCGTCGGGCGAGCCGGTCGACCGAGATCGAGACGATCTGCCCCAGGTCGTCCTGCGTGAGCGCCTGGAACACCACGATGTCGTCGAGGCGGTTGACGAACTCCGGCCGGAATGCCTGCCGGACCAGGTCGCGGACGGAGTCCTCGCGCTGCTCGGGCGTCAGCGTGCTGTCGGTGAGGAACTGCGACCCGAGGTTCGAGGTGAGGATCAGGATCGTGTTCCGGAAGTCGACCGTCCGGCCCTGACCGTCGGTGAGCCGTCCGTCGTCGAGCACCTGCAGCAGCACGTCGAAGACCTCGGGGTGGGCCTTCTCGACCTCGTCGAGCAGGATCACCGAGTACGGACGGCGCCGGACGGCTTCGGTGAGCTGCCCGCCGGCCTCGTACCCGACGTACCCGGGCGGGGCACCGATCAGCCGTGCGATCGAGTGCTTCTCGCCGTACTCGCTCATGTCGATGCGGACGAGTGCTTTCTCGTCGTCGAACAGGAACTCGGCGAGCGCCTTGGCCAGCTCGGTCTTGCCGACACCGGTGGGCCCGAGGAACAGGAACGAGCCGGTCGGCCGGTCCGGGTCGGAGATGCCGGCACGGGTGCGGCGGACCGCTTCCGACACGGTGCCGACCGCGGTGCGCTGCCCGATGATCCGGCGGCCGAGCTCGGTCTCCAGGTGCAGGAGCTTCTCGGTCTCGCCCTGCAGCAGACGTCCCATCGGGATGCCCGTCCACTGGGCGATCACGGCGGCGATGTCCTCGTCGGTGACGCTGTCGTTCACCATCCGCTCACCCTGCTCGGCCTGTTCGGCGGCCGCGAGTTCGGCTTCGATCCGGGGCTTCTCGGCGTACTCGAGCCGCGAAACCAGCTCGTAGTCAGCCTCCCGCTGCGCCCGCTGGGACCGCATGTTGAGGTCGTCGAGCTCTTGCTTGAGTTCGCCGATGCGGTTGAGGTTCGCGCGCTCGGCCTGCCACCGGGCCTCGAGCGCGGCGAGCCGCTCGCCTCGCGAGGCCAGTTCGTCGCGGAGGGTGGCGAGCCGGGCCTTCGAGGCGTCGTCCTTCTCCTGCTTCAGGGCGAACTCCTCCACCCGCAGCCGGTCGACGCTCCGCTTGAGCTCGTCGATCTCGACGGGGCTCGAGTCGATCTCCATCCGGAGTCGTGACGCTGCCTCGTCGATCAGGTCGATCGCCTTGTCCGGCAGCTGTCGCCCCGCGATGTACCGGTTGGACAGCGCCGCGGCCGCGACGAGCGCCTGGTCGTTGATCGTCACCTTGTGGTGCGCCTCGTAGCGCTCCTTGAGCCCGCGGAGGATGGCGATGGTGTCCTCGACGCTCGGCTCCCCCACGTACACCTGCTGGAACCGCCGTTCGAGGGCAGCGTCCTTCTCGATGTACTCGCGGTACTCGTCGAGCGTCGTCGCGCCGATGAGTCGGAGTTCGCCGCGGGCGAGCATCGGCTTGAGCATGTTCGACGCGGCGACCGAGCCCTCGCCACCGCCGGCGCCCATCAGGGTGTGCAGCTCGTCGATGAAGGTGATGACCTGGCCGTCGGCGTCGTTGATCTCCTTGAGGACGGCCTTCAGCCGCTCCTCGAACTCACCGCGGTACTTCGCGCCGGCGATGAGCGCCGAGATGTCGAGCGAGACGAGCCGCTTGTCCTTGAGCGAGTCGGCGACGTCACCGGCGACGATCCGCTGCGCGAGCCCCTCGACGACGGCGGTCTTGCCGACGCCGGGTTCTCCGATGAGCACGGGGTTGTTCTTGGTCCGACGGGTCAGCACCTGCGAGACCCGGCGGATCTCGGCGTCGCGGCCGATCACCGGGTCGAGCTTGCCGCTCCGCGCGATCGCCGTGAGGTCGACGCCGTACTGTTCGAGCGCCGTCTTCTGCTTCTCCTGCGAATCCGGCGCGCCCTGGAGGTTCGCCATGCGTTCCGTCCTTCCGTTGCGGTGGTCGTGTGGTCAGGTCCTCGGACTCAGTTGAGTCCTGATGACTCAAGTTTACTCCACGGGTGTGGATTCCGCGGGCTCGTTCCGGATGCCGACTGCGCTGACGACGGCGCCCGCCGCGAGCAGCAGCGCCATCACGACCATCGCCCGGTGCAGTCCGTCGACACTGACCTCGCCGCCGAGGAACACTCCGGCGAGCGCGACCGTCACCAGGCCCGCGATCCGCGCGATCGCGTTGTTGACCGCCGAGCCCGCCCCGGCCTCGTCCTGCGGGACGGACCCGAGGACGGCACTCGTCAGCGGCGTGACCATCGTCGCGATGCCCGCCCCGACCAGGACGAGCCCCGGCAGGACCGACCACCAGTACCCGGCTGGGTCGTCATCGGCGAGGAGCATGAGCAGCGCCCCGACCGCCGCGATCGCCGGCCCTGCCGCCATGAACCAGCGTGGCCCGAACCGGCCGGAGAGCGACCCGACGGTGGTCGACAGCGCCAGGAGCATCAGGGTCGGGGGCAGGGTCGCCAGCCCGGCGACCCACGCCGGGAAGCCCCAGACCTCCTGCAGGAACAGGGTCACGACGAAGAACACCATCCCGAGCGCCCCGTAGATGGAGAGCGTCGCGCGGTTGCCGACGGTGAAGTTCCGCGCGCGGAAGAGCCCGAGCGGCACGAGCGGCGCCCCCGAGGCACGGCTCACCCGGAGCTCCCACGGCACGAACGCCACCAGGGCGGCCCCGCCGAGCACGAGCGCACTGACGACCACCGGCGAACCCCACCCCAGTCGCTCCTGCTCGATGAGCCCCAGGACGACGCCGCCGACACCGACGACGGCGAGCACCGCTCCGACGAGGTCGACCCGGGCGTGCGCTCCCACGCGGACCTCGGTGGTGACGCGCCGGACGAGCGGGATCGTCACCGCGACGGGGACGGCGGTCAGCACGAAGATCCAGCGCCACCCGATGCCGTCCACCACGACGCCGCCGACGACCGGGCCCAGGATCATCGCCGCACTCGACCAGGCCGTCCACGCGCCGATCGCCTTCGCCTGCGCTCCACCGCGGAAGGCCGCCACGATCAACGCCAACGCGCTCGGGGTCACCAGCGCACCACCGACGCCCTGGAGCGCCCGGGCGACGATGAGCACCTCGCCGGACGGCGCGATCGCGCAGACGACCGAGGCGATGCCGAAGACGACGAGGCCCCACGTGATGATGCGCACTCGGCCGAACAGGTCCGAGAGCGAACCCGCGACCAGGATCAGCGACCCGAGGGTCACGAGGTACGCGTCCACCGTCCACTGCTGGACGACCAGCCCGCCGCCGAGCTCCGTCCGGATGGCGGGGAGGGCGACGTTCACGACGCTCGAGTCCAGTCCGACGACGAACGAGGCCAGGATCGCGACCAGGAGCACCAGGCGGCGGTCGTCGTGCAGGGGCGCTGTTGTCGCCGGGCGGTCTGCGGCGGCGGCGGACGTCATTGGGCCATCATGCGCCCATCGGTGGTCCGTCCGCGCCCCCGCGCAACCGGGCGTCGCCCGATGACGATGACAGCCCCCGTGCTCGTCGCACGTTGGCTGTCATCGGTCCCGGGGCCGGGATGCCGATGGATCGGCGGTCTAGAGGGAGCGGGAGTCGCCGTTCGGCGGCGTCGAGGGGCCGGGGTTCACGACCGGCTGCTGCACGCCGTTGCTGCTCGGGTACTGCGCCGTCGGCTGCTGGACGGGAGCGGCGGTGGTGTGCACCGGGGCGTTCGCGTCATACGCGGCGGCGTCCTGCCCGGCGGCTCCGGTCTTCTTGCGGTCGTCGGTGTCCATCTCCTTCTTGAAGACGTTGATCGACTGGCCGAGGCCCTTGGCGAGCGCCGGGAGCTTCGTCGCACCGAACAGCAGCAGCACGATGCCCAGGATGATCACCAGGTGGACTCCGGTGAGGCCTTGCAACATGATGACTCCTTCGGTACTGGAACTGGTCGCCGTCCGACCAGGCTTCCTGGTCGCGTTGCCCGGTCATCGTCGACCGACCCGGCGGTGTCCCGCTGTCCGTCCATGCTAACTCCCGCTGCCCGGGAAGCCCAGACGCCTGCGGCAACGGACACCGATCGTCCAGGGTCGCCGTGCATCCGGCAGCGTGGATCAGTAGGCGCCGCGCGATCGCAGCACCGACGGGACGGTCCGGGCCAGGATGACGAGGTCGTGCAGGAAGGACCAGTTCTCGACGTAGTGCAGGTCGAGCCGGACCCCCTCGGCCCAGTCCAGGTCCGAACGGCCGCTCACCTGCCAGAGCCCGGTGATGCCCGGAGTCACCAGCAGGCGACGCTCGGCGAAGTCCGCGTACACCGCGACCTCGCACGGCAGGGCCGGACGAGGCCCGACCAGGCTCATCGAGCCGGTCAGGACGTTCCAGAGCTGCGGCAACTCGTCGAGGGACGTACGACGGAGGAACGCCCCGACCCTGGTGACCCGCGGGTCGGCGTGCACCTTGAAGAGCGGGCCGGCACCCTCGTCCGCGGAGAGCAACTCGGCCTTCCGGGCCTCCGCGTCGACGCACATCGTCCGGAACTTGACGATCGGGAACTCCACGCCGCCGCGGCCGACTCGGTGCTGACGGAACAGGACCGGACCACCGTCATCGAGGCGGATCGCGACGGCGATGACCGCTGCCACCGGAGCGAGGACCAACAGTCCGCACGCGGCGCCGACGACGTCGAAGAGGCGCTTGCTCATCCGCCGCGTGTAGTCCGGCGTCTCGACGTGCATGAGCGGCAGACCGTCGACGGCGCGGTGGTGCACCCGTGCGGCAGCGACGTCGACGAGTGGCGAGGACACGACGAGTTCGACCCCCGCTCGCTCGAGTTCCCAGCCGAGTCGGCGCAGTCGTTCGTGGCCGCCAGCGATCGCCCCGGTGAAGACGACAGCGCCGACGGCCGTCTGGCCAGCGACCTGGAGGACGTCGTCGACACCGCCGAGCACGCTCGTCTCGGTCGGCCCGATCGCTGCCGACCGCCCGGACGGCAGCGTGTCGGTGAGGACGCCCCGCACGCGGTAGCCGGCCGCCGGGGTCGCGAGGATGCGGCTCCCGACGTACTCGACGTCGTCCAGGTCGCCCACGAGCAGGACGTCGACCAGGTGGTGGCCAGCGGCTCGGCGGTGGACGAGCACCGTGCGCCACGCCCTGCGGCCGAGGACGAGCAGGACGAGGGCGACCGGGAACGCGACGGCGACGTAGCCACGGGCGATGTCCAGGTCCAGCAGGAAGGCGGTCACGGCAAGCGCACCGCCCGTGGTGAGGCACGCGGTCAGCAGCCGTCGGTACTCGTCCCCGCCCAGACCGATGATGCGGGGGTCGCGGGTCCGCATCGTCGTGAGCAGCACCGCCCACAGCAGGACGGTCAGCGCCCCCACGAGCCAGCCGACGTCACCGTGCGACGTCGGCGTCTCCGACGGGGAGCGGACGGCCTGGGCGGTGACGAAGGCAGCGATCAGGACGAGCAGGTCCGTCACGGCCATGCCGATCCGGACCGCGCGGAGACGCGGGTGAGCGTGCGCGACGACGCTCTCGTCGACCGGACGGGTGAGGGTGTTGGACATCGGGCCTCCAGCTCGAGCACGGCCGTGCTGCGGCCGGCTTGCGTGGAACCGTCGTCACCGTGGTCACCACACAGGAGTCCAGCATATCACCCGGACATATCAGATGGCGATGGGTTCGTCGTCGGCCAGCACCCGGTCGAGCGTCCAGAGCACCGGCGCCGAGGTCAGGGCCGCAGCGTCCGCGCCCGTCACCCCGCCGACGCGGTACTCCACCCGCTCACCGGGCAGGAGCGTCATGAACCCACGGTCGACGGTGCCCGTCGGCGACACCCGGTCCGGCTGCACGAGCAGGTCCCGTACGAGCGAGTCCGCCTCCACGACCATCCGCACGCCGGAGCGGTCCGGCTCGTCCGAGACCGTCACACGGTAGTGCGCGGGCTGCCAGCGCATGTCCCGGTCCGGGGCGGGCGTCCAGACGGCCCGACGCCAGTCCATGTCCGCCACGACGAGCTCACCACGCGCATCCGCGACCACGCCGACGGAGGCCGGCAGGCGCACCACGGCGACCCCGGGGCCGTCGAGGACCACCGGCAGGTACTCCTCGGCCAGGATCTGCCCGGCGAGGTCGATCCGCCGCACCCGGACGACGGAGTCGATGCCGTTCCGCGACGAGCGGACCGCGACCTCGATCGGGGAGCCGGCCGTGTCGGGGACCGGCAGCTGCGCGGTCGGCGGGTGCGCGCCTCCCGACCGGTCGACCCGCTCCGCACCCGGGGCGAGCGGCGTCACTGCGGTGACCACGGTCGAGACCGGCCGGATCGTCACCAGCACGTCGTCGTACAGGCGGCGCAGTTCGTGCGCAAGCGGCTTGCGGCGGCCCGCGGAGTCGATGGCGGACCACGACGAGACCGACCACAGGTCGTTGAGCTGCCACACGATGACGCCGGTGTTGCGCGGCCAGTGCGTCCGCCAGTGCTCGACGCCGGTCGCGACGGCGCGGGACTGCTGCAGCTGCGTCAGCCAGTGCCACCGGTCGAAGTCCGACTCCCAGCCCTCGCCGAAGCGCGGCTCGAGGCCACGGGCCAACTTGCCCATGCCGTCGTCGGCCTTCTGGTGGTGCACCACACCCGGCGACGTCGGGGTCATCGGTTGGTCGGTCACGGCCTCGCGCAGGGTCCGCCAGGCGGGGGGCGCCTGCCAGCCGAACTCCGCAACGAAGCGCGGGACCGAGTCCCGGTAGTGCTCGTCGGACACCCGGTTCCAGACGTCCCACGAGTGGTGCGTCTCGTGGTCCACGTCGTTCGGTTCGAGCGACTCCGAGCCCGACCAGGGCGAGGCCACCGTGTAGAAGCGGGAGGGGTCCACCGCGTCCACGATCGTCGGCAGCAGGTCCAGGTAGTAGTCGAGTCCCCAACCGCGGTCGCCGAGTTCCTCGCCCCAGCCGTCGGCGTCGTGCAGCCAGATGTTCTCGTTGTTCCCGTTCCAGACCACCAGGGACGGGTGCCGCGACAGACGAGCGACGTTGTCCCGCGCCTCGGCGACGACCTCACTGCGGATCGGCTCGATCTCGGGGTACGAGGCGCACGCGAACAGGAAGTCCTGCCACACGAGCAAACCCAGCTCGTCGCAGCGCTGGTAGAAGTCGTGCGACTCGTACACGCCGCCGCCCCAGACCCGGACGAGGTTCGCGTTCAGGGCCACGGCGGCGTCGAGGCGCTCGGCGTACCGCTCCTTCGTGACCCGCGAGACGATCACGTCGTCCGGGATCCAGTTCACCCCGCGAACGTCGATGACGGTGCTGTTCACACGGATCGCGAACGGCCGTCCGACGGAGTCCTCGGCCGTGTCGACGACCACCGAGCGGAAGCCCGTCCGGAACGACGAGCGGTCGAGCACGTCGCCGTCGACGGTCTGCAGGTGCACCTCGACGTCGTACAGCGGCTGCGGGCCGTACCCGCGGGGCCACCACAGTTCGGCGTCCGGGATCCGGACCGTCACGACGGCCTCGTCCTCCTTCGGCGTCACGGTGACGCGCGAGCGCTGCTTCGTCCCGTGGCCCGACACCGTGACGACGAGCACGAGGTCGTCGTCCTCACCGTCCTGGTCCAGGTCGTTCATGCCGGAGCGCTCGAACGCGACGTGCGCGTCGAGGACACCCTCGCCGGCCTCGACGTCCACGAGGGGCCGGACGTCACGCAGCCGAGCGGTGGACCAGCGCTCGATGGCGACCGGGCGCCACGGCCCGCTCGTGACGGCGGTCAGGCCCCAGTCCCAGCCGAAGTTCGAGGCCATCTTGCGCACGTACGGGAACGGCTCGTCGTAGGGCCCCGGCATCGTGCCCGCACGCGCTGCCACCCGCTCGGCCTCGCGGTACGGCGACTCGAACAGGATCTCGAGTTCGCGGTCGGTGCTGGCGTTCGTGCCGTCGGTCATGTCGAGCAGATCGAACCGGTAGCGCCGGTGCATGTTGCGCGTCGTGCCGACCTGCACGCCGTCGAGGGTCAGGGTGGCGACGGTGTCCAGGCCGTCGCAGACCAGGTCGACCCGCTCGAACCCGCGCGGGTCCACGTCGACGGTCCGGCGGTACAGCCAGTCGGTCTGCCCGACCCATGCCGTCGTCGCTTCGTTGCGGTCGGAGGTCGGGTCCGGCAGCAGCCCCTCGCGCTCGAGGTCGGTGTGCACCTGGCCCGGGACGGTCGCCGTGAGCGCCCGGCCACGGACGGCGTCGGGGACGCTCCCGCGTCCCCCTTCCTCAGCCGCGGACACGGTCCAGTCGTCGCGGAGTTCCTCGCGTTCGAGGGTCATGCGGGTCCTTCTCTGCTGGGGGTCGGTCCGCGTCGACCGCGGTCCGGGACGTCGTCCCCCGGTCCGCCACCCCCGTCGGCCACGGCCGGGAGGCTCGGCACCGGTCCCCCGGCGGTCGTCGCGTCACGCACGTGGATCGACGGGCGACCGCACGCGGGATGCTCGGTGATGCTAGTACGGCTGTCCGTCATCCAGGTCCGGAACCGGTCCACGTCGTCCCGAGTGCGCGAGGAGAGCGCGATCCCGGCCCCGCGCCTCCCGGTCGACTCCGACGGTCGAGTGCCAGGCTGGAGCGCATGATCAGTGTCGAACTCGCCCGCTCCCTGCGTGACGCCGGTCTCCGGTGGCACCCGGAGACCGGCGACCGCTTCGTGATCGACAAGCCGGGGGTCGACGACGACGTCTACACGGTGTCGGAGATGACCGTCGAGCGGCACGACCACCCCACCGGCACGTTCCTGGGCTTCAACGGGACGACGGAGTGGGCGCTCGACTCGGTCTCGGCCGCCGAGTCGCTGTGGCTGCCCCGGGAGGACCAGCTCCGGGAACTCCTCGGTCCGTCGTTCGTGAGGCTCACCCGTGTGTCCGGGCCGGACGACCGGACAGTGTGGACGGTGACGGCCGTGATCACCGGCGAGGACCGCTCCTTCGCGGCCGCCGACCCGGCGATCTCCTACGCGCAGGCGTTGGCCGCCTACATCACCGCCGCGCTCGAGTAGCACCGGGACGGACCAGCCCGCCTGGGAACCCGGGGACGACTCGTGGGGCCACGGGTGTTGTCTGGAGGCATGACCGTTCCGAACATCACGCTCAACGACGGACGCACGATCCCGCAGCTCGGCTTCGGCGTCTTCCAGATCGACCCCTCCGAGACGAAGGCAGCGACCCTCGCCGCGCTCGAGGTCGGCTACCGCCACATCGACACCGCCGAGATGTACGGCAACGAGAAGGAGGTCGGCGAGGCCATCGCCGAATCCGGCATCGACCGCTCGGAGATCTTCGTCACCTCGAAGCTCAACAACGGCTTCCACGCCCCCGAAGCAGCCCTGGAGAACGGCAGGAAGTCGGCCGAGCTGCTCGGTGGCTACACCGACCTGTTCCTCATCCACTGGCCGCTGCCGACCGTCTCGGACTTCGTCCCGACGTGGAAGGCGCTCGAGGAGCTCTACGCCGCCGGCACCGCTCGCTCCATCGGCGTCTCGAACTTCCAGGCGCACCACCTGCGCCGACTCATCGCCGAGACGACCGTGACGCCCGCCGTGAACCAGATCGAGGTGCACCCGTACCTGACGCAGGACGAGCTGCGCGCGGTGGACACCGAGCTCGGCATCGCGACCGAGGCCTGGTCACCGATCGCGCAGGGCCTCGTGCTCGACGACGAGACCATCACCCGCATCGCCGGTGCCACGGGCAAGACCCCGGCACAGGTGGTCCTCCGCTGGCACATCCAGCGCGGCGACATCGTGTTCCCGAAGTCGGTCACCCGTTCGCGCGTCGAGGAGAACTTCGCGATCTTCGACTTCGAGCTCTCGGACGAGGACATGACCGACATCTCGACGCTCGACAAGGGGCACCGCACGGGCCCCAACCCCGACACGTTCGACTTCGTCCCGGCCTGATCCATCGCGGAACGAGGAGAGCCCCGGCCCGATGGTCGGGGCTTTCGTACGTTCCGGCGACGTGCGCGGATGCGCATTGCATTCGAGATATCACCAGCATATTGCATGCAACATACAGCCTGTCCATGCGCTCCGCGTGGACAGGAAGGGAACCATGCGCAAGATCAACCGAGCCACCGCCGGAGCAGCCTTCGGCCTCGTGCTCGCCGCCGGCTTCGTCCCGGCCGTCGCCTCCGCCGCGACCGCATCGTCGGACGCCCCCGCGATCCCGGGTGCGACCGCCGAGCGCCCGATCACGGACAGCCGCACCAGCATCGCGAAGATCCAGGGGGTGGCCGCCCAGGACGAGCGGAACGGCAACCGCCTGTTCGTCACCAGCCAGGCCACCCCGGAGGCCCAGGTCACGAGCACCGTCGCGAACGGCACGCTGAAGATCGTCGATGCGTCCGGGAACGTGCTCTGCATCGGCTCGGCGGCGGCGGACCGACCGAACCTCTACAGCTGCGAGCTCGAACCGCTCGTCTCCGGTCCGCAGACGATCACGGCAGCCGTCGTGAAGGCGAACGGCACCTACAGCACGCCCACCCAGGCGGAACTCGACGCGTACGCCGCGACACCGACCATCCAGTCGGTGACCCGGGACGGCGACGACCTTGTCGTGGCCGGGCACACCAACCGGGAGGCCCGGGTCGAGTCCTCGATCGACCGCACCTCCGTGCTCACCGAGACGGACACGGACACCGACGGCAGCTTCCGGATCCGGATCCCGGGCGGCGCCACCGCCGAGCAGGCCTTCGTCCGCACGGTGAACGACGCGATCCCGGCGGACACCCACGACCACGACGAGTTCGCGACGAGCAACTGGGCCCTGGCGTCCACTGACTCCGAAGCCGGCTCGGGCGAAGAGACCCCCGCACCCGGCGACGGCTCCGGCGAAGAGACCCCCGCACCCGGCGACGGCTCCGGCGAGGCCCAGGCGCCGGTCTACGACGTCACGAGCCCCGCCGCCGGTGCGACGGTCCGGACGGCGCAGCCGACCTTCACCGGCCACGGCCGCCCCGACGGTCGCGTCGCCGTCCAGACCGCGAGCGGCGAGACGCTCGGGGTCGCGACCGCCGACGCCGACGGCAGCTGGGAGGTCACCCTCGAGGGCACGCTCCAGCTCGGCGGCAACGACATCGCCGTCTCGTTCGAGAACCCCGACGGCAGCTGGACGAAGCGTGTCACCCAGGAGGTCACCCGCGTCGCACGGACCGATGCCTTCCGGATCACGACGCCGGCCGATGGTTCGACGGTCACCGACCCGCGGCCGACGATCGAGGGCGCCACGGTCGGCTCGTACCGCCGCATCTCGGTGCAGGACGAGAACGGCACGACCTACGCGTTCGGGTCCTCCGACGCCGAGGGTGACTTCCGGCTCACCTTCGACGAGGACCTCCGTGAGGGCGTGAACACGCTCTCGGTGCAGTACCAGGAGCAGGGCGGCAAATGGGCGTCCTCCCCGTACACGCTGCACTACGACACGGACGCCGGCGAGGAGCCGGGCTCCGGCGAGGAGCCGGGCTCCGGCGAGGGCGAACAGCCCGGCGGCGGCGACGGCGACGAGACCCCGGCCCCGGCCGAGGTCCAGGTCAGCACGACGCGCCTCGATGACGCCGACGTGGTACTCGGCCTCTCCGGCGCCGAGGGCACGGAGGTCACCGTCGTCGCGAACGGCGTGACCGAGCGCGTCACGATCGGAGACCAGGGCCTGGCGTCCGTCGTCGTGCCGTCACCTGCGGCGACGACCACGACGGCGCACGTCACCTCGACGAACGGCGACCGTTCGGCGGAGCAGGACGTCGTGATCGGCGACGGAGCGCACCCGTCCGACCAGGTGACGGCCGCGGTCGTCAGCTCCAGCGCGCTGACCGGCAGCGCCGAGATCGACGCCTGGGGCCCGGCCTCCGGCATCGGCGGGCTGCAGGCGGAGGACGCCGACGGCAACCTCCTCGCCTACGGCACCATCGGCGCGGACGGCGCCGGGCACCTGACGGTGACCGGCCTGACCGCGGGCGAGCACGTCCTCACGATCGTCTCGGGCGGGCTCTCGACCCAGGTCACCGTCACCATCTGACGCTGACCGTTGCGACGGCCCCGTCCTGCCGACGCAGGACGGGGCCGTCGTCCGTCATCCGGGCCTCCCGTGCCGGTGACTCACCACGTCTGGCGCGCTGGCTCCACGGGGCCCGCCCGATCAGGGCTGCGCGACCGACGCAGTCACGGTGAACTTCGCGGTGCGGACGACCTGCCGGGTCGGTCCGACGACCCGCTCGAGCACCGGGCGGTACCGCAGGTGCGAGTTCCACACCGTCCAGAGTTCGCCACCGGCGCGCAGCACCGACGCCGCGTTCCGGAACATCGCCTCCGCCGCGTCGGTCGACACCGTCGTGTCCGCGTGGAAGGGCGGGTTGCAGAGCACCAGGTCGGCGCCGTCCTCGTCGAGTTCGTCGCCGGCGTCGCTCCGGACGGTGCGCACCCGGTCCCCGACGCCGTTCAGGTCCGCGGTCATCCGTGTGGAGGCGACGGCCGCGGCCGACACGTCCGTCGCGACGACGTGCACCCGCGGGCGTCGTCGAGCCACCACGGTGGCGATCACCCCGTTGCCGCAGCCGAGGTCGACGACCTGGCGGGCCTCCGGGACGGCGTCGTCGAGCGCGTCGAGGAGCACCCGGGTCCCCAGGTCGAGCGTCGCACCGGCGAACACGCCACCGTGAGCGGCGACCGTGATCCCGAGCTCGTCCTGGTGCACGCGGCGCGGCCAGGGATCGGTGACGTCGGCACGGGCAGCAGCCGCGCGCAACGGGTCGGAGGCGATGAGCAGGCGTGACTTCCCGCGCCCTCGACTCGCCACGACCTCACCGAAGGACCGGCGGAGGACGTCGTTCTGCGACAGCGACATGTACTTGGTCCGGCCACCGCACAGCAGCACCACGTCCGGTGCCGCGTACCGGGCGACCGCGCGGGCGACCTCGTCGAGCCGGTCGTGCGACTTGGTGAGCCGGAGCAGGACGAGCCGGGCGTCCCGGAACGACTCCTCGAACCCCTCCGGGTGGTGGAACCCGCGACGTCCGAAGGTCCCGGCGCTCGCTTCCAGCGCGCGTTCCCCGACGAGCGAGTCCTGCACCACCCGGACGTCGCTCGCGCCGTGCAGCGCGAGCACCCCGAGCGTGAGGACTCCGTACCGGTCGTCGACGACCGTGACGGCGCCAGGATGGCGGAGCGCGTCGCCGTGCACGTGCGGAGCCTCGTCGAGCAGGAACCGGTCGGTGCCCTCGATGGCGATGAGGTCCGGTCCCTGTTCCCGGGGGTGGCGCCGGAAATGGTCGACGAAGTCGGAAGCGGACATGTCCCCGAGCGTACCGACGCCACCCCGGCCCTCCCCCGGCCGGGCCGTCGCGTGGCGCAGGTCGCAACGGCGTCCGGTATATCACACGCGACAAGTGTGAGCAGGACTCCTACGCTCAGGGGAGGTCGGGTCCACCGGCTCCAGGACGCAGCGGGAGGGGTAGATGTTCGCACCGCGACCCAGGGCCGGGACGAGGAAGCTGCTCCGCGACGTCGCCCGTGACCGGCTCCGCAGCGAGATCATGAGCGGGCGGCTGCGCCCGGGCGACCGGTTGGACGACGACGAACTGGCCGAGCGGCTCGGGTGCTCCCGGACGCCGGTCCGCGAGGCCCTCGCCGACCTCGACCGCCTGGGGCTGGTCGAGTTCTGCGCGAACCGGTACACGCGGGTCGCCGTCCCGCGGGACGAGGACGTCCTGCCGGCGCTGCAGGCCCTCGGGCTGCTGTTCGGCGGACTGGTGCGCGTCTCCGTCCCGACGCTCAGCGACCAGAACCGCGCCGCGCTGTTCCGACGACTCGGGGTCCTGCTCGACTGCATGCAGACACCGGGCTGGCGGGCGACGGCGGACGCGGCGACCCCGGTCTACCGGACGTTCATCAGCGAATGTCGGAACCCGATGCTGTCGGCGGCGCTCCGCGCGTCACTCGACGGCCTGACCTTCCGGCTGCGCAGCGACCGTCTGCACGAGTCGCTGCCGTGGGAACACATCCGGAACGGCGTCGTCGCGCTCCGGATCGCGGTGGACAGCAGGGACGGTCGACTCGCCGAGCGCGCCACCTGGGCTGTCCACATGCTGCCGGACCCGGACCGCAGCAGCCCGCAGGTCGACGACGGGCAGCGCCCGGAGCAGACCGGACGGACCGCTGACCGTGTGCGGTGAGTGCATGCGAGCGGTGATCGATGCCGTCCGTGCGCGTCGTCCGGGGGCACGGCGAACGCGGTGCGCCCCGTCGGACGAGGCGCCGACCGGCGTCCCGCCGTGCTCGTCGTCCCCCAGCGCACTCCGCGCCCTGCTCGACCCTCCGCCCGACGCCTGACGCCTGAGCAGCAGAACGCCCGGCCGCGGTCGTCGCTCGAGGGCGACGACCGCGGCCGGGGCGTCAGGACGGTCAGCGCTCGGCGACCAACCGCACGCTCGAGGTCGTCGTGTTCGCGCCCTTCGACGTCGCCGTCGCCACGACCACGTGGTCGCGGGCCTCGAGCGCCGGCGTCCGGATGACCCAACGACCGTCGCCGTCGGCCACGGTGTGCCCGAGACCGTCGACGACCCCGCCCTGTTCACCGAGGTCGATCGCAGCTCCCGGCGCGGCCACCCCGGCGATCCGCACCTCCGGCCAGACGGGCGACACGAGGAACCCGTCGCCGGGAGACGTGATGCGCACGGCCGCGCCGTAGTCCAGGCGCACCGGCACGGTGTCGGTGTCCTGGCTGCGGACCCGCTGGACGACCTGGAGCGCGAACACGCCCCCGCGACCCGGAGCCGGCACCGAGACCGTCCAGTTGCCGTCCTCGCCGACCGTGGTGCCGACGACGACACGGGCGCCGTCCCGGACCTCGACCCGGGCGCCCGGCTGCCCTCGTCCCGCCACCGTCGCACGCTCCGAGACGTCCGCCGGGAACTGGGCCGAAGCGGTCAGCGCGGCGATGACCAGCCGGACGTCGACGTCGGCGCTCGCGACCTCTTCGCTGCCCTTCCGAGCGACCAGGTGGACGGGGTTCGTCCCGTTTGCCAGACCGGTGAGACCGAAGTTCCAGGAGCCGGTCGACGAGGGCGTGACCGACCGGGTGACCTCGGTGCCGTCGCGCTTCCAGGTGACCTCCACCGACGTCGTGCCCGCCGGTGCGGTGCCGACGAGGGTCGCGGTGCCGTCCACCACGTCGACGTCCTCCACGGTCGCCTGCAGGCCCGCGCCGGTGACCGTGGTCGTCACGGTCGCGGTCGTGTCGAAGGTGCCCGCGGCGACGGAACCGGCGAGCGTGCCCCGCAGCGAGCTCGTCGTCGTCGTGATGCCGATCGGCGTCTCGATCCGCATCGCGAAGCGGAACTGCTGACCCGCGGCGATCGCCCAGTTCCGGCTGCCGAGGGAGAACGAGTACGTCCTGCCGTCGGCCGAGCGGGATCCGCTGACGAGCGAGTCGCCGCCGAAGTCCTTCCAGGTGGTCCCGTCCCGGTACTGACCGGTCTGCCGGTCCTGGCCCGGCGCGAACGTGGTGCCCTCGGGCGCCGTGAAGACCAGGGTGCCGGTGGGCGTCGTGAAGGCGGACTGCGCGGTGTAGCCCGCGTACACCGTCGTCGTGGCACCGCGCGGCAGGTCCGCCGTGCCGACGTTGCCGGTGATCCGCCCCGGCTTCGCCGGGTCGGTGATCGTCACCGTCACCGACGTCTGGTCCCGGTACTGCCCGTCGACGTACTGCTGGAAGACCAGCGTGTTCTTCCCGACCTGCAGCCCTGTGACGGTCGTCTCCCACGTCCCCGTCCCGGCGTCGCTCGCGGTGGCGACCTGACGGCCGTTCAACCGGATGCTCGCCTTCCCCATCGCCGTTCCGGTGATCCGAGCGGTCCGTCCCACGTCGTCCTTCGACGCGACCTGCGCGGTGATCGCCCGCTGCGGGTACGGCCGCGTGACCGGTGAGCTGCTCACCGTCGCCGAGTTCTTGCACCCGATCAGGCAGGCGTAGGTCCAGAACCGGGGGGTCCGGGTCTCGCCGTACCGCCACCCGGCGAAGGTCGCGGTCGACGTGCCACCGTCCCAGTGGTAGTCACCGCCGACGTTCCCGACGTGGATCTGACAGGTCGTCTCGAACAACCCGCAGCGTGGCTTCCCGGTGACCCGGTAGGTCCGGTCGTCGATCGGCGTCAGGCTGACGCCCGTCGGCGTGTTCGCGACCGTCCTGGTCGATCCCGGCGGCGCCGATGTGGTCGTCGCCGACGCCGGCCCTCCGGCCACCAATGCGGAGACGACGACCGCCGTGGCGGCCATCGCGATGGTCGTGATGCGCATGGACTCCTCCTCGTGTCATGACTCGGTCCGAGCCAGGGCACACCGTAGAGAGGATCAGGATGCGCTACAAATTCGGTATATCACTCAGCGCTGGGGCCGGTAGAGCACGACCGCCGTGTTGCGCTGCGGCCGCATCCCGGCACGGAGCGGCACCGCCGCCCCGGTCGTCGTCGCGGCGAACACCCGAGCGCCCGGACGGCTGATCAACTGGTCGGCGAGGGCGCGCTCGAGCTCCCGGACCCGAGTCCGGAGCGCGCGGTTCTCGTTCTCCAGGTCCAGGACACGCCGGATCCCCTCCAGCGACACCCCCTCGGATCCCAGCCGCGCGATCTCCCGCAGCTGCGCGACGTCCCGCATCGAGTACCGACGGGACCCGCCGCGGGTCCGTCCGGGGACGACCAGGCCGAGCCGGTCGTACTGCCGCAGTGTCTGCGGGTGCATCTCCGCCAACTCGGCGGCGACCGCGATCGCGAAGACGGGCGAGGTCTCGTCCATGTCGGCCATCTGAGCGCTCCTAGCGGGACTGACGGGAGGCTCGGTGCCGGTTCCTGACGGAGCCGCACCGAGCCTCCCGGCCGGGTCTGGTGGTGATGTGGTGCGTGACGCTAGCCGCGCGCCTTGGCGAGCAGGTCCTCGCGCGGGTCTTCGTCGGGCAGGGCTGCGGCGAGGGCGTCGAGCGCCTCGCGCGCCTTGTCCGACAGGTGGGACGGCACCGCGACCTGGACGGTGGCGAGCAGGTCGCCCGTGCCGTTCTTGGTCGTGACGCCGCGGCCCTTGACACGGAGGACCCGTCCGGACGGCGTGCCGGGCGCGACGCGGAGCTTGACCGGCGCGCCACCGAGGGTCGGGACCTCGATCGTCGCGCCGAGCGCGGCCTCCACGAAGGTGACCGGCACGTCGACCCGCAGGTTGAGGCCGTCTCGCTCGAACACCGGGTGCTTCCGCACCGTGACGGTGACCACGAGGTCACCGGCCTCACCGCCGTCGGGGCTCTGCTCACCACGACCGCGCAGCCGGATCTTCTGGCCGTCGGCGACGCCCGCGGGGATGCGGACGTTCACCGGCCGGCCGTTGCCCTGCGCGAGCTTGACGGTGTCACCGGCGACGGCGGTGGCGAGGTCGAGCGTCGTCGTCGCGGTGACGTCGCGCCCCTTCGTCGGGCCGCCGAAGCCACGGAAGCCGCCGGTGTTCTGGCCGAAGCCGCCACCGCCGAACATGCCGCCGAGGATGTCCTCGAAGCCGCCGGCACCGCCGCCGCCCTGACCGAAGCGGACGCGCTGTCCGCCCCCGCCCTGGCCGCCGCCGCCGAACATGCCACCGAAGACGTCCTCGAAGCCGCCCTGGCCGCCCGGTCCGCCCGCCGTGAAGCGGGCCCCGGAACCCATCGCGCGGACCTGGTCGTACTCCTTGCGCTGCTCCTTGTCGGAGAGCACGGAGTACGCCTCGCTGATCTCCTTGAACTTCGACTCGGCAGCAGCGTCACCCGGGTTGGAGTCCGGGTGGTACTGCCGCGCGAGCTTCCGGTAGGTCTTCTTCAGGTCGGCCTCAGAGGCGTCCTTGGACACCCCGAGGACCGCGTAGAAGTCCTTGTCGAACCAGTCCTGACTGGCCACGGCTCACCTCCCCTCTTCCGATGCCGGCCCTCAGGCCGGGACCGCCACGGCGACCTTGGCCGCACGGAGCACACGCTCGCCGAGCCTGTAGCCCGGTTCGACGACGTCCGCGACCGTCTGACCGGTGGCACCCGGGGTCGGGAGCTGGACGATCGCCTCGTGGATGTTCGGGTCGAAGGTCTCGCCCTTCTCACCGATCTGCACGAGCTTGAACCTGTCGAACCCGGCGCGGATCTTCTGGCCGATGACCTGCATGGGGCCCTCGGGCAGGTCCCCGTGCGCCTCGGCGCGAGTCAGGTCGTCGAGCGCGGGGAGGAGTGCACGCACCACCTCGGCGATCGCGACCTCGCGGTTGGCCTCGCGGTCGCGCTCGACGCGCTTCCGGAAGTTCACCAGCTCGGCCTGCGCACGGAGCATGTCCGCGCGCATCTCGGCGACCAGGTCGCGGTCGGACGGGGACAGACGGTCCTCGGCGATGCCGGACGCGGCGTCGGCGAGCAGGGCCTCGTCCTCAGGGCTGAGGTCGTCCGCCGGGCTCCCGTCCGTCGGACCCCCGTCCGCCGCAGCGGGAGCATCCGTCGGGACCTCGACGTCGGGGCCCTCGGCCTCGATCAGGTCCTCGGGTGCCGTCGCGTTGGTGGCGTCGCCCTCGACCTGCGGCTCCCGGGCGTCGTCGACGTTGTCGTCGTGCACGTTGCCGTCAGCGTTGTTGGAGTCAGCCATCGGTTACTTCTTGTCCTTGTCGTCCTCGTCGTCCACGACCTCGGCGTCGACGATGTCCTCGTCGTCACCGGCGGTCTGGCCCTCCGCGCCCGCTTCCGGACCGGCGGCGGCGGCCGACTGGTCCTGGGCGTAGATGGCCTGGCCGATCTTGCCCTGCGACTCGTTCAGCTTGTCGAAGGCGGTCTTCACCGCGTCGTCGTCGTCTCCCGCGAGGGCGGACTTCAGCGCGTCGACGTCGGCCTGCACCTCGGACTTGACGTCCGCGGGGAGCTTCTCGTCGTTCTCCTTGATGAGCTTCTCGATCGAGTACGCGAGCTGCTCGGCCTGGTTGCGACGCTCGCTGGCTTCGCGGCGGGCCTTGTCCTCGGCGGCGTGCTCCTCGGCCTCGCGGACCATGCGCTCGATGTCCTCCTTCGGCAGCGACGAGCCGCCGGAGATGACCATCGACTGCTCCTTGCCGGTGCCCTTGTCCTTCGCGGACACGTGCACGATGCCGTTGGCGTCGATGTCGAACGTCACCTCGATCTGCGGGATGCCCGCGGGCGCCGGAGCGATGCCGGTCAACTCGAAGGTGCCGAGCGCCTTGTTGTCGCGCGTGAAGTCGCGCTCGCCCTGGAAGACCTGGATGGCGACCGACGGCTGGTTCGAGTCAGCGGTCGTGAAGGTCTCGCTGCGCTTGGTCGGGATCGCGGTGTTGCGGTCGATGAGCTTCGTCATCAGGCCGCCCTTGGTCTCGATGCCGAGCGAGAGCGGGGTGACGTCGATGAGCAGGACGTCCTTGCGCTCACCCTTGAGGACACCGGCCTGCAGCGCGGCGCCGACGGCGACGACCTCGTCCGGGTTGACGCCCTGGTTCGGCGACTTGCCACCGGTCAGCGACTTGACGACCTCGGCCACGGCGGGCATACGGGTCGAGCCGCCGACGAGGACGACGTGCGCGATGTCGTTCACCGACACGCCCGCCTCCTTGATGACGTCGTTGAAGGGCTTCTTCGTGCGGTCGAGCAGGTCGGAGGTCATCTGCTCGAACTGGGCGCGCGAGATGGTCTCGTCGAGGTTCAGCGGGCCGTTCGCCGTGAGGGTGAGGTACGGCAGCTGGATGTTGGCGCTCAGCTGGCTCGACAGTTCCTTCTTCGCCTGCTCGGCGGCTTCCTTCAGGCGCTGCTTGGCGATCTTGTCCGTGGACAGGTCGACGCCGTGCTCGTCCTTGAACTTCTTGACCAGGTGGTCGACGATGCGCTGGTCCCAGTCGTCGCCGCCCAGGCGGTTGTCGCCCGAGGTCGAGCGGACCTGGATCGTGGAGAAGTCGTCGTCCTTGCCCACCTCGAGCAGGGAGACGTCGAACGTGCCGCCACCGAGGTCGAAGACCAGGATGAGCTCGTCTTCCTTGCCCTTGTCGAGGCCGTACGCCAGTGCGGCCGCAGTCGGCTCGTTGATGATGCGGAGGACGTTGAGGCCGGCGATCTCACCGGCGTCCTTCGTGGCCTGGCGCTCGGCGTCGTTGAAGTACGCCGGGACGGTGATGACCGCGTCGGTGACGTCTTCACCGAGGTACTGCTCGGCGTCGCGCTTGAGCTTGCCGAGGGTACGGGCCGAGATCTCCTGCGGTGTGTAGCTCTTGCCGTCGATGTCGACCTTCCAGTCGGTACCGATGTGGCGCTTCACGCTCGCGATGGTGCGGTCGACGTTCGTGACGGCCTGGCGCTTGGCGGTCTCGCCGACCAGCACCTCGCCGTCCTTCGTGAAGGCGACGATCGACGGCGTGGTGCGGAGGCCCTCGGCGTTCGCGATGACGGTGGGCTCGCCGCCCTCGAGCACGCTGACGACCGAGTTGGTGGTTCCGAGGTCGATTCCTACTGCACGTCCCATGGGGAGGTACTTCCTTTCATTGGGTGCCGGGAGGTCCGACGCGTGGTGCTGACGTCTACAGACTTGCGTCCCTTGGACTCAACTCTACTCCCATCCAGAGGCCGGTCAAGTTCCGGAGTTGGAAGTTGCGTCCAAGCGACGCAAGGCGGCTGGGCAGCCCCACATACCGGCCTTCATCAACGTGATATTCTCTATCTGACATTCGCTGCTCCACCGGTGCAGCCCGATCCGAAAGACACCTCACTCTTATGAAAGCATTCCCTCGAGCTGCGGCCGCGACCGGCGTCGCTGCAGCCACCCTCGCCGCCAGCTTGAGTATCGGTCCCGCGGCGTCGGCCGAGTCGAGCGGCCCGTGGAGCAGTCTCGATTCGTCAGTCGTTCCGTTCACAGTCGGTCAGACCCAACGAGTGCATCCTGCCTTCCGTATCCACTCGGACAGCCATACGAAGGATCTTCGTTGGGAGTTCTCCGCACCCAGCGGAACGCACTTCTCGGCGAACGACGCGATCGTGGGATTCGATCGACCGCTGTCAGGGCGTGCGGGGCTCGAGAACTGCACACTGTCCGACCAGGATCGCAAGATGCTGTGCTCGCACTCCGGCACCGGCACGGGGGGATTCTGGGGCGGCTCGCACACGTGGTACTACTCGCCCTCCCTGACGGTCGACACTCCTGGCCCGAAGCGCTCGGTCATCGTCCGCTTCTCCGGCCAGTCCGCCCCGGCGAACTCCACCAACTGGACGTCTTTCGACGTCTCGTCGTCGGTACCGATCTCGACACCGTTCACCGCGTCGTCGTCCTACGACAAGACCGAGGACTCGTTCACGATCTCCGGCACGACCGAGGGCAACTGGGACATCTGGACCAGCGCGGACAACGGCGCCAAGTGGAAGTGGCTCACCTCGGCCGCAGAGTACAAGTACTCGCGCAAAGCTCCTCGGTCGGACACGGCCGGCAGGACCCTGCGGGTTCGTCAGGCTGCCGATGGCGTGCAGACGACCGTGCCGCTCCACGACCCCGCCCTCACAGAGGTCTCGGTCGGGAAGAAGGGTAGTCAGCGGACCCTCACCACGAACGCGGGCAGCAGTGGCGCGACCATCCACGTGTCCAGGGACGACACCCCGGGGGGCGATTACCAGACACTGACCGCTGGCTCGGACGGCTGGGTCCGCGGAGCTGTCCTCGACCGGGTCCCCTCGACCGCGACCACGGCGACGATCTGGTCTGGTGACCGCGGAGAACGCACCAAGGTCAACCTTCCGCAGGTCCTCAGCGCCAACGCATTCGACGCCGACGTCGAGAAGGGCACGGCGCGCCTGAGCGGGTACGTTCCGACGGACGCGAACCTCGTCGAGATCCGGTGGGGCACGACGACCAAGGCCTTCGCTCCAGGCGCGGACGGCTCGTTCACCTTCACACTCGACAAGCTCGCTCTCGGATCGAACGCAGTACAGATCCGTGCGCTCAAGGGCGGCACCGAACTCGGTGAGTTGGAACTCGATGTCGCACTCAAGGTCCAGGACGTCACTGCGAAGCACACCTTCGATCTCGAGAACCCCGAGAAGACCGTACAGATCAGCGGCACTGCGACGCCGGGCACCAAGGTCGAGGTGCGCCGCGGCAACAGTGTCGTGGGCTACGACACCGTCAACGGCGGGGGCGAGTGGAGCACCACGGTCAATGCCCCGAACATGACCGGTGTCGACACCCTCGACGTCGTGCAGGTCGTCCGTGGCCAGGACAACGGTCACACGGAACTGAAGGTCGACTACGGCGCGGGCACGACGATCACGTCGCCGGCAGACGACTTCGTGCTCGAACCGGGCAGCACGCTCCTGCTCACCGGTGTGTCGCAGCAGAACTCGCTGATCAGGGTCTACGAGAAGGGCAAGCAGGGCACGATCCTCGGGTCGATGCAGGCCGACAAGGACAACGGCAGCTGGGGCATCCCGATCGACGGCCTCGAGGATCGTGAGTACAAGCTCGTCGTCGCCACGACGAGTAAGGGCTACAACCGCACCACCGTCGAGATCACGGTGAACCCGGGCAAGTCCTCGAACGGTGGCGTCGCGGCCGATGGCGTCGGGTTCGACCTGTCGATGGAGGTCGGCGAGACGAAGGACCTCTACGTCGGCCTCAAAGCGACCGACGCGCTCACGTCGCTGCAGGACACCACGTTCAAGGTGACTGCGCCTGCCGGGACGAAGTTCGTCGACGGCACCTCGAAGAGCCAGTACCTCGACCCCAACGGGCAGTGGAAGAGCGACGGCAATGCCACCGCGACCGTCACGGTGCAGGACGGCGGCGCGAAGGCCGTCGTCACGCTGAACACCAAGCACGGCTGGACACGGGACACGGGACAGCAGGCCCGCTGGAGCCTGCCGATCGAGGGCACGGCTGCTGGCACCGGTGACGCCACGTTCACCGTGAGCGGTACGAGCAACCGCGGCGCGTTCACCGCGTCCGGCACGTCGGCCGTCAGCGTGGTCGAGCAGCCAACGGTCACGTTCCCGAATGTACCGGTCGCCGCTCCCGGCACAACGACAGACTGGGTCGATGGTTCCATGTCGAGCAACGCCGCGGGTGAGCTTGAGCTGAAGGCACCCGCGGGCACGACGATCGTCGAAGCACGAGGGTTGGGTGTGGGCAGCGGATCCACGATCGTCGGGCAGATCCGCGACGGCGGGAAGAGCGCGTTCTTCCCGGGTGACAACACATGGGCTGATGACTTCCGGAAGATCCAGTTCAAGCTGCGCGTGAACGACGACGCGGCGCCGGACACGACGATCACTGGTGGAACTGCGACCATCAAGAAGGCCGGGCAGGAGGACGTGGCTGCGGAAGGGACGTTCTCCGTCCAGACCGGTGCGAAGGTGACGTTCGACGTGCCAGCGACTTCGGCCGGATCGACGACCGACTGGGTGTCAGGGTCGATCTCCTCCAAGAAGCAGGGCGAGGTCACGCTCCACGCTCCTGAGGGCACGAAGTTCGTCGCGGCTCAGGGAGCCGGTGGCAGCGGCGCCGTGGTGTCCGGTTCAGTCGCAAAGGACGGGAAGACGGCAACCATCGCCGGAGACCAGACCTGGGAGGACACGTTCCGGAAGATCCAGTTCAAGCTGCAGGTCCTCGAGGGCCAGAAGGGCGGCGCCGAGCTGACCGGCGGCAGCGTCGACATCGTGGCGGAGGGCACCACCCCGGTCATCGGCCACGGTGACATCACCGTGGTCGAGCAGCCAACGGTCACGTTCCCGAATGTACCGGTCGCCGCTCCCGGCACAACGACAGACTGGGTCGATGGTTCCATGTCGAGCAACGCCGCGGGTGAGCTTGAGCTGAAGGCACCCGCGGGCACGACGATCGTCGAAGCACGAGCGTTGGGTGTGGGCAGCGGATCCACGATCGTCGGGCAGATCCGCGACGGCGGGAAGAGCGCGTTCTTCCCGGGTGACAACACATGGGCTGATGACTTCCGGAAGATCCAGTTCAAGCTGCGCGTGAACGACGACGCGGCGCCGGACACGACGATCACTGGTGGAACTGCGACCATCAAGAAGGCCGGGCAGGAGGACGTGGCTGCGGAAGGGACGTTCTCCGTCCAGACCGGTGCGAAGGTGACGTTCGACGTGCCAGCGACTTCGGCCGGATCGACGACCGACTGGGTGTCGGGGTCGATCTCCTCCAAGAAGCAGGGCGAGGTCACGCTCCACGCTCCTGAGGGCACGAAGTTCGTCGCGGCCCAGGGAGCCGGGGGCAGCGGCGCCGTGGTGTCCGGTTCAGTCGCAGAGGACGGGAAGACGGCAACCATCGCCGGAGACCAGACCTGGGAGGACAATTTCCGGAAGATCCAGTTCAAGCTGCAGGTCCTCGAGGGCCAGAAGGGCGGCGCCGAGCTGACCGGCGGCAGCGTCGACATCGTGGCGAACGGCACCACCCCGGTCATCGGCCACGGTGACATCACCGTGGCGGTCGCACCGGCAACGGTCGAGAACGGCGGCGTCAAGACCGACGCACTCGGCTTCGACGCATCGATGCAGGTCGGCGAGACCAAGGACCTGTTCCTCGGGCTCGAGGCAACCGACGCGCTCACGTCGCTGCAGGACACCACGTTCAAGGTGACTGCGCCTGCCGGGACGAAGTTCGTCGACGGCACCTCGAAGAGCCAGTACCTCGACCCCAACGGGCAGTGGAAGAGCGACGGCAATGCCACCGCGACCGTCACGGTGCAGGACGGCGGCGCGAAGGCCGTCGTCACGCTGAACACCAAGCACGGCTGGACAGCGGACACGGGACAGCAGGCCCGCTGGAGCCTGCCGATCGAGGGCACGGCTGCTGGCACCGGTGACGCCACGTTCACCGTGAGCGGTACGAGCAACCTCGGCGCGTTCACCTCATCCGGCAGGTCCACCGTCACCGTGGTCGAGTCGGCCAAGCCGGCGACGCCGGCCAACGTCGAGGGGTACTTCCCCGAGAACGTGAAGCAGTGGGCCCACATCAAGGGCTCCGGCGTCACCGCGAACGCGGCGATCACCATCTCCAACAGCAACGGCGTCGTCACGACCGGCAAGGCCAACGCCTCCGGCGCGTTCGACCTCTCCGTCAACCCCGCCAAGGTCGGCTGGGGCGACCAGGCCTTCACCGTCACCCAGACCACCGACGGCAAGACCTCCGACCCCGCCAACGTGACCCTGCAGTACGCACCGAACACCGCACCCACGTTCACCTCCCCGGCGAACCTGGGCACGATCATCAACACCGGGCAGACCTTCACCGGCACCGGTGTCGACGGCGCACTGATCGGCCTCAAGGGCGCCGGGATCAGCACCGAACTGGCGACCACGACGCTCAACGGCACCACGAACTGGTCCCTGCAGGCTGACCCCGCCATCACCCTCCCGATCGGCTCCTACCAGCTGTTCGCGAACCAGCACACCAAGGGCGGCAAGTTCAACAACGCCCCGATCGTCGTCACCGTGAAGGACGCCAAGCCGGCGACGCCGGCCAACGTCGAGGGGTACTTCCCCGAGAACGTGAAGCAGTGGGCCCACATCAAGGGCTCCGGCGTCACCGCGAACGCGGCGATCACCATCTCCAACAGCAACGGCGTCGTCACGACCGGCAAGGCCAACGCCTCCGGCGCGTTCGACCTCTCCGTCAACCCCGCCAAGGTCGGCTGGGGCGACCAGGCCTTCACCGTCACCCAGACCACCGACGGCAAGACCTCCGACCCCGCCAACGTGACCCTGCAGTACGCACCGAACACCGCACCCACGGTGCTCACCCCGACACCGGGGAGCCAGATCGCCGCGAAGGGTCAGACGTTCACCGGCATCGCAGTGGACGGAGCGCTGCTCGCACTGCACGGCTCGGGCATCACCGCGGACCTCGCCACGACGACGCTCAGCGGCACGACCGACTGGTCGATGACTGCTGACCCGGACGTGGCGCTCCCCGCCGGCAGCTACCAGCTGTTCGTGCAGCAGTTCACCAAGGGCGGCAAGTTCAACCAGCAGCAGCTGGGCGTCAACGTGGCCCCCTGACCTGAGCTGAGCTGACACTCCCCCGGTCCGGGCGGGACGTCCGAGCGACGTCCCGCCCGGACCACCACACGACGACCGACCAGACCCGAAGGGCCATCATGTCGACCCGGATCCTGACCACGACCGCTCTCACCCTCGCCCTCGCCGCCGCTCTCACCGGCTGTTCCGGGAGCAACGCCACATCGGAGACGGGCCCCACCCGCACGCCGACTCCGACCGACATCACCACGGCCCCGCCGCCCGAGCTCGAGAAGGCCACGCTGCGCTGCTCCGACGGGGTAGCCCGAGTGGCTGACCTCAACAACAAGGAGGTCACCGTTCCCGACTGCGCGAAGGTCGTGATCACGACCTCGAACGCTCGCATCGTCATGGGCGACGCCGAGGAACTCCGTGTGACCGGCGCGATCAACAGCATCACCGCCAAGGACGTCGCGTCCATCACCGTGACCGGGGACGCCAACGAGATCACGACGACGTCCAAGCCGGAGATCGATGACTCCGGAGCGAAGAACGTCGTGAACCGCTGAGCTCCGTGCACGAGAAGGGGCCCCGATCGCCAGAACGATCGGGGCCCCTTCTCGTGTACGGAGCAGTCACGGGGCCGCTCCCCGGCACTTCGAGATGTCAGGGACGTGGAGCGACCGCGTGGAGCAGCGCGACCACACGCTTCAGAGCGTCATCCACGGTGTGGGCCATGTCGGCGAAGTCGCTGGCATCACCCCGGACCGGATCCGTGATGTCCACGGCTCCCCGAGCGGCGAGGCGGAACCGTCCCACGACGTCGTCGAGGGACATCCCGTGCAACCGGACGTCGCTCTCGGTCGCCGCCTGGGCCACCCGAGCGAACTCGCCCAGGGTGTATGTCCTCCGGAGGGCACCGGGAACGAGCGCGAGTACGTCGCGCCGGTGTCCGCGTTCCATCGTCAGCACGACATCCACGCTGCGGATGAGCGCCGCGTCGATCCGTCGGGACCGGTGAGCATCGAGCTGTGCCAGGCTCCGCGGTTGGACGAAGAAGCGGCGGAGCTGTTCGTGTGCCCCGGCGCCGAGCGGTGCCCTCGTCCCGGCACTGAGTGGAACGGCAGGAGTGTCGTCCCTCGCGGACCAGAGCTCGGAGAACGCCACCGTGGCGTACGGGGAGCGGCAGATGTTCCCCTCGCATACGAACAGCACCCGGGGCGGCACAGCGGGCGTCATCGTCTTCCCTCGACCGCCGCACGCCGCGCCCGCCGCGGGCTCTCGCTCTGCGGACGAGCAGTGGCGTAGTAGGAGTACGACTCCGGTCGGTGCCCGACACGGACGCGGTTGGCGACGACGCCGAGCACTCGAGCCCCGACCGCGTCGACCTTGCTGACTGCCCGCCCGATGTCGCCCATCTTCACCCGGCCGTCGACCGAGGCGACGAACAGCACGCCCGACGCCGAGGCCCCCAGCACTGCTGGGTCCGTGACGGGAAGCGCGGGCGGTGCGTCGATGATGACGTAGTCGAACGACACCGACGCCGTCTGGACCACGAGCTGCATCTGCCGGGAGCTGAGGAGCTCGCTCGGGTTCGGCGGCACCTGGCCGGAGGTGAGGACGCGGAGCCCGCCTTCTCCGACCACCTGGATCGCGTCGTCGAGTTCGACCTGGTGAGCGAGCACGGTCGACAGGCCGACGCTGCTCTCGATGCCCAGGATGTCCGCAACGGACGGCCGCCGGAGATCGGCGTCCACGAGCAGCGTCCGGTGGCCGTTCTGCGCCAGCATGAGCGCCAGGTTGGCGGCGGTGGTGGACTTCCCCTCACCGGCGAGCGAACTCGTGACCACGATGACCTGGCAGTCGCCGTCGAGGTTCGTGAAGGTCAGGTGCGTGCGCAGCTGGCGGTAGGCCTCGGCTGTGCTGGAGAACTGCCCTCCGCTGCTGGTGAGGGCGATGGTGGCGATGTCGTCGGAGACCGGGATCTCCGCGAGGACGCTCTTCCCCGATGCGGACGCCACTTGGTCGACGCTCCGCACCTTCGTGTCCATCGTCTCGCGGAGCAGGGCGCTGCCGATGCCGAGGGCGAGACCGATGAGGGCGCCGACCGCGATGTCCACCGGCACGCGGGGTGAGGCCGGCGCGGTCGGCACTTCGGCCTTCTGGTACACGCTCAACTTCACCAGCGATTCGCCGAGCGCATCCGTCTTCTCGATGTCCCCCACGAGCTCGATGGTCTGTGCGGCGATCGCGTCCGCGAGCGCGGCGGCCTTCTCGGGGTCGGGCTGCGTCGCCGTGATCGACATGATGACGGTGTCGGCACTCGTCGTGGTCCGCACCGCTCGCTCGAGCTCGGACGGAGCGGCTTCGACTCCTGCTTCCCGAGCAGCGGCGCGGAGGACCGCGGTCGAGGTCGAGAGCTTCGCGTACGACGCCACCCGGGATTCGGAGAACGACCCGCCCTGACTCAGGTCGCTCGCGGTCGAACCGCCGTCCACCGAGACGAACATCTGCGCCTCGGCGCGGTAGAGCGGCGTCGCGAGGAGCGACAGCGTCACCCCGCCCGTCACACCCAGCAACGTGAGCATGGTCAGCAACCAGTGCCGTCGACGGATGACGGCCAGGAACTGTGCGAGCGACATGGCGATTCCTTCGGAAAGGGGCTTGAACGGCTGATATACAACCTATAGTATATCCCAAACAGTTGAGAGGGAAAGATGACGATCCTCGGCGCCGTCCTCATCAGCAGCGCGCTCCTCGGCGTGCTGCTCCGGCGGCGCGCCCTCGTCGCGGTCGCTCTCGGCTGCGCCGCCGGGCTCCCTTCCTCGGCCGGGCTCGTGGTCGGTCAGCCGGTGCCGATCTTCGTGTGTGTCGGAGCCGTCGCCGGCGTCGCCTTCCTCGTGGAACCACGTCGGGCGGGCCCGACGCCCGTCCTCACCGTGCTGGTCGGATTCGCGGTGTGGTCGCTCACGTGGACCGTCATGGCGCCCTGGGTGTTCGCGGGCGTCCCGGTGCTCACGCCCCGGGGCGGTGTCGAGCGCCAGCTCTCGGCGCTCACACCACTCGGCTACACGACGACCAACTTCGCGCAGTCGCTGATCCTCGCAAGTGCACTGGGCGCAGCAGCCTTCCTCATCCGCTCCCGGACCGCTCCGCTCGCACTGACCGTCACCACGTGGGTCGGCGTGGGCGGCAGCCTCGTGCGGAGCGCCCTGCGGCAGGCGGGGCTCGACGTCCTGGCACCCTTCCTCGACACGTTGCAGACCTACTACGCCGACACCGACAGCAGGTGGCGTGGCGTCTTCAACGAGCCGAGCGAGCTCGCGGCCTTCGCGACCGGGGTCGCGGCGTACGCCACCGCACGAGCGCTCCTCGCGGACCGTCCCGCGACGAGGGTCGCCTGCTCAGCACTCGCCGTCGGTGCCGGGACGCTGCTCCTGGGCTCAGCCTCGGGCACCGCCCTCGTCACGACCGGCATCGTCGCGGGGACTGCACTGATCGTGCTCGTGGCGCGTTTCGCCGCGAACGGCGGTCGCGGCGCGCCGTGGGTCGTCCTCGGGCTGCTGGCGGTCCTCATCACCGCGATGACGATGGGGCGAGACCTGATCGAGCCGGCCGTGGAGTTGGCCACCGGCAAGCTCGGGAGCCAGTCCCAGCTGGCACGGAGCGGTGCGGACGGGGTCGGCCTCGGGGTCTTCTGGGACACCGGCGGCCTCGGGGCGGGTCTGGGTGGGAACCGCGCGTCGTCGTTCGTGGTCACCCTGCTCTCGACCGTGGGCGTCGTGGGCACCGCGCTCTTCTCGTTCGCCCTCTTCCGCGCCGTCCGCACCGGCCTGCGGTCGCGCGTGACCGTACCGGCCGCCGTCGGCCTCCTGGCACTCCTGGTGGCGAAGACCGTGGCCATCCCCGACCTGGGCACCCCGCTCCTCTGGATCCTCCTCTGCGCCAGCCTGAGCGCGGGTGCCAGCACGAACAGGAGAACGAGCGGCGACGGATCGGCAGCGTCCGCACACCCGTCACCTCCCCTCCGCGACGACGTCCCACTGTTCCACCGTTCCGCCCAGCAAGGAAGTCCGACATGAACCGGCCCATCGACAAGGCGGCACCGATCGATCCCGCGACCACCGTGCGGTTCACCGGCGTCCAGGCGCTGCGGTTCCTCGCAGCGATGCTCGTCGTGGTGTCACACGTCCCGATCTACGTCCAGGAGCGCCTCCACGAGGACGTCCCCCGACTCCCCGTGGGCGTCGCGGGTGTCGCCGTCTTCTTCGCCATCAGCGGGTTCGTCGCGGTCATCGTGACGTCCCGTGACGACGTCCGTCCGGGCAGGTTCCTCCTCCGGCGCGCAGCCCGCATCGTCCCGCTCGCCTGGGCGATGACCACGATCAAGCTGCTCCTCGTCGTGATCGCCCCCTCGTCGCTTGTGCGCGCTGCCGTCGACCCGTGGTACATCGTGGCGAGCTACCTCTTCCTCCCTGCACGAGGCGCCGACGGCCTGGTGCAACCGCTGTACACCGTGCAGTGGACGCTCTCGCACGAGTTGCTCTTCTACGTCGTCGTCGCCGGCGCACTGGCCCTGCGGACCAGACCCGCGACCCTCGTGCCAGTGGTCCTGGCCGTGCTCGCACTGCTCTCCGTCGCACGTCCCGACCCGTGGCCAGCGTGGCAGTTCCACGCGGACCCGATCGTCCTGTGCTTCGTCGCAGGGATGGCCGTCGGACAGTGGACCCGCGACCGTCGCCGTGGTCCGCTCGTCGTCCGGCTGCTCGGCACGCTGATGTGCTGGGTCGTCGTCGAGGGCATCAGCGGTGCGCCCGTCGCGCACGCGCTGCTCCTGCCGGTCGCGACCACTGCGATCCTCGCGGCCGTGGTCGCGGAGACCTGGTGGCGGCGTCTGGTGGGTCGGCGGTTGCTGCTCCTCGGAGACGCGTCGTACGCGCTCTACCTGACGCACCCGGTCGTCGTACCGGTCTTGATCGCCGCGTTGACACGCGTACCGATGCTCGCGGACCCCGCACGCTGGCCAGTCGTCGGGCTGCTCGCCGCGTGCGGGTCCGTCCTGGCGTCGGTGGCCGTCTGGAAGTGGGTCGACCGCCCGTTGCTGCGCCTGTCGCAGCGCCTCACGCGGCGACGAGAACCGGAAGTCACCGCTACCGGCGGCGGCGGGATCCTCGACGGCGTCCACCGGGATCGGACCGGATGACGCCGCACCGGGCGGTGGGAGTCACGTCGATCGGTCCGGGTGAGGCGGCTCTTCCTCGTGGACGCCGCGGACGTCGCGGGCCGCCGTGGACCTGGCGCGACGCCCGCAGGACCACGTCGGCGACGTGACCGAGGCGTCGGGAGCAGGACGGGCCTCCAGGACGGGCCGGGAGGCGTCCGCCGCGACGCGTCAGATCGCGTTGGCCTTCGCGACGCCGCCGTACCAATGCGCGCTCGGCTTCGGCGTCCGCTCGAACGTCTCCCGGTCCCAGGAGACGAGCCCGAAGGTGGGCCGGAACCCGGAGGCCCACTCGTAGTTGTCGAGGAGCGACCAGTGCTGGTAGCCGAGGACCTCGATGCCGTCCTCGATGCAGCGGTGGATGCCCTCGAGTGCACCCTGCGTGTAGGCGATCCGGCGGGTGTCGTCCGCGGTCGCGATGCCGTTCTCGGTCACCATCACGGGGACGTGGCCGGACAGCTCCCACGCGCTGCGGATGCCGTCACCGGCGGCCTCCGGGTAGAACTCCCACCCGGTCAGCGTGGTCTCGACATCGTCGGCGACCGGCAACGGGCCGGAAGCGCCGATGAACGTGCGCGTGTAGGCCTGCACGCCGAGGAAGTCGTCCCCGGCAGCGGCCTCGAGGTACCAGTCGTCGCGCGGGTACCCGTACTCGCGCAGCATCTCCTCGGACCCCGGCTCGCCGGAGGCGCGGAACGCCTGGGTCGCGATGGTCCACCCGGACTGGAGGCCCGACACCTGTGACAGGACCTCTCGCGACCGCTTGTGGCTGGCCAGCAGCGCGTCGGCGACGCCGAGGTCCGGGTTCGGCAGGCCGTAGGCGACGAGGTTCCGGGCGTCCTCACCGCCGGCGAGCATCGCCGCGATGTTCGGCTCGTTGATCGTGCACACGTACCGGACGCCGTCCTGGACGATGGGGAGCGCCGCCTCGGTGTAGCGGGCGAACAGGTCGGCGGCGTCGGGTGCGCGCCAGAAGCCGTCGCGTTCGAACCAGCGCGGCACGGTGAAGTGCATGAGGGTGACGATCGGCTCGAGGCCGAATTCGTGGCAGGCCTCGACCATGCGGCGGTAGTGGTCGACCTCGGCGCGGCTGACGAACCCGCGCTCGGGCTCGATGCGGGACCACTCGATGCTGAACCGGTAGGAGTTCAGGCCGAGGTCGGCGGCGATCCTGATGTCCTCGCGGTACCGGTGGTAGCTGTCGGCCGCGTCGCCGGAGGGCTCGACGATCGTGGTGTCCGGTTCGTGCTCGTGCACCCACCAGTTGCTGTTGACGTTGTTGCCCTCGATCTGGTGGGCGGCGGTGGCGGCACCCCAGAGGAAGCCGTCGGGGAAGTGCAGCGTGGTGATGATGGTGCCTTTCAGTGGGCGGACAAGAACCGGTCGAAGACCTCGACGGTTCCCTGCGGGTTCTCGATCTGCGGTCCGTGGTAGCTCGCCGGGATGACCTCGTACTCGGCGCCGGTGTCGGTCGCCATGGCGCGCTGCCACGGGATCGGCCAGGCACCGTCCCACTCGCCGTGCGTGACGAGGACGGGCAGCCCGGTGGCGCGGAGTTCGGCGGAGCTGTCGGTGTGGTCCTCGAGGATGTGCCCGCCGGCGACGATGCTCAGGGGGCTCGTGGCGTCGAAGCGTTCACGGACCATGCGGACGTCGTCGGGGAGTTCCTCGTCGGGGCGGTACGCCCACAGCGGGTTGGTGGCGTCGAACAGGGTGCGGTTGTTCCCACCGGTGTCGTGCATGATCGTCAGCTCGGTGACCTTGCGGTAGGGCCAGCCGTACGGTCCGGAGCAGAACTGCACGACGGACCGGAACGAGCGAGGCGACGCGATCGCGGCGGCGCGGATGATCACGCCGCCGAGCGAGTGCCCGATCAGGTGCACGGGAGCGCCGTCGTCGAGCAGGCGTGCGACGCGGACCACGTCGGCGGCTTCCTCGTCGAGCGTGTAGCTCTGGGGCGAGCCCGGCGCTGCCGAGTCGGCCTGCCCGCGGCGACTGATCGCGACCGCGGTCCAGCCGGCGTCACGGAGGAGGGGCATGAACGTGCACCAGTCCTCCTTCGAGCCGGTGTACCCGGGGACGACGAGCACGACGCCCTTCGACGGACCCGACGGGACGACGCGGTAGGCGGTGAGCCGGCCGACGGGCAGGTCGATGCCCACGACGTCGACGCCCTCGGGGGTGGGCAGGTGGCCGAACGGCGGGACCGTGGGGAACGCATGCAGGTTCGTCATACTGCATCATCCACCGAGCGCGCAGGCTCGCTCGGCGCTGGGGTCGCACGCCGCTTCGCGACGCCCTCGAGCTCCACCGCGCGCCGCGGGTTCGGCACGGCGTCCAGCAGCGCGACCGTGTAGTCGTCCTGCGGGTGCTGCAGCACGTCGGCGGTCCGGCCACGCTCGACCACGGCGCCGTCGTGGAGCACCATGATGTCGTCGGTGATGAGCCGGGCACTCAACAGGTCGTGCGTGATGTAGAGGAGCGAGACGCCCCACTGCTCCCGCAGGTCCTCGAGGAGCGCGAGCACCCCGGCGCGGAGCGTCACGTCGAGCATCGAGACCGGCTCGTCGGCGATGATCACCTGCGGGTCGCTGGCGAGCGCCCGGGCGATGACCACGCGCTGCCGCTGCCCGCCGGAGAGCTGGTGCGGGAGCTTCTGCGCGAACTGCTCCACGGGCGTCAGGCCCACGGTCTCCAGGAGTTCGAGTACGCGACGCCGAGCGTCCTTGCCCCGGAGCCCGGTGTAGTTCACGACCGGGCGGGTGAGCGTGTACTCGACCGTGTGCAGCGGGTTGAGCGCCGAGTACGGGTCCTGGAACACCATCTGCACCTCGGAGCGCAGGTCCCGCATGCCGCGGCGTCCGAGCTTCGCGACGTCGAGGTCGCCGAACCGGACGGTGCCGGAGCTGGGCTTCTCGACGCCGGTGAGCAGCTTCGCGATGGTCGACTTGCCGGAGCCCGACTGGCCGACGAGCGCGAGGGACTGCCCCGGCTCGAGTGTGAACGACACGTCGCGGACGGCGCGGACCGGGTCCTCACCACGACGGGGCGGAGCGTAGGTCTTCACGAGGTGGTCGACGACGATCGGATTGCGTGCCGCACTGCGCTCCCGCGAGCCGACCGTGCTGAACGACGAGGTCGCCTGCTGGCGCTTCTCACCCGACGCGGCACGGAGCGAGCGGTCCGGGAAGCCGGGGAGGCTCACGACCGACGCGCGCGGGTCGGCGTAGTGCGAGAGCAGCATCTGCGTGTACGGGTCCTGCGGGGCACGGAGCACCTCGCGCGAACCGCCGTCCTCGACGATCCGGCCCTCGTGCATGACGAGGACGCGCTCGGTGGCCTCGAGCACGATGCCGAGGTCGTGGCTGATGAGCACCGCCGTGAAACCCTCGGCCCGCTGCAGCTCGATGATCGTGTCCATCACCGCGTGCTGCACGAGGACGTCGAGCGCCGTGGTCGGCTCGTCGAACACCATGAGCTGCGGCTCGAGGGACAGCGCGAGCGCGATCGACACGCGCTGGCGCATGCCGCCGGACAGCTCCCCGGGGAACCGCGCGAGCATCGAGTCGGGGAGCTTCACCTTGCCGACGAGCTCCCGCATCCGGCTGTCCCACCGCTCGCGTGGGACGTGGCCGTGGGCCGTGAAGACGTCGATGAAGTGGTTGCGGATGCTCCGCACCGGGTTGAGCGCGTTCATGCCCGACTGCAGCACCATCGCGAATCCGCCCTGCCGCTGCTGCCGGAGCTCCTCGTCGCCGAGGTCGCGGATGTCCTTCCCCGCGAACACGATGCTGCCGCCGTTCGTCCGCGCCGGGGGCTTCTGCAGTCGGGTGAGCGCGTAGCCGAGCGTGGACTTGCCGGAGCCGGACTCCCCGACCAGCCCGACGAACTCGCCCTTCCGGAGGGAGAACGACACGTGGTCGACGGCCTGGACGGCGGTCTGCCCCGACGACTCGTAGACGACCGACAGGTCGCGGACGTCCAGCAGGACGTCGGATCCTGCGGATCCGGCGGAGCCAGCGGTTCCGTGGGACGTGTCGGACGGGAGGCCCGTGGCGGCGCCGGTGCGTGCCTCCAGTCCGGTGGTGGGGACGGGACGTGCGCCGCTCATGCGGTCGCCTCCTTGCGCTTCGGGCGCGCGCCTTCGCGCAGCCGCGGATTGGACACGGCGTCGACGCCGAAGTTGATCAGGGTGAGGCTCATCGCGAGGAGGGCGATGCAGAGCCCCGGGGCGAACAGCAGGATCCACTGGCCGGTGAGCAGCGCGTTCGAGTTCTGCGCCCAGTAGAGGATCGTGCCCCAGCTGACGATCGAGGAGTCGCCGAGGCCGAGGAACTCCAGGCCCGCCTCCGCCAGGATCGCGCTGGTCGCGGCCCCGAAGAAGCTGCCGACGATCAGGGACGTCATGTTCGGCAGGATCTCGCGGAAGACGATGCGGGTCGCCCCCTCGCCGGAGAACTGTGCGGCCGTCACGAAGTCCCGGCCGCGCAGCGACTGCGTCTGGGAGCGGAGCACGCGCGCTCCCCAGGCCCATCCCGTCACCACGATCACCGCGATGATGACCGCGATGCCGCCGTTCTGCAGGTACGCCGCGATGACGATCATGAGCGGCAGGCCCGGGATCACCAGGAACAGGTTCACGACGAACCCGATGACCTCGGCGATCCAGCCGCGGACGTAGCCCCAGCTGAGGCCGATCGCGACGGCGACGAGCGTGGACAGGATGCCCGCGACGGCGCCGACCATCACCGAGATGCGGGCGCCGTAGATGAGCTGCGACAGGACGTCCTCGCCGGCTGCGGTGGTGCCCATCCAGTGGTCAGGCGTCGCGTCGGCGGACCGTGCGGAGCCGTTCTGGCTGGCGCCGTACGGGGCGAGGAGGGGCGCCAGGATCGCCACGAGGACGAACACGGCCAGGATGATGATGCCGATCCGGGCCTTCGTGTTCGACCAGACGACGCCGAACTGGCGAGCGGCTGACCTGAGCTTGCTCGGCGCCTGGGCTTCTTCTTGTGTACGTACTGCGACGGTGGTCATCGGCGCGTCCTCGGGTGGGGGTTGTGAGCGGGGCACGCCGCTCGTCGCGAGTTGCGGGTCATCGGCGCGTCCTCGGGTCCAGGACGCCGTACAGCACGTCCACGATGAAGTTGGCGATGAGCACCGACACGGTGATCATCAGGAAGAGTGCCTGCATGAGCGGGTAGTCCTGCCCGATGACGGCGTTGAACAGCAGGTAGCCGATGCCCGGGTAGCCGAACACCTGCTCGACGAGCACCGAGCCGCCGACCACGCCACCGAGGGCCAGGCCGAAGCCGGTCAGGTTCGGCAGGATCGCGTTGCGCGCGGCGTAGCGGATCGCGACGGTCCGGCCGCGCAGGCCGTTCGCCTCGGCGAAGGTCACGTAGTCGTCGCCGAGCGTGTTGATCATCGCGTTCCGCATGCCGATGATCCAGCCGCCCAGGCTCGTCACCAGGATCGTCACCGCCGGCAGGACCGCGTGCTGCAGGGCATCACCGACGAACGCTCCGGAGAGGCCCGGCGTGGTCGTCGCCGAGTACGCGCCGGTCGTCGGGAACCAGTGCAGGACGTAGCCGAGGAAGAACAGCAGGAGCAGCGCCGTCCAGAAGTACGGGAACGTGGACATGAAGCTGCCGGACAGGGTGGGGAGCGAGTCGAGCCAGGTGCCGCGCTTCCAGGCCGCCGCGATGCCGATCAGGGTGCCGAGGACGAACGCCAGGATCGTCACGACCCCGACCAGGATCAGCGTGTACGGCAGGGCCTTCCCGACCAGGTCGCCGACCGGCTGCGGGTAGAACGTGTAGCTCGTCCCGAAGTCGAGGGTGACGACCTGGTGCAGGTAGCTGACGTACTGGTCCCAGAGGTTCCCGGTCGGGACGCCGAGCTGCGCCTCGATGGCCTTGCGGGTGGCGTCGGTGACCGGGCCGTTCTGGCTGAGCTTCGCGAGGGCCGCGTCGCTCGGGCTGCCCGGCATGAGGCGCGGCAGCACGAAGTTCAGCGTGACCGCGGCCCAGAGGGTCAGGACGAAGAGGACGAGTTTCTGGAGGATGTACTTCACTTGCCCTGCTCGCTCTCTGTCGCGACGATCGCGCGCCCTGCGGCGCTGTCGCGCAGCCGGAGCTTGGTGAAGATGAGCAGCGGTGCCGAGTCGTAGTTCTGCGGGGCCATGTAGGGGTCCTCCGCACTCGGCCAGCCGACGAACTTGCCGGTGTTGAACAGACCCCAGAGGCCGCCGTGGTACATGCCGATCACGGGCAGCTGGTCGTACACGATCGTCTGCAGCTGGTCGAGGATCTGCTGCTGCCGGGCGGTGTCGGTCGTCGCCCTGTACTCGTCGAGCAGGCGCTGCGTGGCCGGGTCCCGGTACCGCTCGTAGTTGTTGACGGTGGGCTTGCCGACGGGCTGGTAGAACTCGGTCGACATCAGCGAGTTGAACGCCTGGTAGACGTCGCCGTTGCCCATGCCGCCCATCGCCATGTCGAAGTCACCGTTGTTGATCGCCTGCTGGTACCCGGCGGGCTGCGGGGCCTTGATGGTCACCGCGACGCCGATGGCGGTGAGGTCGCGGCGGACCTCCTGCGCGGCACGGAGCCAGTCCGCGTAGCCGTTCGCGGTGGTGATCGTGATCGCGAGCTGCTTGCCGTCCTTGACGATCTTGCCGCCCTGCTCCACCCAGCCGGACTTCGCGAACGCGGCCTTCGCGGCGGCGACGTCCTGCGTCACCATGCCCTTGTCGGGGATGTCCGGGTTCGCGTACCGCTCCTGGTTCGGCAGGATCAGGCCGGTCTGGGCCGCGGCGGTGAGGTTGCCCTCGGTCGCGGTCTCGGCGATGTCGTCGCGGTCGAGGGCGAGCGAGATGCCCCGGCGGACGTTCACGTCGTCGTACGGCGCCTTCGTCAGGTTGGGGATCAGCCCGATCACGCCCCCCGGCGGGAACCACCAGGTGTTGGTGCGGGACGCGGCGCCCCACGTGCCCTCGACGTCGGAGATGAACGAGTACGACCAGTCGTAGCCGCGGGTCACGGTGTCGAGCTGCGTGTTCGTCGCCGGCAGGATGAGGTGCTTGATCGCGATCTCGTCCGCCTGCCAGTACCGACGGTTCTTGTCCATCGAGTACTGCTGGTCGGTGTAGTTGCCGAGGACGAACGGGCCGGTGCCGATGGGGTTCGGGTCCCGCCACGTCGTCGGGTCCTTCACCTTCCCCCAGTGCCGCTCGCCGAGGATGTACGTCTGGCCGATGATCGTCAGGCTCGGGACGTCCTCGGACTTCAGGTGGAAGACGACGTGGCCCCCCTGCTGCTCGATCGTGTCGATGTGCTGCCAGGCACCCTTGACGTCCATCGCGGGGAACTTCTTCAGCAGGTCGAACGTGAAGACGACGTCCTTCGCGGTGAACGCGTCACCGTTCGACCACTCGACACCCCGGCGGATCGTCATGTCGATCGTCTTCGCGTCCGGCTGTTCCCACGAGCTGGCGAGCCACGGGTTCCGCTTGCCGTCGAGGGGGTTCACCTCGATGAGGGGCTCGTACATCCACTTCGACGCCGTCCGGGCGTTCGTGATGTACGGGTTGAAGTTGCGGTCGAACAGCGGGTTGCCGTGGTCGGCGTTGATGAGCATCGTGTCCTTGCCGATGCTCGGGTCCGGCTCCGACCGGACCTGGATGCTGCAGCCGGTCGCCGTGAGGGCCACGACCGCGATGCCGGCGAGGGCAGCGGCGAGGCGAGCACGGCGGGTGCGCTGTGGGGGAAGCGTCATTGCTCGGTCGACCTCCGTGTCGAGTGGGTACGAGGGTCAATGTATGCGCTTACATCGCGGTGCGCAAGTCGCAGTCCGCACGTCGCGCAGCACACTAGAGCTCCGGCGGGCAACTCTCGCGGAGCAGCACCTCGACGGGTAGTCGGACGGCACGCGGTGGTCCCTCACGGCGGTCCAGTCGGTCGACGATCGCCCGGACCGCCGCACGCCCCAGGTCCCCCATCGGCTGGTGCACGGTGGTCAGGCGCGGGGTCGAGTACCGCCCCGCGTCGATGCCGTCGAAGCCCGTCACCACGACGTCGTCCGGCACCCGCAGCCCGCGCGCCAGGACCGCGTCGAGCACCCCGAGCGCCGACTGGTCGTTCGAGCAGACGATCGCCCGCGGCACCCGCTCGTCCAGCAGCGTCCGGGCCAGCTCACGGGCCCGGACCCGACCGAAGTCGCCGTGCACGGTCCGGACCGCCGTCGGCGCGAGCCCGTGGTCCTCGAGCGCCCGCCTGAACCCGGCGGTTCGCTCCTGGTCGTCCGGGGAGTCCACCGGTCCCGCCACGTAGGCGATCGACCGGATGCCGAGCCGACCGATGACGTGGGCGGCGAGGGTCCGCATGCCCGCGGCGTTGTCGACGCTGATCGAGTCGAAGCCGCGCGAGCGCCGGTCGTCGGCGAGCACCACCACCGGGATGCGGCGGGCGACGTGTTCGAGGAGCTCGTCCGGCACGGTCTGCGCCAGGACCGCCAGCCCGTCGACCCGGCCGGCGACGTCGTTCACGATGACGTCCCGCGACGGACCACGGCCGGCCGCGACCATCAGCGCCAGGCCGCGCTGCCATGCCTCGGTCTCGGCGCCCCGCAAGACCTCGTCGAAGTACAGGTTCGAGGACGTCGGCTGGGTGACGTGCCGCCGGTCGTCGACGATGCGGACACCTCCGTCCGTGACGACGTCCGGCCGTTCGTCCGGCACGACGTCGAACCCCGGCAGCAGCAGGCCCACCACGCCGGTCCGGCGACCGGCCAGTGCGCGGGCGTTCCCCGAGGGGACGTAGCCGAGGGAGCGGATCGCCGCCTGCACCCGGTCACGCGTGGCCTCGCGGACGGCGTCGGGCGTGCGGAGGACGCGGGAGACCGTCGCGATCGAGACCCCTGCGGCCGAGGCGACGTCGTAGACCGTGGGAGGTGCGGTGCCCTGCGTGGTCACGCCGTGCCTCCCGTCGCGGTCGGAGCCGCGGGCGGCCCGCCCGGCGACGCCGACCATCCTAGGCAGCGTCGGTTCTCCACAGGTCCAGCCCGGGGCCTTGCGGACGACAGCACGCAGGACGACACTGGCCCGACCAACAGGGGAAAGGACGATCAGATGTCACAGTCGACTCCGTCCGGGCGCAGGGATGCGTACCGGCTCTCCACCGACGAGGCCGAGGTGCGGGAGGCCCTCCTCGACCACGACGCCGACCCGCACCTGTCCTGGGTGACCGCCCAGCTCGACGGAACTGAGGAACGTCCGCTGGTCGAGTAGCGGCCACGTCCACCGGTCGAGGAGCGACCGGGGTCCAGCCCGCGTCGGTCAGGCCCCGGGCGCCAGCCGCTCCGGTGCCCCGACGATCGCCATGCCCGCGCCGCGGAGCCGACGCCGCTCCTGGGCGATGAAGCCCAGCAGCCGGTCGTTGGTCCCCGCGACGTGGGCGGCGACCAGTTCCGCGGCGCGGTCGGCGTCGCCCTGCTGGACGGCGTCGAGGATGTCGCTGTGCTCCTGCCACGCGGCGTCGCGGGCCTCGGGCGTGCGGACCTCGATCCACCGGGTGCGCTCGAGCCGGGTCAGGGCGTCGGCCACGGCATCGGTGACGAAGCGGTTCCCGCCGAGCGCGGCCAGGTCCAGGTGGAACGTCGAGCCCATCGTGATGCCGGCCTGCTGGTCCGGGGTCGGCCGGAGGGCGTGGAGGTGCGCGCGGACCGCGGCGAGTGCCTCCGGCTGCGCGCGGGCAACGGCGAGACGGGCGGCGGCGGGTTCGAGCACACCGCGGAGTTCGGCGAGCGAGGCGATCTCGTCGAGGTCGATCGGGGTGACCGTCCACGAACGCCCCTCGTGCAGGATGAGCCCCTCGCGTTCGAGGCGGGACAGCGCGGCACGGACGGGGGTGCGCGAGGCGTGGAAGCGCGCTTCGAGCCCGCGCTCCGAGATGCGTTCCCCCGGCGCGATGTCGAGCGTCAGGATCGCGGCACGGAGGTTGTCGTAGAGCTGGGCCGTCTGCGACACGGGTGCTGCGTCGGTCGGTTCGGTCACGGGCATCCAGCGTAGTGCCGTCCGACCCGTGTTGGTATACCGTTCCGGTACACCAGCTGAGTCGAGACGGGGAGCGCGTGGTCCGGACACCTGCCCGAGCGTGGACGATGCTCGCGCTCGGCGTCGCCGCGCAGGCCGCCGGGACGCTCGTCGTCACCGCACCGGCACTGCTCATCCCGCACCTGCACGCGCAGGGCATGCCGCTCGCCCAGGCCGGGCTGCTCGCCGCGGCACCGACGGCGGGGATGGTGCTGACACTGATCGCCTGGGGCGCCGTGACCGACCGGATCGGTGAGCGGATCGTGATCGCGGGCGGACTGGTGCTCACCACGCTCGCGGTCGCCGGAGCGTGGCTGGCGGGCGACGACACGGTGTTCCTCGGGGTCGCGTTCCTGGCTGCCGGGATGACGAGCGCCTCGACGAACGCGGCGAGCGGCCGGGTCGTCGTCGGCTGGTTCCCGAAGGAGCGGCGGGGCCTCGCGATGGGGATCCGGCAGATGTCGCAGCCGCTCGGGGTGACCCTGGCGGCCGTGACGGTGCCCCGGCTCGCCGAGGCGTCGGGCATCCGCAGCGCGTTGGTCCTGCCGGTCGTCCTGTGCGCGGTGCTCGCGGTGGTCTGCGCGGTCGGGATCGTGGATCCGCCGCGCCCGTCCCGTCCGGCGACGACGACGGCGGCTGGCGATGCCGGTGCGGCCGCCAGCACCGCGAACCCCTACCGCGCCACCGGCTTCCTCTGGCGGATCCACGCGGTCTCGATCCTGCTCGTGGTCCCCCAGTTCACCCTGTCGACCTACGGGTTGGTCTGGCTCGTCACCCTCGGCTGGTCGACCGCCACCGCCGGACTGCTGGTCGGGGTGGCGCAGTTCGTCGGCGCGATCGGCCGGATCCTGGTCGGGTTCTGGAGTGACCGGGTCGGCTCCCGGGTCGGGCCGCTGCGGGTGGTCGCCGTGTCGGCCGCCGCGGTGATGGCGGTCCTGGCCCTGGTCGACGTCGCGCACCTGCCCGCGGCCGCCGTGGTGCTGGTCGTGGCGACGAGCGTCACGGTCGCCGACAACGGGCTGGCCTACACGTCGGTCGCCGAAGCCGCCGGCCCCTCGTGGTCCGGTCGGGCGTTGGGCGCGCAGAACACCGGGCAGTTCATCGCGGCGAGCGCCGTCGGCCCGGGCATCGGCGCGTTGGTCGGCCTGGTCGGCTTCGCCGGGTCGTTCCTGCTGGTGGCGGCGCTGCCGGTACTGGCGCTGCCGCTCGTGCCGCGGGCGGACCGGTCGCACGACTGACCCGCGACACCGACTGACCCGCGTCGCTCCGGGGCGACGGACGGGAGGCCCGTGGCGGCGCCGCCACGAGCCTCCCGTCCGTCATCGGCTCACCCTCTGCCGCGCCGGGTGGGGGTCAAGCCCCCGGGATGGCCGGCCCGGTCCGCCAGCGGAGCAGTGCGGCGGCCGGTGCACCACCCGGCAGTGCCGCGGTGTTGGCGTACACGACCTCGGCGTCGGTCAGGAGCGCCGCGCGGACGATCCCGACGGGTGCCGGGACGGGCCCGAGCACGGTCGCGCCGAGTGCCTGCTCCGGCGCGGTCGCGATCCACGGCGCTGCGTCGAGGGCCAGGACGGTGCGGTCCTCGAAGCCCGCGGGGTCGAGGACCACGATCGAGGGCTGCGCCTGCTGCAGGGCCTCGACCACCGGGCCGAGTCCGGCCGCGACCTCGCCGTCCCCGCGACCGTCGTGGGTGCGGAGCAGGTCCTCGACGTCGTGTCGGCGCTGGGCGACGACCCGGGCGAGGGCGATGTCGACGTGCTCGCGGACGCCGTCCTCCGACGCGTCAGAGGCGCGGGGGTCGATCGGCACCTCGGACAGGAGCGGCGCGGTGGCCTTCGTCTTCGACAGTTCGGTGATGAGCAGCTGGCGGGCACGGATGTCCCCGGCGACGATCACGAGCCGGGGCGACAGCCGGTCGACGGCGTCCTGCACGGCGGCGGCGACCTCGGACTCGTTCTGCCGCCACAGCTCCTCGGTGTGGTGCTGCCAGCGCAGGTGCGCCCAGCCACCGCCCTGGAACTTGTGGAGCGTGTCGGTCCGACCCTGCACCTCCTGCTCGTCGCGCTGGTCCGGGTGATCGGCGTGACCGAGACGGTACGCCCGGTACCCGCCGCCACCGCGTCCGACCTCGACGACCAGGAACGGGACGTCGAGCGGCCGGTGTGCCAGGAGCGGCACGAGGTCGGGGACGGCTCCGTGCCCGACCGACTCCGGTCCGTGCATGTGCCCGGGGAGCACCTCGCTGAGCACGAGCTCGCCGTCGTGGACGAGCACGTACCGGTTCACGGGTGCGGGGACGCCCGGCGTCTCCTCGAGTTCCGCCATCACGGTGTCGATGACGGCGGCGTCGGCTCCGGCGGCCCGGAGCGCGTCCTCGGCCTTCCGGCGCTGCAGGGCGGCGAGGTGTTGCGGGTCCTCGCGGTCCCCGGAGGCGTCCACGTAGGCCCAGGTCCACGTCCCGCCGCCAGCCAGGCGGGAGCCGAGTGCCCGACCGTCCTCGGTGGTCTCATTCTGCGTGATCGGCATCGTCGCCTCCAGTCGTCGCGGTGCTCAGGTCGGGGGTGGTCGGGGTCGCGTCGGGCATGGCCGCGTTCGTGGCGGTGACGTCCGCCGCGTCGTCTTCGGCACCGGCCGTCGAGGTCGAGTAGACCGCCGCGTCGGCGCCGTCCCCGCTGCCGTCCGGTTCCTCGGCGGCGACGCCGGCCGGGTCATCGGGGGCATCGACATCGGTGGTGTCGTCGACGAGGGTGCCCTCGAGGTCGCCGTCGTAGCCGGACGCCCGCAGGGTCTCGGCGTCGTCGGTGTCGTCGGGCATCGGTTCGGACTGCCGGAACTCCTCGACGTGGGCGTTGCTGCCGTGCCCCTGGACGATGCTCTGCGCCTCGTGCGCGAGCTGGTCGTCGAGCTCCGGGTTGTGGGTGGTGTTCCCGCGTTCGATCATCGTTGCTCCTCTCGTGGGCATCCCACGGTCCGCGAGCTTCCCTGACCCCGTTCGCAGGTGCCGCGCCCTGGTGGACGGGCGACCGATCCACGCCGCGGCGGACGATGCTGACAGCAGCGGAGCAGGAACCGACCACACTGGACTGCACGACGGCGTGCCCCCGCAGGCCCGGCCGCGCCACTCCCCCGTGCACCGGTGCGGGGCCTCACGGAAGGACTGGTCGAGGTTGACCTCTGCCGCACTCGACGACCTGCACTCGACCACCCCCGGCTCGACGTCGCGACGGGCACCGCGTGCCTCGTTGCACACCGACGCGCCGTCCCTGTCGTTGAACGGCGACTGGGACTTCCGGTGGTCACCGGTGGCCGATGCCCCGGGGTTCGAGGACCCCGACGGGTGGGGGTCGCTCCCGGTGCCGTCGCACTGGGTGCTGCACGGTCACGGTGCGCCGAGCTACACGAACGTGCAGTACCCGTTCCCGGTCGACCCGCCGCACCCACCGGACGAGAACCCGACCGGTGACCACCGCCGGACGTTCACCCTGCCGGACTCCTTCGACCGCGCAGCGCGCGTGCTGCTCCGCTTCGACGGAGTGGAGTCGCACTACCGGGTGTGGTTGAACGGCACCGTCGTCGGGTGGTCGACCGGGTCCCGGCTCGCCACCGAGTTCGACGTGACGTCACTGCTCCGCCCGGGGGCGAACGAGATCCGGGTCCGGGTGCACCAGTGGTCGGCGGCCTCGTACCTCGAGGACCAGGACCAGTGGTGGCTGCCCGGCATCTTCCGCGACGTCACCCTGCTGGCACGGCCCACCGCCCCGATCGACGACGTGTTCGTGCGCGCCGGCTGGACCCCGGCGCCCGGGGACGCGGCCTCCGCCGGGACCGCAGCGTCGGGTCGTCCGTCGACCGGGACCGGCACGATCTCGGTGCCGACCATCGACGCGGTGTTCCCGGTGCACTTCGCCGTACCCGAACTCGGCGTGGACGTGACCTGGACCAGCGCCGACGACGTCGCCCCGATCACCGTCGAAGGCGTCGAACCGTGGAGCGCCGAACTCCCGCGGCTGTACGACGCGACGCTGACGTCGGGGGGCGGCGGCGCTGTCGGCGGCTCCCTCGATGGGGAGACCGTGTCGCTGCGCCTGGGCTTCCGGAGCGTGCAGATCGTGGGCGACCGTTTCCTGGTCAACGGCGAGCGCGTCGTGTTCCACGGCGTGAACCGGCACGAGACGCACCCCGTCCGCGGCCGGGTGTTCGACGAGGCCCACGCCCGCGCCGACATGGCGCTGATGAAGCGGAGCAACGTCAACGCCATCCGCACCTCGCACTACCCGCCGCACCCCCGCGTGCTCGACCTGGCGGACGAACTCGGCTTCTGGGTGGTCCTGGAGTGCGACCTCGAGACGCACGGCTTCGAGTCCCAGGGCTGGCTCGGCAACCCGTCCGACGACCCGGCGTGGGAGGACGCCTACCTCGACCGCATCGCCCGGACCGTCGAGCGCGACAAGAACCACGCCTCGATCGTGATGTGGTCGCTCGGCAACGAGTCCGGCACCGGCCGGAACCTCGCCGCGATGGCGCAGTGGGTGCACGCCCGTGATCCCGAGCGACCGGTGCACTACGAGGGCGACTACTCGGGCGAGTACACCGACGTCTACTCGCGGATGTACCCGACGCTGCAGGAGACCGAGTCGATCGGCGGCGGTCCGGCCACTCCCCTGCTCGGCTGCGGTCCCGCCGAGGCCGCACGACAGCGGTCGAAGCCGTTCATCCACTGCGAGTACGTGCACGCGATGGGCAACGGCCCCGGGCAGATCGCCGAGTACGAGGCTCTGGTCGACCGCTACCCACGCCTGCACGGCGGCTTCGTGTGGGAGTGGCGGGACCACGGACTGCTGGCACACACGGAGGACGGCACGCCCTACCACGCCTACGGAGGCGACTTCCACGAGGTCGTCCACGACGGGAACTTCGTGATGGACGGCCTGGTGCTGCCGGACGACACCCCCACCCCGGGGCTGGCGGAGTTCGCGGCGGTCGTCGCGCCGGTCCGCCTGTCCGTCTCGGACACGACGGTGCTGGTCGAGAACCGGTACCACGCGGCCTCCACCGCGGGGCTGCGGTTCTGCTGGACCCTGTCGCGGAACGGCGTCGTCGAGGCGTCCGGGCGGCTCGTCCCCGGGATCGTCGCGGCGCGGCGGTCCGCCACGGTGCCGGTGCCCGACGAGGTGCTGGCGGCAGCCCGGGCCGATGCGGACTCCCTCGCGCCGGGCGACGAGCTGTGGCTCGACGTCGTGGCGGAGCTCGCCGGGCCCACCGCCTGGGCGGACACCGGGCACGTGGTCGCACGCACCCAGACGCTCGTGGCGAGCCGACCGGCGGCGGTGCCACGGGCCTCCAGTCCGGGCTGGGACGGGGACCGTCTCGGGGAGGCGACCTTCACGGCACGCGGTGACCTCGCGACGTTCACGGGCCACGACGTGTCCGGTCCGCGGCTCGAGCTGTGGCGCGCGCCGACGGACAACGACCGTGGTGCCTCGCAGGGCGGGTACGAGACTGCGGATCCGGTGCTGACCCTCGGCGTCGGTGACCCGACGGCACCCTCGTCGGCGTCTCGGTGGGAGGCCCGAGGTCTCGACCGTCTGACCCACCGGCTGGTGTCCGTGACGCGGACCGACGACGGCCTGGTGCAGCGGGTCCGGGTCGCGGCCGCGAACAGCGGGGCCGGCGTCGAGGTCACGCACCGGTGGACCCTGACCGACGCCGGACTGCTGCTCCGGACGGACGCCGTGCCGTTCGGCGGCTGGGACGTCACCTGGCCGCGGATCGGCGTGCGCATCGACCTGCCCGCCGCGCTGCTGTCCGAGACGGCCTCGTGGTTCGGGACCGGGCCGGACGAGTCGTACGCGGACTCCTCGCACGCGGCACGGGTCGGGCGGTTCCAGGCCCCGGTGTCGGCGATGACCACGCGCTACTCGATGCCGCAGGAGAGCGGGCACCGGCCGGAACTCCGGACGCTGAGCGTGGGGCCGATCACCGTGACGACCCTGCCGGATCCCGCATCGGGGCACCGCGCCGGGTTCACCCTGACGCCGTGGACCGCGCAGCAGGTCGGGCGTGCCGGGCACCCGCACGAGTTGCCGGTGCCGGACGCGCTGTACCTGTACCTCGACGACGCGCAGCACGGGCTGGGGAGTCGGGCGTGCGGGCTGGACGTGCTGCCGGAGCACCAGCTCTGGCCGAGCGCGCGAAGCTGGAGCGTCCTGCTGGCGTAGCGGGGGGCGCCGGGGCCGTTGGCGCCAACGGCACCCGGTGCCGGCTGGCGCCGCACAACAGGAACCCGTCCGAACCAGGGGATCCCCCGGTTCGGACGGGTTCCTGTTGCGCCCAGCCGCAGCGCCAGCGCGGCGCGGTGCGGCGTCAGCCGCGCGCGATCGCCCCGGCGGCCGTCGGGTCGGCGCCGTCGAGGAACTGCGTCAGCCGCTCAGCCTCGCCCGGCTCTTCGATCGCCTCGGCCGCTCGGCGCAGCGCGAACAGGCTCCGGAGCACGCCACGGTTCGGCTCGTGCGACCACGGCACCGGCCCGGCTCCCCGCCACCCGGCCTTCCGCAGGGCGTCGAGGCCGCGGTGGTACCCGACCCGGGCGTACGCGTAGGACTCGACGGTCGCGCCGCGTGCCCATGCCTCGTCGGCGAGCATCGCCCACGCCAGGCTCGACGCCGGGGAGGACACCACCACCGAGGCGACGGGAGCGCCCGCCGCCAGGGCCGCGTCCACCTCGGGCTCGGCGGCCAGCAGCGTCTCGGGGTTGGTCGAGGGGTTCGGGAGCAGGTTGTCCGGCATGCCCGCCACGCTACTTGAGCCGCCCGGTCACTTCAGCGGGTCGTGTCCCCAGTTCATGAGCGAGTACCGCCACCGGGTGTCCTCGACGTCGCCGGAGGGCCGCTGCTCCATGTGCCGCGCCACGTACCCGACGACCTTCCGCATGTGCGCGTAGTCGTCGTCGGTGTACTCGCCCTGCTTCTTGCGGAGGATCCGCACGATGTGCCGCCCGGACTCGTGCCCGGTCGACTCGGAGGCACCGTCCTTCTTCTGGCCGACCTCCTTCGACTCGTCGGAGTCCAGCCAGTCCTGCAGCTGCGAGGCGGTCATGTTCACCGCGTCGGCGAAGTCGTCCCGGGTCTGCTTCTCGTCGTCAGCCATGTCGGACATCTTGCGCGGCGCGACTGCGCGGTCGTACGGTGAGTCGTACCCCGTCGTCACGCGGGGCCCCGGTGCGGGACGACCGACCGACGGCACGGGTGGCGGCCACGGGGCCTCCCGACGGGAACGGATCCGGCATTGCGCGAGACCACCGGCACTGCGCCGCAGCAGCCGCTGTCCCTGCGCTGACACCGTGACCTCGCTCGCCTCTCCGCGGGTCTGCCGCCTCCGCGGCTGACGGTGTCGTGCGCCCGCACGACCACCGGAGGCATCGCCATGCCCATCAGCCCGTCCGTCGTCCTGCACGACGTCTCGTTCACCTGGCCCGACGGCTCCGTCGCGCTCGACCACCTCACCGCCGCCTTCGGCCGCGGTCGCACCGCCCTGGTCGGGAGGAACGGTGCCGGCAAGTCGACCCTCGTCCGGCTGGTCACGGGTCAGCTCACCCCCACGTCGGGCACCGTCACGACGACCGGCCCGGTGGACCACCTGCCGCAACGACTCGCTGACATCGGGTCGCGCACTGCTGATGGTGGCTTGGAGGCCCGTCCCGCCTCCCCGCGCACGGTCGCCGACGTGCTCGGGGTCGGCCCGCAGGTCAGGGCGCTCCGGGCCGTCCTCGCCGGGGACGCCACCCCGGAGCTCTTCGACGTGGTCGGTGACGCCTGGGACGTCGAGGAGCGCGCCGGGGTCGCCCTCGCCGCACTCGACCTCGGCCCGGCGGACCTGGACCGGCCAGTCGACACACTGTCCGGCGGCCAGGCCGTGCTCGTGGCGGTGGCGGGCATCCGGCTCCGCGGTCGGCCGATCGCGTTCCTCGACGAGCCGACGAACAACCTCGACCGCCGAGCACGTGCCACGCTCCTCGACATGGTGGACCGGTGGCGCGGGACCCTCGTCGTGGTGAGCCACGACCGGGAACTGCTCGAGCACGTCGACGAGGTCGTCGAGCTCCGCGACGGTGCCCTGACCGTGTTCGGCGGGACGTACTCGGCGTTCGAGGAGCACCTCGCCGTGCAGCAGGCCGCGGTCGAGCGCGAAGTCCGGGTCGCCGAACAGCGGCACCGTGCCGAGAAGCGTCAGCGCATCGAGGCCGAGACGACGATCGCGCGACGGGCGAAGGCAGGCGCGGCCTCGGCGTCGTCGATGCCGAAGATCGTGGCGAACGAGCGGCGGAAGCGCGCCGAGGCGACGGCAGGTCGGCTGCGCTCCGGGCACACGTCGGCCGAAGCGGCAGCGCTGGCGATCGTGCGGGAGGCCGGCCGGCGGGTCCGTGACGACGAGCACCTGCACGTCGAGCTGCCCGACCCCGGGGTGGCCGCGTCCCGCCGGATCGCGACCGTCACGGTGCGCGGCCGGACGATCGTCGTGCAGGGGCCGGAGCGCATCGCCGTCGTCGGCGACAACGGCGTGGGCAAGACGACCCTGCTCGAACACCTCGTCGGACTGCCCGGAGCGCGGCGGCACCGTCTGCCGGAGACGACGGCCGTGCCGCACACCGACCGGATCGGCTACCTGCCGCAGCGGAAGGACAGCCTCGACGACGATGCGACCGTCCTCGAGAACGTCCGTCGGGTCGCCCCGGACATCGCACCAGCCGAACTGCGGAACCGCCTCGCGCGGCTGCTCGTCCGGGGCGACACGGTCGACCGGCCCGCCGGATCGCTGTCCGGCGGGGAGCGGTTCCGGGTGGCGCTGGCCGGCCTCGTGCTCGCCGACCCGCCGCCGCAGCTGCTGGTGCTCGACGAGCCGACGAACGACCTCGACATGGCGAGCGTCGACCAGCTGGTGACGGCGCTCCGGGCGTACCGGGGTGCGCTGGTGGTCGTGAGCCACGACGACACGTTCCTCGACCGGCTGGACCTGGACGGACGGGTGCACCTGCGCTGAGGACACCGGCGGCCAGCGCCGGGCGTCGGCGTACGGCGTCGGGCTCGGGCGTCGGGACCGGTCCGCCGTCAGCGCCGCCGGGACGGCCGGATCGAGAGCACCTCGACCGTGCCGCGCTCCGGCAGGTCGACGACGGTGCGGACCGCGTCCGCGACGTCGGACGGCGCGAGGTAGTAGTCGGTGTCGTAGTCCTCGCCGAGCTTCTCGGTGAGGGCTCGCTGCATGTCCGAGTCGGTACGGCCCGGGTGCACGCTCGACACCCGCACGCCGTTCGCCCGCTCCTCTTCACGCAGCGCGTCGGTGAAGGCCCGGAGCGCGAACTTCGAGGCCGCGTACACGCCGCCCCCGGCACCGGCGGTGAACCCGGAGCCGCTGTTGATCGACACGACGATGCCCCGCGCCGCCCGGAGGCCCGGCAGCGCCACCCGGGTGAGCTCGGCGACCGCGAAGACGTTGGTGGCGAAGACGGCCTCCCACGTGTCCCGCGGGGTGTCCGCGATGCGGGTGCCCTGTTCGACGCCGGCCGAGTGCACGAGGACGTCGATCCAGCTCGGCACGGCCGGCAGGTCCCCGGCGCCCAGGTCACCGACGAAGGGCTCCGCACTCGGCAGCTCCGCGACGACGGCGGCGACTGCGTCGGCGTCGCGTCCGCCGACGAGCACGTGGTGCGTCCGGCCCAGGTCGGCCGCGACCGCGCGGCCGATGCCGCGGGTCGCTCCGGTGACGAGAGCGACCGGACGGTCGTTGGCGGGGCTGGAGACGGGGACGGGAGGCTCGGTGTCGGTCACGCAGGCCAGCCTACGGAACCGGTACCGGGCCTCCCGTCCGGGTGGCGTGTCCGGAGACTGCTCAGTCGTCGTCCTTGGTCTCGCCGGCGCTCTGCCGGATGCGGATGCCCTGCAGGACGTCCTCGGCGCGCTTCTCGTCCTGCTTCTCGGTCTGGCGGGTGTCGCGCTCGGGGAGCTGGATGTCCTCCTCCGCCTTGATGCCCGCCTGGAGCTCGCGGCCGCGCTCGATCTCGGCGTCGAACTCGGCGCCGAAGAGCAGCGCGTTGTTCGTGATCCAGATCCAGAGCAGGAAGACGATGACTCCACCCAGTGAGCCGTACGTGGCGTTGTAGTTCGAGAAGTTCCCGACGTAGAAGCCGAACCCGACGCTCGCGATGATCCAGATGAGCAGCGCGATGATCGACCCCCCGCTGACCCAGGTGAACTTCGGCTGCTTGACGTTCGGCGACCAGTAGTAGAGCACCGCGATGATGACGACCGCGATGACGAGCAGGATCGGCCACTGCACGATCGACAACACCAGGGCGGCAGCGTCGCCGAGGCCGATGACGTCGCCGAAGCTGCGGGCGAGCGGCCCGGACACGAGGGCGAGGAGGCCGATCACGAGGAGGACGACCGTCGTCACCGTGACGCCGAGCATCGTCGGGCGGAGCTTCCAGATCGGACGTCCCTCGCGGACGTTGTAGATGCGGTTCATCGCGCGGCCGAACGCGCCGACGTAGCCGGAGGCCGACCAGAGCGCACCGAGGATACCGACGATGAACGTCACCGGCGCTGCGGGCGAACGGACCAGGTTCTCGACCGGTCCCCTGATCAGCTTCACGACGTCCTGCGACCCGATGTTGCCGATGATGTCGAGCAGCGTCTTGATCGTGGTGTCGGCCTGACCGATGAGGCCGAGGATCGACACGACCGCCAACAGCCCGGGGAAGAGCGCCAGCACGGAGTAGTACGTCAGGCTCGCGGCCAGGTCGGTGCACTGGTCGCTGGTGAACTCCCGCAGGGTCTTCTTCAGTGTGTAGACGACCGTGGGCTTCTTCAGGTCGGTCGGGGAGTCCGGCTTCCGGGGGTCGTCCGCCGCCGGCTTCTGTGCTTCCTTCGCCATGATCAGCCCTTCGCTGCCTTCGTGATCCGCTTGAGGACCTTCTTGTTCCGCTTGGCGTCCTTCTTCCGACGCTTCTCGGCGGCCTGGCGTTCCTGGTACACGGGGTTGCCCGTCGGGTCCTTCCGCGTGAACACCGGGACGCCCTTCGACTGTCCGTCCTTGCGGACCTTGACCGGCTTGAACACCGGGACGGGGGCGGGCTCCCGGAGAGCGGAGAGTCGCCCGGCGGGCTCGTTCCGGATGCGGGCACCGACGATGATCGTGGCGACACCGGCTGCGGCGGTCAGGGCGACGGCGACGAGCGGCGTCGGGTCACGGTGCCAGCGCTGCCGGGTCTTCGCGAGGGCGAGGCGGGTGCGCGCGGGGACGTCGGACTTCTGCCGGATCCGCGTCACCGTGTCGACGATGCGCTCCCGGGTCCGTACGTTCCGGAGCTCGAGCTCGGGCATGGAGTCGTTGGGCATGTTCCCTGAGTACACGCTCCGCGGTGAGTGCACGCGCTGGCGTGCGGTCCGCGGACGTGCAGTGGGCGATCCGGAGCCGGACGCACACCCAGGGGTGTCGGCCTAGCGTCCGCCGCATGCTGTTCCGGGACGTCGCCGAGGGCATCCACCGCCTCGAGCTCGCACACACCAACACCTACCTGGTCGAGACCGGGGACCGACTGCTCGTCGTCGACGCCGGGCTGCCCGCCGTCTGGCCGCACCTGCTGCTCGCCGTCCACGACCTCGGCTACTCCCCCGACCGGGTCGAGGCGCTGCTGCTCACGCACGGGCACTTCGACCACGTCGGGACGGCGGCGAGGATACACCGCGAGTGGGGCACCCCCGTGTACGTGCACCCGGGCGACCGTGACCTCGCAGCGCACCCGTACTCGTACCGGCCGCAGCAGAACCGGTTCGGGTTCGTCGTCGCGCACCCCGGCGGCCTCCGACCGCTCAGCCGGATGCTGCTGGCCGGCGCCGCGACCGTCGACGGCATCGACGAGGTCGAGACCCTGGAGTCCCGTGCGGACGTCCCCGGGAACCCGTGGATCATCGAGACGCCCGGCCACACCGACGGGCACGTGGCGCTGCACTTCGCGGACCGGGACGCGGTGATCGCCGGCGACGCGCTGGTCACCTTCGACCCGTACACCGGCGGGATCGGCCCGCGGGTCGTGGCGCCCGCGGCGACGGCGGACATGGCGACCGCTGTGGCGTCCCTCGACCTGCTCGTCGACACCGAGGCGCAGCACGTCCTGCCGGGGCACGGCCCGTCGTGGTCGCGGGGGGTGCGGGCCGCAGTCGCCCAGGCGCGGCGGGCGGCCGGCGCGGCCTGACGCGCCCGGTCCGTCACCCGAGGTCGCCCAGGTCCGGCGCCCGAGGTCGCCCGAGGTCGCCCGGTCCGTCGCCGAGGTTCCGAAATCGCGGCATCTCGACGCCCGAGGTGCCGCGATGCCGGCACCTCGGGGGAGTACGCGCGGCGAGTTGCGACATCTCGGACGCGCACGCCGACGCGCACGCGGGAGCGCGGGACCGGGAGGCGCGGGGCCGGCCCCGCGGGACCGCACCGGCAGGGCGGCCGCCCCGGCCCACCCCGCCCCGCTCAGTGCGTGAAGGCGAAGCCGATCAGGGCCATCGTCACGATGAAGCCCGCCAGGTAGTTGATCCAGAGGAAGCGCTTCCAGCCCGCGTTCGCCGCCTCGGCCCCGGCGTCCGTGACGTTCCACCACGGCAGCACGTTGAGCGCGTACGGCACGACGACGACCGCGGCGATCGGCCCCGGGAACGCCGAGAACAGCAGCGCCACACCCGCGACGAGGTACGCCACGAACGCCAGACGGACCGTCGCCCGGGCACCGATCACGGTCGCCACGGACCCGATCCCGCCGGCCCGGTCGGCGAGCACGTCCTGCACGGCGCCGAACGCGTGCGAGGCGATGCCCCACAGGAAGAACGCCACGCACACGGCGACGAGCTGCCCGGTCCACTGGCCCCCGGCGAGCGCGAGCCCGTAGACGGCCGGGGACACGAAGTGCGTCGACGAGGTCAGGGAGTCCAGGAACGGCTTCTCCTTGAAGCGCAGCCCCGGTGCCGAGTAGGCGATGACCGCGAAGACGCTGATCGCGAGGACGAGCCACGACCACGGCCCGCCGAGCAGCACGAGGACGAGCAGGAAGGGCACGTTCGTGACGACCACGGCCCAGAGCGTGGCCCGGTGCACGCTCCGGTCGAGCAGCGCCCCCTCGACGCCGCCCTTGCGCGGGTTGCGCAGGTCGGACTCGTAGTCGAAGACGTCGTTGATGCCGTACATCGCCAGGTTGTAGGGCACGAGGAAGTACACGACGCCGACGAGGAACGCCAGCAGCGAGAACCCGCCACCCCCCTCGACGCCGACCCCGCTGCCGAGCAGGTGGGCGGCGGCGAACGGGTAGGCGGTGTTCACCCAGCTGATCGGTCGCGAGGACACGAACAGGGCACGGAGCGTCGACGGCCTGGAGGCTCGGCTCACGGTCATGGGGTCTCCTCCGCTGCGCGGGACGGCTGGGTCGGGCGCTCTGACCGTACCGGTCCGGAGACCGCGTCCGGTCGCCGGCTCCGGTCGGTTCCCAGCCCGTCGAGCAGCACCCAGGAGCTCGGCAGCAGCAGGACCGCGCCGATCGAGTACGCCAGGTCCTCGACGGGGAACAGGCCGATGCGCGCCCCGAGGACGAGCGCCGGGTCGTAGGCGACGATGCCGAGCCCGACGATCACGTTGTTGAACACGCACGTCATCACGAGCAGCGCGACGCCGGCGACGACCCCGGTGAGCACGGTGGTGCGACGGCCACGGGCGGCAGCCTCCGGACGTGCCGCTCGTCGGCGACGTGCCGACACGATGCCGGCGAGGACCGCGACCAGCACGGCGACGCCGAGGAACGGCACCGCGAGCAGCGCGTACGTGCCGGACCCGGTCATGCCCGGCCCCCGTCGTGGCCCGCGTCCGTGGAGCGCCGAGCGCTGAGCCGCGCGAACACCGGGCGGAGGGCACCGAACAGGTCCATCGTCGTCCAGCAGAGCAGCACCAGGAAGAACAGCTCCTCGAGCGGCACGTCCGGCGCCAGGAGCACCCCGGTGAGCAGCCCGTTCGTGCCGATGAAGAAGATGCCGAGGTGCACGCCCACGACGTCCCAGACCATGAAGAACACCAGCCCGATGAGCATCACGGCGGCGGCGCGCACCGGGGCACGCCAGAAGAACAGCCGGTACCGGGCGTCGAGCACCGCGATGCCGGCGATCGAGATCAGCAGTCCGGCGAGGTACAGCCCGGGCATCAGCCCGTCGTCCGTACCGGCGGCGCGTCGACGGACCGCGGCAGCGGGGTCGGCAGCGGCTCGGTCGAGGTGTCGCCGTGGATCCGCTTGAGCAGGACCTCGGCACTGATCAGGCACATCGGCAGTCCGATGCCCGGGATCGTCGAGGCGCCGACGTAGTAGAGCCCGTCGACCTTCGTGGAGGCGTTCTTCTCGCGGAAGAAGGCGCTCTGCGTCAGGGTGTGCGCCGGGCCGAGCATCGACCCGTTCCAGGCGTTGAGGTCGTCGGCGAAGTCCTGCGGGCCGATGGTCCGGCGGACGCGGATCCGGTCACGCAGGTCCGGAACACCGGACCGCTCGGCGATGACGTCGATGGCGCGGTCCGCGATCGCCTCGACCTGGGCGTCTCCCGCTCCGTCGAGGCCGCCCTTGCCGATCGAGACGTCGGCCGGCAGCGGGACGAGGACGAACAGGTTGCTCTGCCCCTCCGGTGCGACCGAGTCGTCGGTGAGCGACGGCGCGCAGACGTAGATCGACGCGGGGTCCGGCACGTGCCGGTCCTTGCCGAAGATGGCGCCGAAGTTCTCCTTCCAGTCCTCGGTGAACACCAGCGTGTGGTGCAGCAGTCCGGGGACCGGGCCGTCGATGCCGAGGTACACGAGCACCGCGGAGGGGCCGGGGTCGCGCTTCGCCCAGTGCGCGGCGTCGTGCGTGCGGTGTTCCTGCTCGAGGAGTTCCATCTCCGTGTGCCGGAGGTCCGCGGCGCTCACGACCAGGTCGGCGTGCTCGACGTGCTCCGTGCCGTCCTGGTCACGCCAGGCGACACCGGTGGCGTGCCCGCCCTCGACGACGATCCGGGTCACGGTCGCACCGGTCGTGATCGTCGCCCCCTCGGCGAGCGCGACCCGCTCGACGGCGGCGATGACCTGCGTGATGCCGCCCTTCGGGTAGAGCACCCCGTCGGCCAGGTCCAGGTGGCTCATCAGGTGGTACATGCTCGGCGCCTGGTACGGGCTGGTGCCGAGGAAGACCGCCGGGTAGCCGAGGACCTGCCACAGGCGGTGGTCCTCGACCGCGGTCGACGCGAACGACGACAGCGGCTGGAGCAGCAGTCGCGCGAGCTTGCCCATCCGCTTGAGGACGTCGGGGGCGGCGAGCTTCGTGAGGTCCTGGAAGGTGCCGTACAGGAACCGACGGACCGCCATGTCGTACGTGTCGGCGGCGGAGTCGAGGTACTTCGCCATCTTCGCGCCAGCACCGGGCTCGATGGACTCGAACAGGGCGATGTTGGCCTCGCGCGAGGACCGCAGGTCGATCGGCTCGTCGCGGCCCTCGGTGTACACCCGGTAACCGGGGTCGAGGACGTCGAGGTCCAGCTGCTCGTCGGCGCTGGTTCCGAGCAGCTGGAAGAAGTGGTCGAACACCTCGGGCATGAGGTACCAGCTGGGTCCGGTGTCGAACCGGAAGCCGTCCTGCTCCCACGTGCCGGCGCGGCCACCGAGCTGGGTGCGCTGCTCGAGGACGGTGACGGCGAAGCCGTCCCGGGCGAGCAGGGCGGCGGCCGCCAGACCGCTGATGCCGCCACCGATCACGACGGCACGGCGGACCGGGACGATGCGGGTGGCGGACGGTGCGGCAGTGGTCGGGGCGTCGGTCGGACGGGAGGCACGGGTCGGGCTCACGACGAGCCTCCAGTCTGTGGGGTGGTGACGGTGCGCGCGGGCAGTGCGCCGCGTCGGCTGAGGACACGCGCGGCGAGCCGTGCCTTCACGGGGTTCGGGACCCGGACCCGGGAGGTGACGAGCCGGTCCGCCGGGGTGGCGGCGATCCGGTCGTTGAGCTCCTGGAACAGTGCGTGTGCGAGGGCGACCGCGGGGCGAGCGTCCCGCGGCAGCAGCGGGACGGTGACGGCGGCCCGGTCGAGGTCCGACTGGACGTCGGCGACGAGCCGGCCCTTCGTCGCCTCGTCGAAGGTGCGCACGTCGACGCCCGGGAAGTACGAGCGGCCGAGGACCTCGAAGTCGGCGTGCAGGTCGCGGAGGAAGTTCACCTTCTGGAAGGCGGCACCGAGGGCACGCGCGCCGTCGACGAGGACGGCGTCGTCGAAGATCGGGCGCCCGGCGCGGTACACGAAGGCGCGGAGGCACATCAGGCCGACGACCTCGGCGGAGCCGTACACGTAGGCGTCGAAGGAGGCCTGGTCGTGCTCGGTCTGCTCGAGGTCCATCCGCATCGACGCGAAGAACGGCGCCGTCAGTTCGCTGCCGAACCCGACGGTGCGGGCGGTCCGGGCGAAGGCGTGCACGACGGGGTTCACCGAGAAGCCGAACGCCATGGCGCGGTCGGTGTCCTGCTCGAGCTCGTCGAGCACGATCCGGGCGAGCGCGGGGTCCAGGCCGGCCTCGGTCGCGGGGCCGTCGACGACCTCGTCCGCGACCCGGACCAGGGCGTAGACGTTGCGGATGTGCTCGCGGGTGTCCTTCGTGAGCAGGCGGCTGGCGAGCCCGAACGACGTGGAGTACCGGCTGATGACGACGCTCGAGGCGGCCTCGGCGGTGGCGTCGTAGAGCGGGAGGCGGTGACCGGTGGTGCTCGAGCTCACCGGACGCGCTCCACGAGTTCGGTGACGAGCCCCTCGAGTCCGGCGCCGAGCTCGCAGGGCAGGCCGGCGAGCTCCGCACGTGCCAGCGCGGTGTGGTCACGGATCCGGTCGAGGGCCGCGTCACGTGCACCGCACTCGACGAGCAGGCCCCGGAGGCCCGCAGCACGTTCCTCGGTCAGGTCCGGGTCGCCGAGGTACGGCGCCAGGTCGGCCCAGCACTCGGTGGTCGCGGCGTACGCGATGAGCATCGTGCGCTTGCCCTCGCGGAGGTCCCCGATGGCGGTCTTCCCCGTCGATCCCTCGTTGCCGAAGACCCCGAGCAGGTCGTCGACGATCTGGTAGGCGATGCCGATCTCCCGGCCGAAGGCACCGAGCGAGGCGACGACGGGCTCCGGCGCACCGGCCAGGACCGCACCGGACTGCAGCGGTGCCTCGAAGCTGTAGACACTCGTCTTCGCGCGCTCCATCTGCAGGACCTCTTCCACGGTGGGCATCACGCCGAGCGCGAGGTCCACGTCCGCCATCTCGCCGGCGGCGCTGGCGAACACGGCGTCGTCGAACAGGTCGAGCAGGCGCGAACGACGGTCGCCGGTGACCCCGCTGGCCTCGATGAAGCGGGGGGCGGCGGCGAGCGCCAGGTCCCCGGCGATCACGGCGGCGCTCGTCCCCCGGTGTTCGGCCGTCGGCAGCGGCAGCCCCCCGGTCGTCGCGTCGTCGCGGAAGGACCCGGCGACGTTCGGACGCCCACGGCGGGACCAGTCCCGGTCGATGACGTCGTCGTGGACGACGAGGGCGGTGTGCAGCAGTTCGTACGCCGCAGCGACCTGCGACGCGGCGTGCACGTCCTGCCCGCCGAGCGCCGTGTACGAGGTCAGGACCATGCGTGGCCGGAACCGTTTGCCGCCCATGCTCGCCCTGCGCAGGACGCGCCAGAGTTCTTCGGACGGTCGGCCGAAAACCTGGGCCCGGGCGCTCGACACCGTGAAGAAGCGCTCCAGGCACTCATCCACCAGCGCGAGGTCGATGTGCGCCACGGTGGCCGCTTCCTCGGTCATTGGCCTAATCTATCGAGGCAGATGAGCCTTTTCCCGGAAACCGTTGTCCTGCTGGCCGATGACCGTACCCCGATCGGCACGGCGGACAAGTTCACGGTGCACACAGACCAGACGCCCCTCCACCTCGCCTTCAGCTGCCACGTGCAGAACGCCGCCGGCGACCTCCTCGTGACCCGTCGCGCCCTCGTGAAGAAGACGTGGCCCGGCGTGTGGACGAACTCGTTCTGCGGGCACCCCGGCCCGGACGAGTCCTTCGAGGACGCGATCGCCCGTCGCGCCGAACGCGAACTCGGCATGACGCTGCACAGTGTCGACCTGGTGCTGCCGGACTTCCGCTACCGCGCGGTGGACGCGTCCGGGATCGTGGAGAACGAGGTCTGCCCGGTGTTCCGCGCCGTGGCCGACGGCGACCCGCAGCCCGCTGACGACGAGGTCGCCGAGTGGGTGTGGCTGTCGGAGCAGGACCTCCGCCAGGCCGTGACCGCCGCGCCCTTCGCCTTCAGCCCGTGGCTCGGGTGGCAGCTGGCGGAGCTCCCGCTCGACGCCCTCGGCGCGCAGCGCTGAAACACCGCTGACCGACGGGTCGTCTGCGACCCGACGCGCCCGGACGACGCAAGGTGAGGTCCACGGCGATGCCGCCTCGGGCCTCCCGTCGCGTCCACCCTCGTCGCCCGCTCGGGTGGCGCGGACCCGGGAGCCGTGCATAATGATCTGGCTCGGGATGTGAACGTGCACATGGGCGTGCCGCGGCCCCGGGCGGGAGAGAGCAGCAATGGCGACCACGCGGGCACAGCAGCCGCGGTCCCCCAGCATCCGTGACGTCGCGCGGGTCGCGGGCGTCTCGCACCAGACCGTCTCCCGGGTCCTCAACAACTCGGACGCGATCCGGGCCGAGACCCGTGACCGGGTGCTCGCGGCGATGGAGGAACTGCAGTACCGGCCGAACCGGGCCGCGCGCGCACTGGTGACGAGCAAGACCAGGACCATCGGCGTCCTGACGGCGCAACGGTCGCACTACGGGCCGACCATCACCCTGCAGGCGATCGAGGACGCCGCGGTCCTCCGCGGGTACTCGGTGACGACGGCGAACATCGCGGTGCCGACCGACGAGGCGGTCCGCGACGGACTCGGACACCTGCTCGACCAGGACGTCGAGGGGATCGTCGTCATCGCCCCCCAGCAGCGGGTGTTCGACCTCATCGAGGAGCTCGGCGTCCGTACCCCGTACGTGACGATGCGCTCGAGCGTCGGTGAGGACCCGACGGCGCTCTGGGTCGACCAGATGGAGGGCGCACGCCTGGCGACGGCCCACCTGCTCGACCTGGGCCACGAGTACGTCCGGCACATCGCGGGGCCCCAGGACTGGATCGAGGCGGACGCCCGGATGCAGGGCTTCCTCCGCGAGATGTCGGACCGGGACATGCCGGTGCAGCCACCGATCCTCGGGGACTGGACGGTGGACTTCGGCTACCAGGCCGGGCGGGAGCTGCTGCGGTGGCGGGACTGCACGGCAGTGTTCTGCTCGAACGACGCGATGGCACTGGGCGTCATGCACGCCGCGCGCTCGTACGGGCTCGACGTCCCCGGTGACCTGTCGGTCGTCGGCTACGACGACATCCCGGAAGCGAAGCACTTCTGGCCGCCCTTGACGACCGTGCAGGTGGACTTCGAGGAACTCGGACGGCGGAGCGTGGACATCCTGCTGCCGAGCGGCGACGAGCAGCTGCGACCGATCGACATCGTGCCGCAGCTCGTGGTCCGCGGGTCGACGTCGGCCCCCCGCCGTCGCTGATCGACTGTCGGTTGTCCCCAGCCCGAGGGGCAGACGGTTCGTCCTGCGCGGACGTCAGGCGTGGCGTTACCGAAACGCGACCAATCCGAATTGACACCCAGGCCGGGCGTGTGCGTAACATTGCCTCCGTTCCTCGATGTGACCGTTCACATCGGCTGTCACACGAGGATCACCCGGACGCGACAACGAAGTCCGCACGCACCCTCGTGCCCTTCGGATGCCGCAGCTGTTCCACCGAAGGACTGCCGCATCGCAGCGGCAGAAGGAGATGCACCGTGGCGTCAACCCCACAGGGTCACGACCCGATCGAGAGCGGGCTCGAGACCCGTTCGATCACCGCTCCCGAGACGATCCTCGAGATGCGTTCCATCACCAAGGAGTTCCCTGGTGTGAAGGCGCTCTCCGACGTCTCGCTGAGCGTCCGAGCCGGCGAGATCCACGCGATCTGCGGCGAGAACGGCGCTGGCAAGTCCACGCTGATGAAGGTGCTGTCGGGCGTGTACCCGTACGGCACGTACGAGGGCGAGATCGTCTACGAGGGCGAGGAAGTCCGCTTCTCGAACATCAAGCAGTCCGAGCAGGCCGGCATCGTCATCATCCACCAGGAGCTGGCGCTGATCCCGGAGCTCTCCATCACGGAGAACCTGTTCCTCGGCAACGAGCCGGGCCGCTTCGGTCGCATCGACTGGACCGCCGCGCAGCTCCGCGCGCAGGACCTGCTCGCCCGCGTCGGCCTGTCCGACGACCCGGACACGCAGATCAAGAACATCGGCGTCGGCAAGCAGCAGCTGGTCGAGATCGCCAAGGCCCTCCACAAGGACGTCAAGCTCCTCATCCTCGACGAGCCGACCGCCGCGCTGAACGAGAACGACTCCCAGCACCTCCTCGACCTCATCGTCGGGTTGAAGGCCAAGGGCATCTCGAGCATCATCATCAGCCACAAGCTCAACGAGATCGAGCAGATCGCCGACGAGATCACGATCATCCGCGACGGCAAGACCATCGAGACGCTCAACGTCAAGGCGGACGGCGTCAACGAGGACCGCATCATCCGCGGCATGGTCGGCCGCTCGCTCGAGTCCCGCTTCCCGGACCGCACCCCGAGGATCGGCGAGACCTTCTTCGAGGTCCGCAACTGGACCGTGCAGCACCCGATCGACTCGTCGCGCCTGGTCTGCAAGGGATCGAACTTCCACGTCCGCCGGGGTGAGATCGTCGGCTTCGCCGGCTTGATGGGTGCCGGGCGCACCGAGTTGGCGATGAGCCTGTTCGGTCGCTCCTACGGCACCTGGCTCGACGGGCAGATCATCAAGGACGGCCAGGAGATCAAGGTCACCAACGTCCAGCAGGCGATCAACAACGGCCTCGGCTACGTGTCGGAGGACCGCAAGGCCCTCGGGCTGAACCTGCTCGACACCGTGAAGCGCTCGACGGTCGCGGCGGACCTCAAGAAGATCGCCAAGGGCGGCGTCGTCGACTCCCTCGAGGAGTACTCGGTCGCCGAGAAGTACCGGAAGCTCCTCCGCACCAAGGTGCCGAGCGTCGAGGACAACGTCGGCAAGCTCTCCGGTGGGAACCAGCAGAAGGTCGTCCTGTCGAAGTGGATGTTCACCGACCCCGACCTGCTGATCCTCGACGAGCCCACCCGCGGCATCGACGTCGGCGCGAAGTTCGAGATCTACGGGATCATCCAGCAGCTCGCGGCCGAGGGGAAGGGCATCATCCTCATCTCGTCCGAGCTCCCGGAGCTCCTCGGTCTCTCCGACCGCATCTACACCATCTTCGAGGGGCAGATCACTGCTGACCTCCCGGCCGACCAGGCCGATCCAGAAACGCTCATGCGCAGCATGACGTCCGCGCGGAAGGGCGCCACCGTCTCATGAACAACCTGAAGCTGCTCTTCGGCAAGGGCAACTCCATCGGCCAGTACGGCATGATCATCGCGCTCATCGCGATCCTGATCTTCTTCTCGATCACGACGAACGGGCTCATCCTCGAGCCCACGAACGTGATCAACCTGTTCCTGCAGTACTCCTACATCCTGATCCTGGCGCTGGGGATGGTCATGGTGATCATCGCCGGCCACATCGACCTGTCGGTCGGTTCGGTCGCGGCGGTCGTCGGCATCGTCGTGGCGCAGTCCATGTCGGTCTGGCACTTCCCGGTCTGGGCCGCGATCATCCTCGGCCTCGCCGTCGGTGCGCTCATCGGTGCCTGGCAGGGCTTCTGGGTCGCGTTCGTGAAGGTCCCGGCCTTCATCGTGACGCTCGCCGGCCAGCTCATCTTCCGCGGCGCGAACCAGATCATCGGTTCGTCCACCTCGGTCCCCGTCCCGGACGCCTACACGCCGATCGGCGCCGGGTTCCTCGGTGACTTCGGTCCGGACTTCGGGTTCAGCAACGGCACCCTGCTCATCGGGCTCGCGACCATCGTCGCCCTGATCATCATCGAGGCCCGCGGCCGTGCCCGCCGCAAGAAGATGCAGGCCGAGGTCCCGCCGCTGTGGGTCTCGATCGTCCGCACCGGCGTCCTGGTCGCCGTCACCGTCTTCGCCACCTACCTGTTCGCCGCCGGTCCGGTCGGTACCTCGGTCCCGGTCGTCGCGATCATCCTCGGCGTGCTGACGATCATCTACGGCTTCGTCACGAAGAACACCATCTTCGGTCGCCAGGTCTACGCCGTCGGTGGCAACGCCAACGCCGCGGTCCTGTCCGGTGTCTCTGCGAGGAAGGTCAACTTCTTCGTCATGATGAACATGTCGGTCCTCGCCGCGATCGCCGGCATGGTGTTCGTCGGCTACTCGGGCGCCTCGGGCCCCGCGGACGGCACCGGCTGGGAGCTCGACGCGATCGCCGCGGTGTTCGTCGGTGGCGCCGCCGTCGCCGGTGGTGTCGGCACGATCTCCGGCTCGATCATCGGTGGTCTCGTGATGGCGCTGCTGTCCAACGGCCTGCAGCTCATGGGCCTCGAGTCGAACAAGGTGCAGATCATCCGCGGTCTGGTCCTGCTCGTCGCCGTCGCCTTCGACGTCTACTCGAAGTCGCAGGGCCGTCCGTCCCTGATCGGCGGCATGATGCGACAGTTCCAGCGGAAGGACACCGAAGCCAACACGATCGCCGCGGAGCAGCCGCGATCGATCGCGGACCAGCCAGACAAGGTCAACCTCCCCTAGCTCGGGACCCCGGCGGTCGGGCGACCGACCGCCGGGACCCGGTACGACCCATCCACCACAGCGGGGCTCCGGCCCCAACTCCTCAACGAAGAGAAAGCAATCACATGCGCAAGAAGATCGTCGCCGGCGTCAGCCTGGCGCTCATCGCGGGCCTCGCCCTCAGCGGCTGCTCGGCCCGTGGCAACACGGACGGCTCCGGCTCGGGTTCGGGCTCCGGCTCCAGCTCGACCATCAAGAAGGGCGACCTCATCGGTGTCGCCCTCCCCGCCAAGACCTCGCAGAACTGGGTCCTCGCGGGCGCCGCGTTCAAGAAGTCGATCGAGAAGGCCGGATTCAAGGCCGACATCCAGTACGCGAACGCCGGCAGCCCCGTGCCGGACCAGCAGTCGCAGATCTCGGGCATGGTCACCAAGGGTGCCAAGGCCGTCATCATCGGTGCGGCCGACGGTTCGCAGCTCGGCTCGCAGGTGAAGGCCGCCAAGGCCGCTGGTGCGACCGTCATCGCCTGGGACCGCAACATCCTGAACACCGAGAACGTCGACTACTACGTCGCGTTCAACAACTTCAAGGTCGGCCAGCTCCAGGCACAGGCGCTCCTGAAGGGTCTCGAGGAGAAGAAGGGCGACAAGCCCTACAACGTCGAGCTCTTCGCCGGTTCCGCTGACGACGCCAACGCCACCGTGTTCTTCAACGGTGCCATGGACGTCCTCCAGCCGAAGATCGACGACGGCACGCTGAAGGTCACCTCGGGTCAGACCACGTTCGCCAAGGTGAACACGCAGGGCTGGCTCGCGCAGAAGGCCCAGTCGCGCATGACGGACCTCCTGGCGCAGTACTACACGGGTGACACCGAGCTCGACGGCGTCCTCTCGCCGAACGACACGCTCGCCCGTGCGATCCTCACCGCGACCAAGGCCGCCGGCAAGGAGAACCCCGTCGTCACCGGTCAGGACTCCGAGACCGCGTCGATCCCGCTCATCATGCAGGGCACGCAGTACTCGACCATCTACAAGAACACCACCGACGAGGCCCAGGCCGCGATCGACCTGGTGTCCGACCTGGCCGCCGGCAAGAAGCCGGAGACCGTGAAGGACAAGAACAACGACAACGGCAAGAAGATCGTCCCGACCGTCGAGCTGACCCCGGTCCTCGTCACCAAGGACAACGCGGTCGAGGCGTACGCGAACGACGACACGCTCGAGGCACTCGCCAAGAAGGGCTGAGTCTCCCCGGCACAGCAGGAAGGGCCCCGTCGCGTCAGCGGCGGGGCCCTTCCATCGTCCCCGGCGAGCTCCCCTGTGGTGACCCGGCCCGGAGGCCCGCCCCGCGCCTCCAGGCCGGTGCCGTCCACCGCGCGCGTGCCCCCGCCTACACGGCGTAGCGGGGATCGGCGGCCGGGTCGTAGGTCGCCGCCCCGACCGTGTCGTCGGACACCGCCTGCGGGTGCTCGGCCTGCCACGTCGAGTCCACCTCGGTGAGCTCGGCCGCAGCGCAGCGGGCGTGGGCGTGTTCGGCGTCGGACGTGATCGCGAGCGAGAAGAGCACGGGCTGCGCGGTCCCGAGGCTCACCGGATGCCCGGACGCACGCATGCAGCCGACGTACCGGTCGACCGCCGCGACGTACTCCGAGCGGGTGACGACGCCGTCCTCGAGCGCGTCCCGCTGTTCGGGCGACGGCCCAGGGACCGGATCGGGACGGGCCCACGCAGCCCAGACGGTCATCGGTCCGCCGTCGTGGTCGACCCGGACGGTCGGCCGGTCCCCCGCTGCCGATCGGACGGGCACGGTGACCGAGGTCCCGCAGTCCGCCGTGGCCGGGTCACCGCGGTCGTCGCTGCTCGTCCCGACGGTGACGGCGGCGGTGCCGTCCGGCGCGCACTGCAGGCCGATGGCGACGGCACGCGCTCCGGAGGGCCGCCCGGGCAACGTCAGTGTCGTCGGGCCGTCGGCGACACGGACCACAGGCGACCCCAGCAGCATCACGTCCCCGGCGGCCCCGGTGGCGACGAGGGCGGACGCGTCCTCCGTGGTGAGCGACTGCTGCAGCAGCCCGGTGCTGACGAGGGCACCGGCGGTGAGCGACCCGGCGACGACGAACGCACCGATGCCGATCGTGGGGACGAGCCAGCGTCGTCGTCGCACGGACCGGTCCACGCGGTCGACGAGCAGGGCACGGAGGGCGCGGTCTCGGGTCGTCTCGGTCATCGTGCTCCTCCGGTGGTGGACGGTGCGGTCGTGGTGGGTGCGGTCGGCGGAGCGGCCGGCACTGCTGTCTGCTCGGCGAACTGCGCACCGAGGCGCTTCCGGGCTCGGGAGAGACGGGACTTCACGGTCCCGATCGGCACGCCGAGCACCTCGGCCGCCTCGGCCTCACGGTGCCCGGCGATGACACAGAGCGCGAGGACCTGCTGATCGGCCGCCGAGAGCGTCCGGAACGCGGCGACCGCGGCACCGTCGTCGTGCCGGTCGGCGGGGTCGGGAGCGTGATCGGCGGGTGGCAGCGTCGCGAGCAGTCGCCGGTACCGCATCGTCGCGCGGGTGGCGTTGCGCGCGACGTTCGTCGCGGTGACGAGCAGCCACGGCAGCAGGTCGCCGTCGACGAGCCGTGCGCTCCGCCGACGACGCCACGCCTCGAGGAACACGACCGCGACGACGTCGTCGACGTCCACCTCGGGCGGCACCAGCCGGAGGGCGTGCCGGTGCACGCGGTCACGGTGGCGGTCGAAGACGCGGCCGTAGGCCTCGCCGTCACCGCGGCCCGCTGTCGCCCAGTCCTCGGCGTCGTCGCCGCTTCCGGTTCTCATGTCCTGGAGTGTCCGGCAGCACCCGGATGGTTCCACCCGACCACCCGATCCTCACCGCCGACCGTCGCTCGCCGACCGTCACCAGGCCGGGATGCTCCGGACGTCGGCCGTCCGCAGGGCGGCGAGGTCCGAGAACCCGTTGACCGCCATGAGCAGGTCCGCCTCGGCCAGGACCGAGCGCACGACGTGCTCGACGCCGTCGGTCCCGCCGAGGGCGAGCCCGTGCACGTACGGACGCCCGAGCCCGACGGCCGTCGCTCCCAGGGCGAGTGCCGTCACCACGTCGGTACCGGACCGGACGCCCGAGTCGAACAACACCGGAGCATCGTCACCGACGGCGGCGACCACCTCGGGCAGGAGGTCGATCGCCGGCACCCCGTTCGCCTGACGTCCGCCGTGGTTCGACACGTACACGCCGTCGACCCCGGCGTCGACCGCCCGCCGCGCGTCGTCGGCGGCGCAGATGCCCTTGAGGACGAGGGGCAGGTCGGTGAGCCCGCGCAGCCAGGCGAGGTCCTCCCACCGCAGCGGGTTGCCGAAGACCCGGGTCCAGTGCTCGATGACCGACCGCGGGTCCGTGGGAACGGGGACGCCGGCGAGGAAGGCCGGGTCGCTGAGGTAGTTGGCGAGCGCGGCACCCCGCAGCTGCGGGAAGTTCGCGGTCTGCAGGTCGCGGGGGCGCCAGCCCGTGACCCAGGTGTCGAGCGTCACCACGACGGCGGCGTAGCCCGCGTCCTCGGCCCGCCGCACCAGGTTCGCCGCGAGGTCGCGGTCAGTGGGTGTGTAGAGCTGGAACATGCCCGGGGTGTCGCCCTGAGCCTCCCGGACGGCTTCGAGCGGGTCCTCCGACAGGGTCGACGCGACCATCGGCACGCCGGTGCGGGCGGAGGCGCGGGCCGTCGCGAGGTCGCCGTGGCCGTCCTGCGCCGCGACCCCCAGCACGCCCACGGGAGCGAGGAAGAGCGGCGAGGGCAGGTGCATCCCGAACAGGTCGACCGAGAGGTCCCGGTCGGACGCACCCACGAGCATGCGCGGCACGATGCCGCGGCGCTCGAACGCGGCGACGTTGGCACGCTGTGTGCGTTCGTCGCCCGCGCCGCTGGCGACGTAGGTCCACACCGAAGGTGCCATCGCTGCCGCCGCGGCGGCCTCGAGGTCCGCGGCCGCGACCGGGAACCGGGACACGACGCCCTGCAGGCCGCGGAGGTGGATCTGGTTCTGGTAGTCGCCGAAGGTCACGCGACCATCATGCTCCGCTCGGGAACCTCGCCTCAGTCCCGGCGCTGCATGGCGGACAGACGCTCGTTGTACGCCTTGAGCTCGGCGTCCCCGTCGCGCTCGGCCTGTCGGTCCTTGCGCTTGGCGATGCGCTCGTCGGAGCGCACCCAGTTCCGCACGACGAGCAGCGCCACGAAGACCATCGGCAGCTCGGACGCGCCCCAGGCGATGCCACCGCCGACGTGCTGGTCGTCGAGCAGCGCGCGGTCGTTCCTCTGCCCGAGCGCGTGGAACCAGTCGATCGCGTACACCGACTGCGAGGTCATCACGGCCACACCGAAGAACGCGTGGAACGCCAGCGTCGCGAGCAGCGCGATGATGAGGATCGGGTACTGGGGGCGCTGCGGTCCCGGGTCGATGCCCACGAACACCCAGAAGAACAGGTACCCGCTGAGCACGAAGTGCACGATCATCACGACGTGCCACTCGTGGGACTGCATCGAGTACTCGAACGCCGGTGTGAAGTAGAACACCACGAGCGACCCGGCGAAGATGACGCCGGCGACGGCGGGCTTGCCGAGGAACTGCATCCAGCGCGAGTGCACGAACAGCATCAGCCACTCGCGGGCACCTCGGGAACCGTCGTTCCGGACGGGCAGGGTGCGGAGCGCCAACAGCACCGGACCGCCGAGGACCAGCGGCAGCGGCACGAACATCATGAGCAGCATGTGCTGGACCATGTGCGACGAGAAGTGGATCATGCCGTAGACGGCCGGGCCGCCGGAGGTCGTCCAGATGAAGACCGCGCAGCCGATGAGCCAGGCGATGGTCCGACCGACCGGCCACGAGTCGCCGCGCTGCCGGAGCTTCCGGACGCTCCACAGGTACCAGGCGGCACCGACGAGGGCGAGCGCGAGCCACATCCAGTCGATGTGCCAGTGCGACAGGTAGGTCTGCATGGTCTGGGCCGGCGGGTACGGGTAGCCGATGAGGCCCGAGCGGGTGTCCGCCCCGGTCTCCGGCGTCTGCGGGATCGGCGGCTGACTGCGGGACACCGCGACCGAGACGCCGATCGCGACGGCCATGAAGACGATCTCGGCGAGCGCGAACCGGACGAACAGGCGTCGGTCGGTGGGTGCCCGGAGCAGGCCCGGCACGAGCTTCCGGCGCTGCACGACGCCAGCGACGCCGAGCAGGACCAGGATCGTGGCCTTGGTCGTGATGAGCCACCCGTACGGCGTCGTGACCAGGTCGAGCGGCCCGGTGAGGCGGAGTTGCGCGTTCACGATGCCGGAGAACGCCACCGCGCCGAACGCCCACCCCGCGAGCGTCGAGTAGCGGGCGACGACTCGCCCCGTGGCGCCCTTCATCCGGGTGCGGAGCAGCACGACGGCGACGAGGCCACCGGCCCAGACGCACACCCCGACCAGGTGCACCGCGAGCGAGTTCACCGCGTTGGCGTGCTCGAGCGACCCGGCCGCGTGCCCGGACAGGGCGAGGGGCAGCAGGGCGAAGAGCGCGGCGACGGTGGCGAACGCCAGGGTCGTCGCCCGGGTGGCGAGCGCGGCGAGCACCGTCGTCACGAGGATCGCGGCGGCGGAGACGACGAGCGACTGGCCGATCTCGACCTGGAACGCGAAGAGCAGGAAGTTGCGGGCGAAGACCGGGCTCGTCAGCGGGACACCGAGGGTGTTCGCGCCGGTGAGCACGATGCCGGCGACGGCGGCCAGGAACCACACCGACCCGGCGATCGCGGCCCAGCGCGCTGCCCGGTGTTGCACCGAGGACATCGCCCCGTGGTCGGCTTTCTGCGCCGGCAGGGCGAACGCGGCCACGATGAGCAGACCGACCGTCAGCGCGGCGACGCCGTCGTGCACGCCGCGGGCGGCGACCAGGCCGAACTGCACCAGGTCGCCGGCGGACTCCAGCTGCTGGTCGGCGGTGAACGCGCCCGTGATCGTCATCCCGAGGACCGCACAGGCCACCGCGAGGGGCAGGGCGATGGCGAGGACGGTCGCGACGGTGGACGTGCGCGTGGTGACGGGCGCGTGGTCCGATGCCGGGCCTCCAGGGCGGGTGACGGCGTCCGGGCGATCGGCGGCGTCCGGGTGGGGCTGGGGTGACGTGACGGCCATACCTGTCTCGGGTCGGTTCCGTCCGCGGTCCGCGGACGCTCCATCGTAGGCGCGCCCCTCTGGACCCACCATGTGGATGCGGTCGCCCGGCGGCCGACGGATCCAGCACCTCCGGTGACCAGCGGGATGGTCGGTGCCGACCGGTGCCGTCGGATGCTGGGCGACGTCCCTGGTCCGTCGCCGTAGCCTGGGCGGCGTGACGACGACGGCGCAGCGCGATGACCAGGACCGGTTCGACCACCTGCTCGAAGTGGTGGGATCCGTTCTCGACCCTGCCCTCGACGTCCTCGACGCGATGACCCGCGTCGTGGACGCCTGTGTCCACTGGACCGCCGCCACCGAAGCCGGCATCGTCCTCGCCGACCAGTCCGGTGCGCTGCACGTCATCGCCTCCACGAGCGAGCGCAGCATCGAGGCCGAGGAGGCCCAGCTCGGTACGAACGAGGGCTCCTGCCTGGACTGCTTCCGGACCGGCGCGACGGTCGACGTGCCGGACGTCACCGCGAAGGCAGCCGAGTGGCCGACGTTCACGCAGGTCATGCGCGAGCGCGGGCTGGTCGGCACGTTCGCCGAACCGGTGCGGCTGCGGACCGCGACCATCGGTTCGCTGTGCGTCTTCGCCGACCACGACCGGGGACACGACGACGGTGACGTCGTGGTGATCCAGCTGCTCGCCGACGCGGCGTCCGCTGCCCTGGTCCGACACCGCGCTGAGGGGATGCAGCGCTCCCTCGATGCGCAGATCGCCGACGCCCTCGAGGCTCGGGTGCTGCTCGAGCAGGCCAAGGGCGCGCTGGCCTACCGGCGCGACGTGCAGATCGACGAGGCCTTCCGCGTCCTCCGGGACGGTGCGGGGCGGACCGGTCGCGGCTTGCGCGACGTCGCCGAGGACGTCGTCCAGCGCGGGGCCGACCTGCGCGAGTTCGCCTGACGGTCGGCCCCGCTGCCCCTCAGATCGAGAGGGTCCGCTCGACGACCTGCCGTGCGGTGTCGGCGAGTGGCGTCTGGTGGGACCGCGCGTAGGACCGGAGCAGGGCGAACGCCTCGTCCATGTCGACCTCGTGCGTCTGCGCGAGGAACCCCTTGGCCTGCTCGATGACCACCCGGCTGTCGAGCGCCCGCTGGAGCTGCGTGCGCGCGATCGTGGCCTGCTCGAGGCCACGCTGCTGCAGGATGCTGATGGTCGCCACGTCGGTGAGCGCCTGGGCGGCGACGATGTCGTCCTCGCCCAGTGCACCAGGCTGCTCGCGGTAGAGGTTCATCGAACCGAGCGTCTCGTTCCGCAGACGGAGCGGGATGGCGTGCACCGACGCGTAGCCGAACAGCTTCGACGCCGCCGCGAAGGCCGGCCACCGCTCGGCCAACTCGGCGGGGCTGCCCACGGTGACGACCTTGCCGGTGCGGTAGGCCTCGATGCAGGGGCCTTCGCCGGCGTCGAGCTGCATGATGCCGACGAGGTTGCTCCGCTCGCTGGTGGAGGCGACCAACTCGAGTTCGTCCGTCCGGGTCGCGAGCATGATCCCTGCAGCGCTGACGTCGAAGAGGTCAGCTGCCTTCCCCACGAGCAGCTGGAGCAGCTCGATGACGTCGTAGTCGTCGACGAGGGTGTCGGCGAGCGTGACGAACGTGTCGACGAGGCGTTGCTCTCTGCTCTGCGTCATCAGCGGTCTTCTTTCCGTACGGGATCGGTTGTGCGTGGGTCTCGGAAGTCGATGCGCCGCTCGATGACGGCTTCGGCGACGGCGTGGAGCGGCAGCCCGTCGGCGAACGCCCGGGCGCGGAGGACCAGGAGCGCGTCCTCGGCGGTCAGGTCCAGCTGGGCCACCACCATCCCCGTCGCCTGGTGCACGTGGCGGCCGGAGGGCTGCGCCACCGAGACGGACGTCGGGGTCCGTCCGGCTTCGACGTCGCGGACGGCCGAGGACAGCATCCGCAGCGCGGCCAGGTGGGCGAGGAGCTTCGCCTCGTCGAGTTCGGCCGGTGCCAGCGGGCCGGTGTCCGCGCGGTAGAGCGTCACGGCCCCGAGGTCGAACGTCCCGACGGACAGGGGGAACGACAGCAGTCCCGCCCAGCCGGTCTGCCGGAGTGCAGCTCGGGTCGACGGCCAGTCGTCCCCGGTGGGTCCGCTGAGGTCGTACGCGAGGACAGGCTCCCGGTACCGCAGCGCGGACCACCCAGGGCCTTCACCGAGGAGCACCTGCTGCTCGTCCGACTCTGCGGCACGTCGATCCGAAGCGGAGAAGACCGCGCTGCCGAACGGCGGTCCGAGCGTCGACAGCGCTGCAGCCTGGATCGGCAGCACGTCGACGAACGTGCTGGCGATCGCTCCGTCCTCACCGTGCTGGAGGCGACGGGCAGCGTCGGCGAAGGAGATCATCGCCGACACCGCGTCGGGCAGCACGTGCCGCGCGTGGTGGTCGAGGTGGAGGTCGTCGTCGTGGTCATCTTCGCTCCTGCTGGGGGTGGCTGCAGCGCGGGGGCTGGGTGCTGAAGCGGACGACTTCAGCCTAGTCGCGCGGACTCCACCCACTCCGAGGTGGGCTCGACTAGCGTTCATCTCGGTAGCCCCAGACCCCGGCCGCTCGTTCATTCGCATCACTGCGAACAGCTGGAGTCTCCCGTGCGCACACCACTTCCCCTCTCGCCCGCCGCCCGGCCCGTCGCCCGCCGCGTCAGCCTGCGGCGTACCAGCCGAGCTCGTCTGCGCCGCGTCGCCGCCCGCCTGGCCGGATCCGTCGTCGGCCGCCGTGGTTCCGCCGGTCCGGACCAGGACCGCTGCCCGCGGATGTTGCACGGGCACCGCTGTCAGCTCCGGACCGGCCACCCCGACTCCCACCTGGTCGACGACGGCGCGGTCCGGATGCGCTGGCAGGACCGCACCCTGCCGACCGACGACTGGGTCCTGGACGGGTTCGACTCCTGACGGTGCGCGGGCCGGCGACTAGGCTTCCAGCGTGCTGCTCTCCGACCGCGACATCACCGCCCAGCTCGACCAGGGCCGGATCGGCCTCGACCCGTACGACCCCGCACTCGTGCAGCCGTCGAGCATCGACGTCCGGCTGGACAAGTACTTCCGGCTGTTCGACAACCACAAGTACCCGCACATCGACCCCGCGGTGGACCAGCCCGACCTGACCCGTCTGGTCGAGACCGACCCGGACGAGGCGTTCGTGCTGCACCCGGGCGAGTTCGTGCTCGGGTCGACGTTCGAGGTCGTCACGCTACCGGACGACATCGCGGCACGGCTCGAGGGCAAGAGCTCGCTCGGCCGTCTCGGGCTGCTCACCCACTCCACCGCCGGGTTCATCGACCCGGGCTTCTCCGGACACGTGACCCTCGAGCTGTCGAACGTCGCGACCCTGCCGATCAAGCTCTGGCCGGGGATGAAGATCGGCCAACTCTGCTTCTTCCAGCTGTCGAGCCCGGCCGAGAAACCCTACGGGTCCGCCGACTACCAGTCGCGCTACCAGGGGCAGCGCGGACCGACGGCGTCGCGGTCGGCACTGAACTTCCACCGAGCGGACGTGTCCCAGCCGCGCTGAACGAGCCTCCGTCGGGGCGGCGGACCATCGATCCCCACCGCAGAACCGGAATACGGAATCCTGTGTATCGTTGCGCACATGCCGCCAGGACACGCTCGCGCGTCGACGACGACGCTCTCCGCCGCAGCGATCATCCGCGAGGCCCGGCTCCGGGCCGACCTGACGCAGGTGCAACTCGCCCGACGGGCCGGCGTCACCCAGAGCGTGATCAGCACCTACGAGAACGGCCGACGCGAACCCTCGCTCGCGGCGCTCCAGCGGCTCCTGCTCGCCGCGGGGTTCCGCACCGCCATCGACCTGCAACCCGTCGCCGAGCCACTCCCCCTGCGCGAACTCGTCGCCCGGCACCGTGACGAACTCCGCTCGATCCTCGAACGGCACGGCGCAGTCGCCGTCCGGCAGCTCGTCGGCACCTCGGGAGCGCAGGGCGCGGACGACTGGCCCGCGGACGTCGAACTCGTCGTGGACCTGGCACCGCCCACCGGCATGTTCTCGCTGATGCGCATGCAGGACGACGCGGAGGAGCTGCTCGGCGTGCGCGTCGAGGTCTTGGCCGCCGATGCCCTGTCGGACGAGCTGCTCGACCGGACGGTCCCGCTGTGACGACGCCCGTCGCGCAGTCCCTGGACGACGTCATCGCGTCCTGTGACCGGATCCGCACCTACGTCGCCGACCCGGCCCTGCCCGAGGCGCTCGTGCACGACGCCGTCCGGATGTGCCTGGTCGACATCGCCTCGGCGGTCCAGCAGCTCCCGCCGATGATGACCGCGCACGAACCCGCCGTGCCGTGGGCGCACGTGTCGGCGCTCGCCGGACGACTGACCCGCCGACCCGCCGGGACACCCGCGTCGGTGCTGCTCGGCACGGCTCGGACCGACGTCCCGGTCCTCTGCGCGGCGGCACGGCGGATGCGCGCCCGCTGCGTCTGAATCCGGCCGGAGCGGTCAACGGACGCTGCGAAGACCCGGCGTCAGTCCCCGTGCACGATGCACACGGCGTCCAGGTCGAGCGACGCCTCCAGCGCCGCCGTCACCCCGCGCTCGCCGTCCGCGTCGAAGGGCGTCACCGTGTCGACCCACCACAGCGGCACCGAGAGCGCCGGGGCGTCGGGCAGGAGCCGCGTGACCTCGCCGAGTTCGTCGACCCGACGCACTCCGAGCACCGTGATGACCGGGTGCGTGGCGTCACGGCAGACCTGCATCATCGGTCCGTCGTCGAGCGCCCGGACACCCCACGCGTCGTCGTGGAGCAGCAGCGCCTCGGCGACGTCGCGGACCTGCACCTCACCGCGACAGAGGAGGGTCACGTCACGCGGCACCCTGGGACCCCTGCCCACCGTGGTGCATGGCGTGCGGCCCGAGTGCGCCGTCGTCGGAGGCCGGGTCGAGCGGCCCACCCCCGACGAGCTGCAGGAACCGGTCCTCGTCGATGCGGTCGAGGAACGACTCGAGCGCGGTCCAGCCGTCCTCGAACCGGACGACCAGGCCCTCGCCGACCTCGCCCGCGAACGTGTCGGTGGTGGTGCGGACCGGCGGCCACTCGCCGCGGCGGTCCAGGAAGCGTGTGGCCTCGGGTCCGACGATGACCGCGAGCGGTTCGGGCTCGCCGTAGGCGACCGCGCGCACCAGGTGGTCCGCGTCCCCACGGCGCTGCATGACGACACCGAACACGGGCTCCACGTCACCGGCGACGCGGTGCACGGCATCGAGCAGGCGCGACGCGAGCTGCGGGTCCGCGCCGCTCTCGGGCACCGTGAGGACCGCGGACATCGTCTCGACGACGACCCCGTCGGTCAGGTGCGCGGTCATCGTCGCAGCGAAGCCGTCGCCGATCGCGTACGAGGTGCTGATGCCCGGCGACTCGTGCATCGCGTACTGCGTCACGACCCAGCGGTCCCACGCCGAGGTGAGCGGTTCGGACGTGCCCCACCGTGTCGGGCACGTGCCGACCGTCGCGCACAGCGCCTCGATCGCGGAGCCGATGTCGACGGTCCGCTCGTCGTGGTGCCGCAGGGTCAGGTCGATGCTGATCTGCCGGACCGAGCCGACGGCGTCACGGTGCTCCGGCGAGGGCTCACCGAGGAGCTCCGAGCCGCGCGTGACGAAGTCCTCCACGCCGGCCGCCGGCACACCGGTGCGCCCGTCTCGCAGGGCGCCGTCGGGTCCGCGGACCGCCCATGCGGCGCCGTGCGCACCCAGCGCGTGCCGCAGTGCGGGGGTGAGCGCAGCCTCCGGCCCGGTCCGCAGGACGACCGTGCGCCCGGCCACCTCGGCGCGGCGCAGCAGGGAGTCGAGGGAGTCGGTGAGCCACACCACGGGGGCACTGGAGTCCACCACGATGGCCGGGCCGACCACGTCGTCGATGAGGGGATGTCGGACCATTCCGGTTCCTCCTCGGGTCGGTCGTACGAGCTCGGTGATCTCCTCGGACGGTACACACGGGCTCCTGGCGGTGTCCGTCGGAGAGCGCGGCTCACAGCGGAGAGACAGGGGCGGACGGGAGGCCCGGCGTGTGTCCGCCACGGAGGTGCGGCTGGCACCCGGCGGAAGTTCCGCTAGGCTGGTGCGGTCCCGTTCGACGGGATGCGCGAGTGTAGTTCAATGGTAGAACTCCAGCTTCCCAAGCTGGTAGCGCGGGTTCGATTCCCGTCACTCGCTCTCTCCGGTCCCCCACTGCTGTTGTCGTTTCTCAACCCAGATGAGACTTCTCTCGAAGTAGTTGAGACTCCGGCCCCTGGAACGCACACCATGTCGAACTTGCCGACGCCGCGCAGGTTGGCACCGCCCACCCCCTGGCACGGCCTCGAGGAGCGCGCAGACCTCGTTTCTGACTTCCAGCGCGGCTTCAGCTGCAAAGGTTCTGCTCGGCCTGAATCTCGATCCGGGGTCGGCGCTACCCGCACGTAGGCTGCGGCTATGCCCGACGTTTCTCCGCTGCCTCGTCCGCCTTTCAACCCTGCGGACCTGTCGGTTCGCGAGCTGCTCGCGAGCTACGTCGCGATCCTCGATGAGCTCAAGCTGCGCGGCCTCGTTCGTACCCGGAACTCACCTCTCGGTGACCTCGCGGGGGACTGCTGCAGGTTTGGTTGACTCCTGACAGGTAGGGGCATTGGCTCCTGCTGGAAGGATGTGCGCCATGGTGAAGGCGTATCCGGAAGAGTTCCGCCGTGACGTGAT
>NZ_QKSK01000011.1:0-108240 GCF_003234145.1 Curtobacterium sp. MCPF17_011
GACCCCGACCAGTCCTGACCCACCCCGCACCGCTCCCAACTTCTTCGAGGTACCCGCTGATGATGCGTTTGCTGTCCATGCACCTCTCGAACGACCGGATCCTCTGGGGTCACGTCCTCCTCGAGGACACCGACAACCCGAACGCCCACCTGGCGCAGATCCTCGTCCGCCCCATCGACGTCGAGCCCGGGTACGAGCTCTTCGATAAGACCAACACGGTCCTGTCGGATCTGGCCGTGCCCGCGACGCGGGAAGCGAACCGCATCGTCCAGACCCTCCTCATCCCCGCCTCCGAAATCGCCCGACGCGAGCAAGCCGTGCGGGCGGTCATCCACTCCGGGTACCTCGAAGGGTTCCCGGACGACATGCCCTGGCAGTCGCAGCTGTGGACGTACGCCCGCGGGGAGGTCACCCCGGAGCAGCTCAGCGCCTACGCCGACAACGGCCGACAGATCCCACGCGCACCCGGACACAGTGCCGTCAACACAGCCGACGTACCCGAGGACTGGTGGCAAGCAACGCAGGCCCGCATCCGCCGACATCTCCTCGACTCGACCCTCACCGAAGCAGAAGCCGCCGCCGCCCTCCAGATCAGCATCGATGAGATCGGTGAGCTGTTCGGGTCGAACCGGCTACTGAGCTTCGACCTCGAGGGCGAAGAACGCATCCCCGACTGGCAACTCATCCGACCCGCCCTCCCCGAGTTCGGCGACCCCTCCGCCCTGCTGCCCGGACTTGCAGTGCTGTATGCGGCGGCACCGCAGCCGCTGCTGGACGCGGCAGCGATGACCGAGTTCATCACCACACCCCGCACCCACCTCAACATCGACGACCGCGCCCTGACGCCGTTGCAATGGATCCGGGAAGGGCGCCCGCTCGAGACCGTCATCGCCCTGTTCCGGGGACGTGAATGGTGAGCGCCGCCAGCCGCCCGGACCTGTTCCTACTCAACGTCGCCTTCGACCTCGCTGGAACACACGGACACATGTACTTCCGCGACCCGACCAGCTCCGAACTCCGGCAGATCATCGTCCGCAGCGACGGCGGTGGCTCCGGCTACCGGTGCGAACCAGCAGCAGGTGACACCCGCGACGGGTGGGAGCCCTTCCTCACCGAAGCAGGCTGGCTCATGGCCCTCATCCGACCCGACACCCCGGAAGAACGCAGCTGATGGGGCCCGGACTTAAATGGGTCGCTGCCGCGTACTCCGGTCGGCCGCAGATCACGATGCCGTACGGGCTCGGCGACACCACCGACCTCACCGACGCCCTCGCCGTCCTCAAACTCGCCGGGCTCGCCGCAGTCGTGGAGACGCACGACACGATCCGCCTCGCCGACGGCCGCCGCGCACGCTTCCCGACTCTCACCCAGAACCCCCGCAGCGAACCAGTCGTGGACGCAGACTTGCTGCTCCTGGCGCCGCGCACCGTGACGTCAACGCAGATCGCGCTCGCGGAACAGACCGACACGGTGCTGCTGGTCGACGTCGACCGGCGCCGCGTCTGGATCGACGGCAAGCAGGTACTCGGGACGAAGGAACGGTGGAAGGACGCCGCACCGATCTACGTTACCTTCGCCGTCGCGCGGATGCTCGCCGTCAACGGCTCCACCTTCGACGACCTGGTGCACGCCGGGCTCACGCCCGGGCAGGTGGATGACGCGCTCGCACGACTCGGCAAACGCGTGCACCGCACCCCGATCGGGTGGGAGTCACGGCAGGTGGGTGGGCTGGTGGACTTCGCGATCGCCTGTTATCCGGGACCGGGCGGCGTCAGGACGCGTTGGACGTCGGATCTGCCGCTCGTCGAGCAGGCAGAACGGCTCATAGGTGTCGGCTGCCGCATCTCCGGTCGCGCCATTTCAGGCCGCCCCGGCTACCCGGCAATCAGCAAGCGCGAGATGCCATATCGGCTGGTCGCGTTCGCTGAAAATGAGCTCGACATGGCCGCGCTCGGCTTCGAGCCCGACACGGTCGACTTCTCCGGCACCGAACTGATTCGGCCAGCCGACCCCAGCATCTTCCTCACCGCAGCAGCAGCCGGCTACACCGACCGCACCGACGACATCATCACCGCGAACACACTCCTCCGCGCCGACTTCCGCAACGACGACGACAACGCCGCCCTCGAAGAAGTCCGGAACCGGCTGCAGCTCCTCGCCGACACAGGGTACGACCTCAGACACAACCTGCCGAGCTGAACGAGTCCCACCCCGACGTCCCGAACGCGTGCTTTAAGGGCAGCTCCGTGAGAATCAAACCGGACGGGCTATACGCGACACACGAACTCCCAACCAACCGGCGGACGGCCGCTGCCCGGCGAACGATCCGCTTGTGGTCGCTTTCGTTCAGTTGCGAGGATCCCAGAGTGCATTACCGTAAGACGCTTAACGCATACCGTCTTACGGAGAACTAGCATGGCAACGATCACCCTACGGATCGACGACGACATCCGAGACGCTGCTGCCCGCCAAGCAGCGGAAGACGGAGTCACACTCAGTGACTTCGTTCGCGACCTGGTCCGAGAGGCGGTCGTGAGCGTCCGCGACGAACCAGAGCCCGGGGGATACGTACCGGACTCCCTGAGCCCGAAGGATCGGCACGTTCTTTCACTGCTCCACCGAATCCTTGGAAGAGTGCTCCCGGAAAATGAGAACGACGTCGACGGGGACAAGGAATACCAGCTCGAGCGCGCGCACGTGCTCGAGGCTGGTCTTACTCAGGAGTACTGGGTGGAGTTTGCCGGCATCGCGAACGAGCTCAGCAAGCGTGATTCACAACGCGTCATGGACATCCTCGACATGTTCCGCATCGCCGGGTACAGCGCCTCCGAACTTCAAAAGCAGGGCGCCGAGGTGCCGGCGGAGGTGATGTCGAGCCTGCAGTACAGGGGTTTCGACTTCAATGATGATCTCGAGGGGAAGATGGGCAGCTACGTTCAGTACCTCGTCAGCAAGGGGCGCTGGCAGGAGCAATCTGACTTCGTCGAAGGCCACGACGGTGGCAACTCGCACTTCCCGATGCTCGAGACGTACATGCGGATGCTGGCCGAGTACCGCCGGATTCGCGAACGACGTCGGCCGCAGCTGGGCGGCAGCGGCTACGCCCTCACGCTCGAAGAACTCACGGCCCTCTCGCGCGAGTGGATTCATCCGGACAACCGCCGATGACATGCGCGCGTTGACGAACAGAGCACGACCGCGGTGCGGCGTGGCACGATCGCGAGGAAGGATAGACCCGTGTTGATCGCCTACGTCGACGAGTCATACGACAAAGACTTCTACTTTATCGGAGCTGCGGTCGGCACCCAGGAACAGTGGGACCGCGTTGAGGCAGCATTCGACGCGATCAGGAACATTGCCGCTGAGCTCCACGGGACTCCCTCCGACGCCGAGCTCCACGGACACGAACTCATGGGCGGGAAGGGTCCCTGGCGGAGCCTGCGCGGGAAGCACCGCGAAGCAGCTGGCATTTACCTCACCGCTCTCCGGGCCGCGCGATCGGTCGGGATCCGATACCTCTTCCGCGGCGTCGACGTCGGCCGACTCAACGCGCGGTACAGCTATCCCGACCCGCCACACGACGTGACCCTCGGGCATCTGCTGGAACGCATCGAGGATTACACGATCGGACGCAAGCAAACCGAACAGACCATCGTGGTCGCCGACGAGATCGCGACACAGACTGAACACCAGCGAGCCTTCGCCGGCTACCAACGGTTCGGCACCGCGGGCTACCGCTCATCCCGACTGAACTGGATCTCGGCCCCGATCAACTTCGCCAGCTCGAAGGGATCCGACGGCCTCCAGGCCGTCGACCTCGCCACGTACGTCTACTTCCGCAGCCAGCGCATACGCAGCCCACACCCGAAGGCACAAGCAACACAGGAGCGCCTCTGGAACGAGGTGGCGCCGGTTACAAGCCACCGCCACACCTGGCTGCCCTAATGAACGAAGGCCCCGCGATGCGGGGCCTTCGGCTGGCAACGTTCCGGTAACCGGCCCGTCGTACCTGCAACTTACCACGCGCAACAGACGGCACCAAGATCCAGCGCTACGGCTTGGCCGCTGACGTCGGCACGAGTGCGGATGGTGCCCCAACTCCTAGCGCATACGCGTATGTCACCGCTCAGCGGGGCTGAGTCAGCGGCGCCGTACTACCGCTCGAAACGGGTTACGAATGAGGCGGCGAGGGTCTGCCACCCCACACGTGGCACGAAGTCGCTGATGATCCCTACAGCGTACGAGACATCGTCAGGGACTTCCTCTGACCAGTCGGGGTCGCGGCTGATGATCCGCACCTCGGGACCGGACCTGTCCCAGTAGAAGGCGAAAGTGTGCTTACGCTCGTCGACTCGCGTCATCGCGTGCACCCCGTCGAGGCCCCGCAGATCTGTCCGGACTTGCGGGAAGGAGGTGGCGTGGGACCAGTCTCGGAAGGCTCCGGTGACAGCGAGGTCGATGGCGGTCTTGTCGTAAGCCAAGGACCAACGTCCGTTGAGGACCAACCCGAGCGCGAAGCCTTCGGAGAAGCTGTTGCGCTGCTGCGTGGGAGTCTGGATCGAAGCCATGAGGCTAAGCGTACGAGCAACGTACATTCGTTCAAGTTCGCGCACTGGCACAGTGGTGCGGAATCGCGCGATCGCCCTGAGTAGCCCCTGACTAGCGGGGCCGCCAGCGAACATTGCAGTCCGCGCGAACCTTGCAGACGTTGCTGCGTCACGATAGCCCATCGGCTACCGGTACGGGTCGAGTCCGATATCGAACCCGCGGATCACCTGGCGGCAACGCTGTGCGCAGCTTCGCTCGGTGTCGTCGTTCTCGTTTCGCTCCGTGTCATGATCGCGTCTCGGTAGCCGACCTGTCTACGATCCGACCGACCCTGTCGGTCGGCTGCGATTGAACGGGGAAGCCAAAATCTGCGACGCCCCTCGGCGAGTGCAGCTTGGGGTCCGACGAGTCGCAGCTGCCGTTCCTGATAAGGCTTCGAACGTCTCGAGGCATGGGCTGTCGTGGAAGAGATACACCAGATCGCCCTTCCGATCGGGCTCGACGCGATCGGGGCGAAGCCTGCGTCCGCTAAAGCACGCAGGGACGGCACGTTCCATGTTCTGACGGTCGCCCAGACCCTGGCAAAGCCCGCACGATGCGCTTCCGCGACGACCGCGGTGGCAACAGCCTTGCCATGTCCGCGGCGTTGGAACCGACGATCGATCTCGAAGCAGAACTCTGGTTCGAGCCCAGTTCTCCCGATCAAGAATCCGCCCGCGCCGATCATCGTGCGTCGGCGAGCCTCACGCTGTACCAAGTGCCGCCGTACTGCTCGCGCCGCTGCTGACGTCGACCGAGCCACTCGCTCGTCATACGGACATCGGTGAACGGTCCGTCACCGATCGTGTGGGTTGCTGGGTCAGAGAAGATCACATGGAGATCCGCGGCGTCATCGAGCGAGACAACGCGCAGGTGCAACGACCCCGCCGACAGCGTGTCAGCCATACGCGGCGTTGTCGTGTTCAGGGTGGCGACGTTACCTCCGACCCCTGAAGCCGACTCGATCGCGTCGTGTTCGATAGCCGATCCGTCGCCGGGCCCGTCATGAACCATCGTTTGTGATGACGTCCGCTACCTCGTCGCGGTGTCGAAGGGGCTTACCCTTTCCCCGTGCCTGACGTCGAACGCGCTTCCGCCCTCGTCCAACATCTACTGGACAGCTTTGATGACTCAACGGAGACGATCGCCTCACTCACTCGACGGTGCCAGCGCATCGCATCACTGCGCGGCGACACGGCTGCCCTGTTCTGGCTGTCGCTGGAGTCGTCGGACATCGGGAACGACTTCGAGAACAAGACCGAGCACGTGCGCGAGACGCTGGCCGCTCGTCTTCTCAAGGCATTGCCTGCCGACGAGTCCGAGCGGATCTTCAAGGTCGAGTACGGGAGCTACACCCGGCGACGAATGTTGCCCGGCAACAAGGCGAACTATCTCAGCGTGCAACAAACCGAAGACCTAGTGCAGACGCTGCGGCGGGAGGAAGAAGCCACACTCGTTCCTCCACCCCCAGGAATGCACGCCTACGACCTCGGGAAGCACGTTGCCGAGCAGGGGCAGGTTCGCGCGCGAATCTTCGAGTCACGCGCACCGCTGGAGGCTTCGCTCGCCCGCATCCGAGACCGACTGTGGGAGTTCCTCACCGAGACTGAGTACGAGCTTACGTTCGGAGAAGCCACGGCAGAGACGTTCAACCGCTTGCGGTCGTACGTCGACAATCAATTGACGACGATCTCGCCGCCGGCGCTGGATCAGTTCCAAGTCGCGTACCGGAGACTGAAAGATGGGGGCAACGAGGATCGCGCCCACGCGCTAACGTCCTGCCGCCGAGTGCTGAAGACGATCGCGGACGAACTGTATCCGGCCAGTTCGGAACCCGTCATTGGTGACGACGGGAAAGCTCGGGTGCTCGGTGATGACAAGTTCGTCAACAGGCTCCTACAGTTCGTATCGGAGAAGGTCGGCAAGCACGAGAACGGGGCGGCCGTGCAAGCCGCCCTCAAGGACGTCGGTACGCGACTCACTGCCTTGAACGACCTCGCTAGCAAAGGTGTCCATGCCAAGGTGACTACCTATGAGGTGGACACGTGCGTTGTTCAGACCTACTTGGTGGTCGCTGACGTCTTGCGAATTCGCGAGCGAGCCGGCCGCCTGTAAGCGGCAGGCTTGTTCTTGAAGAGCTCGCTTGTCCGGAACGCGGCTGCGAGGCTCGCAGTCGCGTTGACAGTCGACCTTGGTGCAAACTTCTCGTTCGTCGGAGCCCTTCTTGTCTTAGGTGGCAAGGTCGCTGCCCGACTTGGACGACGTGGCGTTGTCGACACCGTCGTAGTCGATCGTGGTAGGCCTCCTCGAACTCGACGTCGCCTTCGACGGCATCGGCTCCGCCATCGCGACCGCTAGACGTCTCCACCCCCGTGGTCCATTTCTTGCGCCGTCAGAGGTTGACCTTGTCCTGGGTTACCCGCTCGAAGACCTGTGATGGAAGAACCAGGCGGCCGCTCAAAGCGTCGGTCACACGGCGCCGGAGTTCCTTCCACGAAAGCCCTTCGCTCGTCTGTAGCAATTCGGACCAAACTGCCTCTACGTCGTAGCCGATCTTCAGAACCGTGGCGGGGCTTGCAAGGCAGAGATGGGGTCGAGCTATTGTGATTCCGTCGTGGTGAACGGTAGCTCGAGGGCTGATGATGACGGTCGCGTTCATCTCGGGCGGATGGGTCACAGCCCTGTCCTTTACGACCAGGTCCCGCTGGGTATTCGCTTGGCGGACATCGTGCACGGGGACGGTGCCAGTTGAGCCGTGTTCAGACTTGGCTTCGAGGATCAGCCACCCATGGTTCTTCCACGCCCATACACAGTCTGGCCGGGCAGTCGATTTCGGCTTGACCGAGTCAGCACCAAGGAACCTACCGAGGGACAACAGACCAGGCTCATAGTCCTTCGCTGGGGCCGTCTGAAGCGCGGCAATCATCTCGCCGAGCTCTCGTGGGATGCTATCCAGGTTGGCGCGGGCCTCCAGGCGCGTCGTAATGGCATCGATAGCCACCATGTCTGCCGGCGCGACCTCGGGATCGCGCTGGGCCGGCAGCGGCGGGACCTCACGGAGCCACGTCCCAAACCCGGCGATCCTCTCGGCCCGGTCGATCAGCGAAAGCGCCGCGGCGTGGAGCGCGCTGTCTGAAGCTTCCGCGGCAGCCTGATCGGTCCACAGTGCAGCGAGGTAAAGCCAGAACGCCTGGTAGCCGACTGTTTCGCGGTCCCCTACACCGATCAGCTCTGCGGCTTGCAGAGCGTGCCCGGCAGCTGATTTCCAACGACCGACCGCAGCGTCAGACCATCCCTGTATCTCCTCGCCGACGGACGACTGCAGCGCGCGCGCCGCGGCCGACACGACCCTCGGACTGCTATCGCGGGTACTCGCAATAGAAGGCTCGGCTTCCTGCAGCCAGGCGGGAGCGCGCTCGAGAAAATCGTCGACGTTCGCAAGGATCTCGCTCGGCTCGACGTCCTGCGAGTTCACACGCCCAAACTTGATCTCGGCCTGGAGATTCGGGTCCATCGAAGCGATCGTCTCCGGACGGGACAGATATCTGGCGAGGTCGGATCCGTAGATCAGGACCACGGCGATGTCTCGCGGACCACGCGTTGCACGGCCTGTCCCCTGAATGATTCGGGCCCGGACGCGTTCCGCGAACGCAACTCCGGCCCGTGCCCGGCCGGAGAGGAACCGCTCCTGCAGGCTGTCCTGGTCTGGCGTGCTGTCCATCACGACGCACCGACACGCTTCCCCTGGGAGGTCGAGCCCGTCGTACCGACTCGCGAGCCCACACACGGCGTGCTTCGCCCCCGCGAAAGGCGCCATCCCGTCGCTCACGTCGTCGATGGTGAGTCGAGGCCACCGCGCGCCGCCGAGCTCGTCTGCGACAGACTCGGCCCGCGCTCGGCTAGGAGCTAGGACGAGGGCCTTGCCCGCACGCTTGACGATGTCCTTCCCGAGGTCCGTGGCGGAGTTCGTCGCGGCGAGCTCAGGGAACACGAAAAAGCGGCGCCCAGACAATAGCGAGCTCTTGTCGGCCGCGGCGGTCATGCGAGTAATGCTCCGACGGCCGAACGCTCGCTCCAACTCGCCGCCGTCACCAAGCGTCGCCGAGACGTAAAGCCGTTGACGAGCATCGGCGAACACGGTGTTTTGATCGGTCGGCGGGACGTACGGACGCACCAGAATGCCTGTGTAGGACACGTAAACAAGGCACGACTGAAGAACGCCACGGATCATGGCGTACTGGTACCCGAGGTCACCGCTCAGGCCGCCGAGGACTCGAGCAATTCGATCGACCATGCCGTCTTGCCGAAGCGGCACCACGAGCCGAACCACCTCAGACACCGTCGGATCTGGCGACGGTTCGTGCAGGCGGTCCAGGTAGACACCGTCGAGCGCGCCTTGCACAGCATCAAGGAGCGCGTGGTATTCAGCTTGGTGCTCGTGACGGGCCACCGCGACACCGTACTTCTCTCCGACGTACTGCTCACCAGCATGGGCGTCGTCGAACAAGATCTGATCGGCTACGGCCAGCTTCGGGCTGGTATTGAACACGGAACTGTACGTCGTGATCGCGACTGCCTCGCCGGCCTCGTAGCTAGCTTGGTCAGCGGCGGGCCAGTAGGCGGCTTTCCCGATGAGGAGCACGGGCTTTATGCCTTCAGTGATGGCGCCAGCGAACACCTGCTTCGCGAGCTGCTGCGTGGGGCAAGCGTAGATGACCCGCTGCTGGCGGAAGCGCCTCGTCCACTCGGTGATCAGGAGCCCGGTGAGGGTCTTCCCGGTCCCGGTGGGCAACTGCAAAGCGAGATCCGGAGCTTCCAGGTGCGTCATGAAATCCCGAATTGCGTCACCTTGGTGCACCCAGAGTCCGCTTGACGGCGCGGCACTTGTTCTCGGGAGATCAACGTACATCTCAAGCGGGGTAGACGGAGCCGGCGCTGCGGACGATGGCGTGCGGAACGGGGACATGCAACCTCCAAGACCAGCGGCGCAGAGATCGATGCCGCGTCACGAGCCCCTACGCTCCAGGCCCACGCCAAGCATACGAGATGGTGAGCGGAACTCTCGTACTCAAGCGATCACGCGAACGTCGGAGGACGTCCGGTCCGAAGCAGGGGCCGGGCAAAGACCGCGGGGCTCGCAGAACCTGGCTGCTAGGTGGCCGTTCGTTTGAGCATCGGCTACCGGAACCTTCGGCAACTCAAGGCTGAGTCGTTCCGGGTTCCTCAGCGGTCGCGGCGTCCTTCGTCGCAGCCCAGTGCGCGAGGAGTTGCAGGCTGTCGTGGGAGGCTGATCCGGGTGATGCGAGGTAAGTGACCAGCGCGAGTCCGCGACGGGAGCCGATGTCGAGTGACTCGAACGTCAGGTCGAGGTCGCCGACGATCGGGTGGTGCACAAGTTTCCCGCCCGACCTGTGTTCCCGCACTGTGTGACTGGCCCAGAGTGTTCGGAACGCCTCGCTTGCCAGCGACAGCTCCCCGACAAGGGCAGCGAGTGCACGGTCCGCCGGGGCACGGGCCGCCTCAGTGCGCAGCACCGCGACGCTCTGCTCAGCGACGCTGTCCCAGTCGCGGTAAAAGTCGCGTGAGCGGGGGTCGAGGAAGATGTACCGGCCGAAGTTGACCGACCGGCCAGGAGTACCGAACAGGTCGATGTAGAACGCACGCCCTAGTGGATTCGACGCGACCACGTCGAGCGTGGTGTTCTGCACGATCACCGGCATATGCGTCATGCCGTCCACGATCTGCTGCACGCCCGCACTCACGCTGCCCGGTTGTGATCGTTGCGCAGAGCGCCGCGGCCGAAGGTGGGTCGGTGCGTTGGCGGCTCGGACTAGGTCGGCCAGGTGGGCCGCTTCGACGTCGTCGAGGAGCAGAGCACGAGCGACACCGTCGAGGACACTGTCGGAAACGCCGGTCGCGTTGCCACGCTCGAGGCGGGTGTAGTACTCGGTGCTGATCCCGGCGACGAGGGCGACTTCCTCACGGCGAAGCCCAGCGACTCGGCGGCGTCCACCGAAGTCCGGCAGGCCGATCTGCTCCGGCATGAGCCGGGCCCGCCGCGATGTGAGGAAATCGCGGATCTCCGCCTGAGTGTCCACGCCTCGACGGTACGTCACCCGATCGTCTGCAAAGGGTCCCTGTCAGTGACCGTGTAGACGGGGTCTGTTTCCAGCCGTGACGGCGACGTTCACTTGTGGTGTTCCCGATCGAAAGGCACACCCATGACTGACTCCACTGTTTGGTTCATCACTGGCGCAGCGCGCGGGATGGGCATTGACCTGACCCGGGCTGCCCTCGCCGCCGGCCACCGTGTCGTTGCTACCGCGCGTGACGCTGCGAAGGTTACCGAGGTGTTCGGTGAGCGGGATGATCTGCTGGCAGTTTCGCTCGACATCACCGACGAGGACGCGGCGCGGGCCGCCGCGGACGCTGCGGTCTCTCGCTTCGGGCGGATTGACGTGCTGGTGAACAACGCTGGCTTGTTCTACGCGGGGTTCTTCGAGGAGATCAGTCCTGAGCAGATGCGGCAGCAGATGGAGACGAACTTCTTCGGTCCGCTCAACGTCACCCGTGCGGTCCTGCCCGTCATGCGTCGTCAGCGCAGTGGTCAGGTCGTCACGATCAGCTCAACTGCCGGCCTCGTCGGTCAGGAGTTCGTCGCTGCGTACTGCGCGTCGAAGTTCGCCCTCGAAGGGTGGATGGAGTCAATCCGGTACGACCTCGCGCCGTACGGTGTCTCGACCATGATCGTCGAGCCCGGCTTCTTCCGGACCGAACTGCTCGTCGAAGGAGCTTCCACCATCTGGCCGGAGCTGTCCATCGATGACTACGCCGAGCGCACCGCGACGACCATCGAGGCGTGGAAGAGCATGAACGGCAAGCAGGGCGGCGATCCCACCAAGCTCGCTGCTGGCCTGGTCTCATTGGTCGATTCCGACGAGCCGCCGCTGCGATGGGTCGCGGGCGCCGACGCCGTGCAAACCGGTGTCGACAAAGCCAACCTGCTCCTTCAGCAGGTCGCCGCACACGAGGAGCTGTCCTCCTCACTCGCATACGACGCCTGATTCCCTCGATCAGGTATCGGACGTCTCCACCCCGTGTCCGTTAGCCGATCCTCTAACGGGCAGAGCCACGCGTGCTGGGCAGCGTTCGTTGAGCCACCAGCCAACGGGACGCCGACCGCCAGCTCTGACGTTGCCGAGGCTGCTGGCCTGAGCGTCCGAGCCGCCCAAGAAGCGTTCCAGCGGCACCTTGGCCAAACGCCGACGCGGTACCTGCAGACCGTTCGTAGCATCACTGCTCTGCCCACAGGAAACGAAGCCGGTTCCTGAAGCCCTGGAACCTACGTCTGGTCAGGGACCGGTTGCTGCGACAACGGGTGGTTGCCCTCGCAACATGTGTGCAAAGCCCCACCGTCGGGCGATCTCTCGCACGGAAGCGATCGGTTCTCCGGCGCCTACCAAGCCGCGTACGGCGAGTACCCGCGAACGAACGCTTCCTCGCTTGTGATCAGGCGGAGGGAGCAAGCTCTTGTTGCTGGGTGTCGCGACGGAGTGCTTCGGAAAACCGCGAGGCGAATCGCGCGACGACGGCCGCCTCGTCGTCCGAAAGTTCGTTGATGACGGTGATCAGCGGCGTGTGGATGTGCCCGTACGCGCGGGTGAGGTCCGCGGTCGCGTTCGGCGTGGGCACCAGGACGACACTGCGTCGGTCCCGCGGGTTCGGTCGTCGATCGACGCGTTCCGCCCTGCTAAGGCGGTCGACGAGCTTGGTGACGCCAGCGGTGCTCAGGTGCAGCTTCGCAGCGAGTTCAGTCGGGCTGAGGAACCGGTCACCCCGGCTCGCCTCGACCAGGTGCAGCAGGGCTAGCGCGTCGATGGGGCGCATCTGCAGGGCACGGAGCGCCCGCTCGTCGGCGTCGTGCACGCTGTCGCTCAGCGACTCCAGGGCCGTGATGGCGGTTGCCCCCGCAGCGTTGCGCGGCTCCTCCACGCAGACGCGGTGGGCGTTACGGGCGTTGTCCTCGTTCGTCATCAGGTCCGACCCTCCGCTGCTTCCGTTGCTGATGATGATGCTGCTCCTGCATCGCTGGGAATCGGAAGCTGGGTAAGTAATCAGCCAGGTGAGAGAACCGTGGGTGTCACGAAGCCGCCGGAGCCCGGTGGCACTGAATGTGAAGGAGACACCATGTCGAACACGACAGGGAACACCGCGCGTCACGACAACGTCGTCCGTCGCACTTGGAACGAGACGAAGTCCGCACTGAAGACCACGGAGTTCTACGCGTGGATCGTGGTGTCGCTCGCCATCCTCATCGCGTCGGCGGTCGTCGACAACGCCGACGAGGGCCACACCGGTTTCGGTGCCGACCAGGCCTGGTTCTACGTCGCGCTCGTGACGATGGCCTACATCCTCAGCCGCGGCATCGCCAAGGCCGGCGTCCGCAAGCCGGAAGATGACGACCGCGACGGCAACGGTCGCTCCAACTGACCTGACGCCACACGCCGTGCCCGGTCACTGACCAGGTCGGTGCACCAGCACGTCACACGTGCAGACCCCGGAGTGGTGATCCGGCACGAAGGCCGTTCCGTATCCACGGAACGGCCTTCAACAGTTCGTCCGAGGACACCCCCGCAAGGGGGCGTGAACGAAGCCTTCGTCACGGCCCGGGCAGGACGTGACTCTCGACAAACCATCGCGGGGCCCGGCACCACTACTTCGACACAACCCGTCACCGCGACTGTGGTCAACAAATCTGTCCGTTGCACGATCGTTCATCGAGACAATGACCGGGCGCTGAGGGACCGTACATCCACGGGAACGCGCCCAAGGCGCATCTACCGGTGAGGATGCGTCCTGCCCGCAGCATGGCGAGGGTGGCTGCCCCTTCAAGCCGGGCCGGGTCCGTGGGCCTCACTTCGCTGCGGGCGATGTCGGAGGTCATCAACAGCGGCGTTCGATGACCCATCGGCTACCGAATTGTCAGGACACGTTCGTAGAGAACGAGCGAGCCGCTTCGTCCGACTTCTGCGAGGCCGCTTTTCGTGAGGGACGCGACGCGGCTTTGTCGGCTTTCGTGTCCGCTGCTGCGACCGACGCCCCGAGCAGACGAGCATGTTCGAGCGCGAGAAGGACAGCACACATACGTCATCCGACGCATTCGGGCCCCTGCCGCTGTCGCTACTGTCGTTGCGATTACATCTCAGCGCGAGGGGAGTCATCTCATCGTCGTCGTTCATGGAAGAGAGGCGCGTCCCAGGCGAATGGATTTGCCGTCCCTGCTGTTCCGTCGCTCGCTCGCGCGGTGGCGGTTCCTCGTCCCACTCACGCTCGTCCTGGCGGCCCTCACCGCGCTCCCGCTCCTGCTGACCGCAGCCGTAGACACGGCATCCGCCGCCGGATCCACCGCCTTCGTCCACGACCAGCCTGCACGTGCCGCGTCGATCCGCGTCGAGGAGGACCTCGACACGGCGGCGACGGAGCAGGCCCGCGGCGTCGCCGCGGCGATCACCGGGCATTTCCCGCATCACGGCGTTGACGTCGTCTGGGGTACCCACTCCACCGCGGACCTGGTCAACGGTCGGGCGGTGCAGGTCGCCGCGATCCCCGACCTTGCACGGGTGGCACGACTGAGGGCCGGCAAGTGGGTCGGCGAGGGCCACCCCGGCGCGATTGCCGGGGTGCTGCAGGTAGACGCAGCCCGCCGGCTCGGCATGACCGTCGGCAGCACGATCACCGTGGGCGACCCGGACGAGCCCATCGACGTGCGGATCGTCGGGACCTGGCGGGCCGACGACCCCGGTGCTGCCCGCTGGTTCGGCGCCTCCGACGTGGGTTCCGGGCGAGACGGCGACGCCGTCGGGCCCCTGGTCGTCGCGGCGGACGACCTGATTGCGATCACCGGTACAGCGACGGCCACGTGGACCATCACGCCGTCAGCGGGACTCCTGACGCCGGCGGACCTGCAGGACGTTCGTCGCGGAATCACCGCCGTGACGACGGCCGCGTCGGGTGGCAGCTCTGTCCTGGCGGGCGCCAACGTCTCCGGGACGCTGGACGCGACGTTGGCGCAGGTCCAGGCGTCGGTGCGGACCGAGACGGCGCTCGTCACCGTCGCGTTGGCGGTGGTGGCGGTCGTCGGGACGCTGACCGTCATCCTCCTCGTGACGCTCGTCGCCCGGTCGCGGGAGGCCGAGGACCGGCTCCTGACAGCGCGCGGGGCCTCCGTCGGCCAACGACTCCGGTGGGCTGTGCTCGAGGGACTGGGCGTCGGTCTGCTCGGCGCCGCGGCCGGGACCGTGGTGGTCGTCGCCGCGGTCCTCCTCGGCGTCGGCGGCAGCTCGGTGAGCGGGGCTGAGGTGGACCCAGCTCGGGTGCTCCTCGTCGTGCTCCTCGTCGTGCTGGTCGCCGCGCTGTCGGGCGGCGGGGCGGTGCTCCGTCTCGGGCAGCGCGACGGAGCAGGACGGGCCGGTTGGTGGACCGCCGCCCCGGCGGTCCTCTTCACCGCAGCAGCGGGCTTCACCGTGTGGCGGCTCGCGTCTGCCAGCGCGCCGGGCCGCGTCACCGGGGATGGGTTCGTCCTCGACCCGGTCGCGTCGGCGGCGCCGGTCTTCGTGGTGCTCGCCGGCTCCGCGGTGGCCGCCCTCGCGGTCCTGGTCGCCTCCCGGGTCGCAGCGCGCGGCGTCCGGCACACGCGCCGTCTCTTGCCTGCGTTGACCGTGCGCCGGCTGGCCCGTGGGTGGTCGACCGTTGCACCCGTTGTGGTCATCGTCGTGATCGCTGTGTCCACCGGTGGCTTCGCGGCCGGTTTCGCGGCGACGAGCGCCCGAGTCGAACGAGCGACGGCGATGGCCGTGGTCGGGCCGGAAGTGCGCGTGCTGTCCGACGGCGATGCCGTGGTCTCCGACGACACCCCGGACCAGGGCCTCGACGGCCCGCTGGACGAAGCGACAGCGATCGCACCGGTCCTGACCGATACAGTCCGGACCGGTGGCTCCGAAATCCCCTTCATGGCGGTCCCGAGGTCGGTGATGCCACTCGCGGTCCCGTCCCTGAACGCCCGAAATGCGGCCGCATTGCAGCACGACGCCGCCGGCGTGCCGCTGCCGCGCAGCACGACGCGGGTGCGGGTCCTCGTCCGCAGCGCCGTACCGACGCTCAACGGCGTCGAGCGCCCCGACGCCCGCGGCTCCTTGCGGTACTCGCTCTGGGTTGGTGACAGTTCCGGTGTCGCGCGGTCCTTCACGCTCACCGGTGCCGACGGGGAACAGATGCCGACCGGCACCAGCACGACCCTGACGGCGACGCTGCCCGCCGACCACCGCTGGCGAGTCCTGGCGGTGGCACCGACCCTGACGTTCTCCGTCCGACCGGCGGAGGTCAACCCCACCGTGAGCCCCGCCACGAAACCTGCACGCCTTCGGGTTGCAGTGCACGCCCGGGTCCTGGGAGTGGACGACGCCGTCGGGACCGCCGACGTCGAGGACCTGACCGCGGCCCCGATCGTGCGGCTCGGAGCGCCGGCGATCGCCGGGCGCCTCCCGGTCGTGGTGACCGCTGCGACGGCGGCCAGCCTCGGGGCGAGGGTCGGCACCAACCTGGACTTGACCCTTGCTTCGACGAGCGCGCCGGTGCGTGCGCGAGTCGGCGCCGTCGTCCCGCGCGTCTCGGGGACGGCCTCACGGTCCGGGGTCGTCGCCGACCTGCGGACCCTCACCGACGCGTCCGTCCTGGGCGGCGGCGCCATCCAGGACGCGGCCGGGAGCGTGCCCCGGGTCGACGAGACGTGGATCGCGAGCTCGGATCTCCCTGCGACGACAGCCTCTGTGCTTCGTGCCCTGCCGGTTCCGGGCAGCGTCGTGACGACCGCCTCGGCATATCCCGGACGGATCGTCGATGTTGCTCGCGCCGTCCTCGTGGGTGTGGCCGTCTTCGCGGCGCTGTCGGCAGCACTCGTGATCGTGGCCGTGTCCGTCGTGACCGGCCGCTCGTCGCCGACCGTCGTCCTCCGGTCGCTCGGAGTGGCGCCCGGGGCCGCCGCACGTGCACGCGCCACCGAGGTCGGCGGACCCGTCCTCGTGGCGCTCGCACTCGGTTTCGTCAGCGCGGTCGTCGTGGTCGCGCTCACCGCTGCCCCGTTCGCGCACGGCTCCATCCCTACCTCCCTCGGCCTGGTGGACGTCGGGCCGACAGCCGCCGTCCGCGGCGTCCTCCTGGTGCCGGCCGCGATCGCGGTCGTCACCGCCGTCGCGGCCATCGCTGCAGCGCGCTCCGTGGCGAGACGCATGGATCGGACGACGGACGGGGAGGCGGACGGGTGACGGCGGCGACCTGGAGGGCCGCGCTGCGGATCCTGCGCGTCCACCGTCAGCCGCTGGTCGCGATCGCGGCCGTGACGCTCGTCGCGGCCTTCATCGGCGGCACTGCCGTGCCGGCGCTCGACGCGCTCGCGAGCGCCGGTACCCGTGCTGACCTCCACCGGTCGACGGACCGCGAACGGGACCTCGAGGCGACGTTCGCCGTCGTCGCTCCGGACGGCGTCGGCGGTGACCCACAGGAGGCGTTCGACGGCGTCGCCGGAGACCTCGCCGCCATCCATCGCCGCATGCCCGCAGAGCTCGGCGCGTCGACGGGAGCTGGCCAGTGGGTGGCGATGACCCCCTTCGCCGCGCTCGACCCCTTGCCGTCGAAGGTGCCTGCCTCCGTCGCGCTCGCCACCGACCCCGATGCCTCGCACCGGGTCCGGTTCGTCCAGGGCCGCGCTCCGTCCCCGTCGAAGGACAGCAGCGCCATCGAGGTGATCGTCTCTGAACGCGTGGCGAAGGCGATCGGGTGGCACGTCGGCGAAGAGCGGACGGTGAGTGACGCCACGGGGACGACATCGCTGCGATTGACCGGGATCTACGTGGCGCGCGACCGACACGATCCGGCGTGGGGCCACACACCCGACGCACTCAGACCGGCAGCAACCGGGACGAGTGACGGCGGAACCGCATTCTCGGGAAGCGCCTACACCGCACCCGGGTCCTTCGGCGCGGTGGCCGGTGGCGGCGGAGTGACCCTCGGACGAGCGTGGTTCCCGTTGCACCAGCGTTTGATCACTGCAGAGATGCGGACGCAGCTCATCTCGGACACCCGTCGGTTCCTCTCCACCCGTCAGCCACTGCCCGCGACCGGCGCGGAGAGAGCGGTCTTCACCACCGATCTCCCCCAGTTACTCCGCGCCTCGGCAGCTCGGGACGCGACGGTGCGGACCCTCGCCGCAGCGCTCGGCTCCGGTCCTGCCGGCGCCGTAGTCGCCCTGCAGTTCCTGCTCGCCGCACTCCTGCTCCGACGCGCACGTCCGCAACTCGGACTGCTCAACGCCCGCGGAGCGAGCCCGGCGACGATCCGGATGATCGCGGCGGCACTTGTTCTCCCTGCAGCGGTACCGGCGGCACTGGTCGGTGGGGCGCTCGCGGTGCTGGTGTCGGCGTCATTCGCCGGCGACACCCCGGGGGGCACGGGGACGGCCGTCGGTGCAACGGTCTTCACGGTCCTTCTGCCCTGCGCGGCCGCGGCGGTTTCCGCGCCGACCGATCGGCTGCCGACGCCCTCGCCCCGTCTGCGCTGGACCGGTGCCGGAGTCCTCGTCGCGGTGGCGGTCGCCTCGGTCGCCGTGACCGTGCGTGGTGGCCTCGACACGGCGGCGCCCGGCGGCGCAGTGGACCCGGTGGCCGCGGTCCTCCCGCTCGCGTTGGCGACGTGCGGCGCGTTGCTCGCGGTCCGGGTGCTGCCGCTGGTCACCCGGATCGTCACGGAGCGGGGTCGCCGTCGTCGTGGACTCGGGACGTTCCTCGGCGGTGCCGCGTTGTCGCGGTCGGGTCCGGGAGGGGCGGTGCCGCTCGCGGTCGCCGTGATCGGGCTGGTCGTCGCGCTGTTCGCGACGGTCGTCGGCAGCACGCTCGAGCACGGTGTGGCCGACGCAGCCCGACGGTCCGTCGCGGCCGACGTGTCGGTCTCGGCCGACGGTCTGGACGTCGACGACGTCGGACGGATCAAGGCGGTGCGAGGTGTCAGCGACGCGGTGGGCGTTTCCACGACGGACGAGGTCACCTTCGACACCGTCCACGGCAGCGTCTCCGCAGTCGTGCTCGTCGCCGACACCGCCACGCTCCGTCGGGTCCAGGCCAGCGTCCCCGGCGCCCTGCCGACGCCGGATGCGCTCCGGCGGGCTGAGGGGGATACGGTCCCCGTCATCGTCTCCCGTGCCCTCTTCGCCGCCACCGGCCGGGCGTCTGAGGCGCTCTCGACACACACCCGGGTGGTCGCAATCACGCCCAACGCCGTCCCGTTCACCGCGGCGAAGCGATGGGTGCTCGTCGACGACCGTTTCGCCGCGGACCTCACCGAGACGGGAAGCGTCAACCGCGCGCTCGTCCGGCTGACACCCGGAGCCCACGCCGCGACGGTCGCCACCGCGGTCCGCCGAGCCGCTCCGGGTGCGCAGGTCACCGTCGCCGCCGACGCGGAGCGTGCCCTCGCAGCGGACCCGCGGATCCCCGGCTCGCGGATGATCGCCACGGCCGCGGCAGGGCTGGGCGGGGCGTTCGGCGTCGGTGCGCTCCTCGTCGACGCCGTCCTGACCGCACTGGTCCGTCGACGGCGGTCCGCACTGCTCGACATGCTCGGTCTCGAGCGCCGCCGGGCCGGCCGCGTCACGGTCGTTGAGAGCCTGCCGACGCTGGTCGCGGTCCCGGTGACGGCGGTGCTCGTTGCTGCCGCAGTGGTCGCCCTGACGCTGCCGGCCGCCGACCTCCGGTCCTTCACGGGCGGCACCGTCCGGCCAGCCGTCGCCGTCGACCCGACACTGCTTGGGATCGTCCTCGCGGCCACCCTGGTGTCGCTGGTCGGCGTCCTGGCCGTCACCGTGCGCCTGTCGCTGCCAAGACGCCCCGACCCTCCCGGCGGCGCCCAACCGACCACAAGCACCGCGACGACGAGCACGGCGAGGACGACGGCCAGGGACCGCCCGCGCGGATCGCACCGCAAGAGCAGGGAGAACCGTTGAGCACCAGCACCAGCACCAGCACCAGCACGATCACCGCGGACGTCGTCTGCCGTGACCTGGTCCGCATCTTCCGGACCCGTGATGTCGAGGTTCAGGCCCTCCAAGGACTCAACCTGGTCGTGCGACCGGGTGAGATGGTCGCCGTCGTCGGCGCCTCGGGGAGCGGGAAATCGACCCTGCTGACGATCCTGTCCGGACTGGACGCACCGTCGGCCGGGCAAGCCGTCGTCGCCGGGGTCGACATCGGCACCCTCACCGCACGCGGACGGACGGCGTTCCACCGGACCGGTGTCGGGTTCGTGTGGCAGCAGACCGCACGCAACCTGATCGCGTACCTTACCGTGCGGCAGAACGTCGCCGCGGTGCTCACCATCGCCGGCGTCCGCGGCCGGCCGCGTGCCGAGCGCGTCGAGGAGGTCCTCGACCTGGTCGGGATGCGAGCGCACGGCGACCGGCTCCCCGGCACACTGCCGGGTGGCCTGCAACAGCTGGCGGCCGTGGCCGTCGCACTCGCGAACCGGCCCAGGGTGCTCCTCGCCGACGAACCGACGGGGGCACTCGACCGGGACACCGCCACTGCCGTGCTCGCGGCGATGCGTGCCGTGAACGAACACGAAGGGGTCACCGTGCTCATCGTCACCCACGACCAGGACGTGGCCGAGCAGGTCCGCCGGACGGTCCGTATCCGAGACGGCCGCACGTCGACCGAGACCATCCGGGACGACGTCGGACGCGCCTCCGGTGAGGAGTTCGCGGTCATCGATGACGCCGGTCGTCTCCAACTGCCCGAGTCCTTCCAGGTCGCGCTCGGCCTGCGCGACCTCGTGCGGTTGACGCTCGAGGACGACCACGTCGCCGTACACCGCGGCGACGCCGACGCAACGGGACTGGGCCAGTGACCGGCCCGGTGCTCAGCGCGGTCGATCTGGGGCGCGACCACGAAACGGCAGCGGGCACGGTCCGCGCGCTCGGCAGGGTCGACCTCACTGCCGACCGCGGTGAACTCGTCGTCGTTCGCGGAGCGTCCGGATCCGGGAAAACCACGTTGCTCCGCCTACTCGGCGGCCTCGACGTCCCGACCCGTGGCACCGTCAGCGTCGACGGCGTCCCGCTCAGTGAGCGCGACGCGGACGGACTCCGCGCGCTCCGTCGTGACCGGATCGCGTTCGTCTTCCAGGACTTCGCCCTGCTGCCCGTGCTCACCGCCGCTGAGAACGTCGAGATGCCGCTGCGCATCAGCCGGACCTCACCCCGTCGCCGCGATGCCGCCGTCGCCGATGCGCTCCGGAAGGTCGGGCTGACGGGGCACGAAGCCCAGTTCCCCGACGAGCTATCGGGCGGCCAGCAGCAGCGGGTCGCGATCGCCCGGGCGGTGGTCGGCGGCGCGGCCCTGCTGCTCGCGGACGAACCGACCGCGCAACTCGACAGTGTGACAGCCACGGGCATCGTCGATGTCGTGGCGGACCTCGTCGACCGCACCGGGCTCGCCGTGGTCGTCACCACATCCGATGACGCCTTCCTCGATCACGCAACCCGCGTCGTCGAACTGGAGCGGTGAGCGAGCGCGAGCAGCAGGGCGCAACAGCGCCGCCTCGCTCGCGCTCCCTCACAGCCCGACAGGGCGTCCGCGGTTCCCCTCGTCGGTGTCGCGCCTCCGTGCGCTGACGGCGTCGGCCACGACGACAACTCCGAGGACCAGGACCAGTGCCCACTCCATGGCGAGCGGCGACACAACGCCGTGCAGGGGGATGAGCGCAAGAGACACCAACACTGCCGGGACGTGGGAGCGGAACGGGGCGTTGCTGAGCGAGAGCCGGAAGAGGAGGTTCGCGCTCAGGCAGACGACGTTCGCGCCGATGAGCAAACCCGCAGTCCACAGGGGCGTCGATGCTTCCACCGCCTGCTCGAATGCGATGTCGGTCGCACCAGCACTCAGCACGATGCCGAAGACCAGCAGCGCGGCGGTGTAGCTGTACGTGTTCCTCGCTATCGCCCCGGTCTGGTCTGCGCCACGGATTCGACGGCTTCCGAGTGACTCGCTGCGGTCGAAGTACAGGAACCACAGCAGCACCGTGTGCGCGAACGCTGCAGTGAGACTGACCAGCGCGAGCGGGTCGGGCAGTGCCTCGGCGATGTGCTCGCCGATCAGTGCGATGGACTCGCCGAGCGCGATGAGGACGAACAGCGAGACGCGTTCTGCGAGGTGCGCGCCCCGGATCTTCCATGCGTGGTACTGGGTGTGACCGAGGCCGGGAACGGCGTAGAGCATCGCCGGACCGAGGAGGTCCACGACCACCGCGAGAGTCCACCAGAGCAATGGCTCCGCGGTGAACGCTCCGATGACCCACACGGGTGCCGACGCGACGACCCAGAGGGTGAGGTTGACGAAGTTCGCGGCGTCGTCACGTCGGTTCTGCCACAGCGCGAGAAGCGCGAACAGTGGCCGTCCGAGGTTCATCACGACGAGCGTGATCGCGAACGCAGCTCCGCCTCCGTGCAGTACGTCACCGATCGTGCCGCTGAGCACGAGACTGGCGGCCATCAGGCTGATGAGCAGACCCCGAACGGGGCCACGATTCGGATCGAGCCAGTTCGTGACCCACCCTGTCGAGATCCACGTCCACCAGATTGCGGTACCGAGAAGGACGGTGGCGAGCAGGCGGTGCCAGGTCTGCTCGTGCACCAGCAGTTGTGTCAGGGCAGTGATCGCGTAGACGAATACCAGGTCGAAGAAGAGCTCCATGTAGCCGACGCGGTCGGCGTCTTCTCCGTCGTCCGGCCGGTGTAGGTCGGTGCGGAACCCGAATCGTGTTGTCCGGTGGCCTCCGAGCATGATGCTGGCTCTCCTCGCCTCTGGGGGAGCTTGCCGCACTGGACACGCCGCCGCATCCGAACGATGACGTATCTGGAGGATCCGCGGTCGTTTCAGCTCCCTGACTTGGCAGCGAGTTCGGCGAGCGTGCGGTAGGTGAGCATGTGGTGTTTGAGCGCCGTGGACACTGCGATGACGTCGCCGGCCTTCCGCGATTCAGCGAGTGCCTGAAGTATCTGCTCGTGTCGTTGACGCTGGAGGGAGAGGACGTTCATCGGCAGGTCAGCGGGGATCGGCACCAGTAACGCCCGCTCACCCACCCGTCGGTGCAGCGCGATGAGTTCCGGTAGCTCCGTTGATTCCACGAATGCGAAGTGGAACTCCATGTCAGCCTGCATGGACGCTGCGGGGTCGCCCACGGCTGCAGCGGCGTCCATCCGGCCGAGGGCTTCCGCCACTCCAGGAAGAACCGGCCGTTCTGTCTCCGTCAAGAACCGAGCCGCAGCGGTCTCGTAGCTCCAGCGAATGAGGTTGAGTTCGACGAGGTTGTCCTCGGTCCACTCTCGGACTCGGAACGGGTAGTTCTGCTGCTTGGTCATGAGCCCATCTGCGACGAGTTGGTTGCACGCGTCGCGGACCGGCGCGCGGCTGACGTGCAGTTCACGAGCTATGACGGAATCCGCCACGTCAGCTCCCGCGGGGAGCCGACCGTCGAGGATTCGAGCGCGGAGTTCGTCGAACACACGCTGCCCCAGAGTCGAGCTCTGGAGCATTGGGAAATCGAGTGCGTCTTCGTCCACGCCTTGAGAGTAGTGAGAACACCGCTCAGCGTGGTGGTGGCGACGTGACAGGCGGGGATCTCAGTGAGATCACCCGCCTGTCGTGCTTATGCAGCCCGCGTCTTCATTACCGCGGTGGGGATGTTCAGCAGCACTGTCATGTCGATGGGCTGCGTGTCGAGGAGAACGATCCCGCTGGGGTCGTCACATCCGCTGGGGCGGCGTGTGATGCCGACGAGCATGTTCACTCGCTCCACGTTGTCCACGGCGCGCTCACCGTCTTGCCGTCGCGCAGGTGAACGTCGAGTACCTTGGCGTCTGCCTCGTTAGTGCCGGGCCACCATGCGACGAACCATCCGTCCTTGACCGAGGCCTGCACGACGCCCTTGGAGGTTCGGACGTCGACTCCGGTGACGTCCGAGCCGACCCGTCCGACATCGTAGGAGTACCCGTCGGCACCGTCGCCGCTGGTCTCGATGCCGTAGATCCGGAGACCATTCGAAGTCGGGGCGGCTTCCGTCGAGACAGCCGAGTCGTAGAGCCGTTCCCAGCCCACCGGCACGTTGGGGTCGACGCCACTGCACATGAGGACGCTCTGACCGTTCTTCACCAGGGCGATCTGCGCGTCTCCGCGCCATTCGCCAAGGATGATGTCGTCGTTGCCGACGGTTGTCGGGGAAGCCCAGCTCTCGGCGCAGTCGTTGGCGAATGCGACGGACTGCTTCGTCGTCGCGGGGCTGGGAGCGGCAGTCCAGTCAGCGTACGCGGCGCTCCCGCCGGTGACGACCGAGACAGCGAGGACAGCGACTGCGGCGATGCTGCCGCCCAGCGCGCCTGCCCCGACGCCTGCCCGGCGGCGGCGGCGCTTCTTGCTTTCGGCAGCAGGCGGCGTGGCGATGATGCGTTCGAGGTCCGCTTCGGCGCGGATCATCTCAGCGTCGCTCAGGGTTCGGTTCTTCGCCGGGTCGAGGGTGGTGAGGGTGTCCAGGTCCGTCATGCGTTCCATGTGATGGCCTCCAAGTCGGGTTGCGTGTGTGGGACGGCGCCGTGGTCTGACGTCTCGTCAAGGGCGTCGCGCAAACGGCGACGAGCGCGGGTGAGGCGCATGGTGAAAGTGGAGCGGCGGCAGCCGAGGACTGTTGCGGCCTGATCCGCGTTCAACCCGTCAAATGCGACGAGGGCGAGCGTTTCCCGGTCTCGGGGTTCGAGCCGGTGCCAGGCGCGGACGAAGTCGATCCGGGCCGATGACGCCTGCGCGGTGTCGGCGACTGTCGAGTCGGCGTGAGCCGCGATGGCCACATCGAGGTCACGTTGCCGGGCTGCGCCGCGAGCAGCATTCTGCATCTGCTTCCGAGCGATCCCGAACAGCCAGGGCCGGGCGTCTTCCGGCATGTCATCGATGCGACGCCATGCTGTCATGAAGACCGCGGAGACGACATCTTCTGCGTCGTTGCCGAAGGATCGGCGTTCAACGAAGCGGACGAGGTCGGCGTACGTCTCAGCGTGCAGGTCGCGGAAGCGTCGTTCGATTGCTGCGCGTGGTGGTGATGGTGTTCTCATTGGCGCCCCTTCCGTGACGTCTCATTCAGTACATGTCCACCTGCACGTCAAGTGACACAACCTCTACGAGGGACGAGGAAACGAACGTCCCGCCTTCTCCGGCTGGCGGCGCCCCTGCAGCGGGAACAACCCACGCAGTCGATGCGTTCGCATGCACAATCGAAAGAACGACGACATGCAGTTCGGCATTTTGAGTTTCGGTGACCTGAGGCAGGATGGGTCGGGTCAACGGCAGCACGTGAGGGATCAGCTTCGGGAGCAACTGGAGCGCATCCAACTCGCCGAGGACGTCGGCTTGGGTTTTTACGGGATCGGCGAACACCACCTACCGGAGTACGCGGTGTCTCATCCAGGTTCGGTCCTGGCTGCCGCGGCTGCGGTGACTGACCGGATCACACTGAGCAGCGCGGTCACTGTGCTCAGCACCGAAGATCCTGTTCGGCTGTACCAAGAGTTCGCGACCATTGATCAGCTCACCTCGGGCCGAGCGGAGATCATCGCGGGGCGGGGTTCCTTCACGGAGTCGTTCCCACTGTTCGGGGCAAGCCTCGGCGACTACGACGCTCTCTATGCGGAGAAACTGGGCCTGCTCCTGCAGATCGACCGACAGAACCCCGTCAGCTGGACGGGTCAGCATCGCGCGCCGCTCGAGGACGCGTTCATCTGGCCGCGACCGTTCGGTGATCATCTCAAGGTGTCTCTCGGCACCGGCGGCAACGCGGAATCGTCGGTTCGAGCGGGGAGTCTCGGTCTCCCGATCGTGTACGCGATCATCGGTGGTGAACCCGAGCGGTTTGCGCCCCTGGTGAACCTGTACCGGGAAGTCGGAGCGGAAGCGGGGCACGGGGACCTCGAAGTGACGATGTCGGGCATCGGCCTCATCTCCGACACCTCGCAACAGGCAAAAGACACGTACTTCCCCTACTGGCGATCGACCATGGAAGCCGGCGCGAAGTCCCGGGGGTGGCGGATACCGGGTCGTGGGGAGTACGACGAGTTCACGCGCGGTGCGAGGTCGATCCTCGCCGGAAGTCCTTCGGAGATCGTGGACCGCCTTGGCCCGGTGGTTGAGCTGACGCGCCCGGATCGGTACGGGCTCCAGATGGACTGGTCCGGTGTTCCGCATGCTGATGTCATGCGGGGCATCGAACTCCTCGGCACCCAGGTCGCACCACACTTCGCCGAGAAGTAGTAGTCGGTCAGGCCTGAGGAGTGCGGGATCGGGAGGCACGCCCCGATGCCGCACTCCTCACAGTGTTCAGTCGTTGACGAGCACGAGCTTCCGGTGTGACCGGTGTTCTTCGAGAGCCGTGTGCGCAGCTGCAGCCTGCGCCATCGGGAACGTTTCCCGGGGGCGCATCCTCAGCTGCCCAGACGCCAGCAACGGCATTGCCATGTCGAGTGCATCGGCCGCGCGGTTGACGCCGTCAGCGAGCATCTGCACACCGCCGTGCGCTCCGGCACCTGTTAGCGTGACGATCTTTCCCGGCGCCCCGACAGCGTCGACGACCTCTTCCAACCCACCAGCAGAGATGGCGTCGAGCACCCAGTCCACCTCAACTCCGAGCGCTTTCAGGGCGTCACCGACCGGAGTCCCGGCCGGGAGGAACAACGCCCCGAGGTCCTCGACCACTGCACGGTCTCGTTCAGGAGCTGACCCGATGACGGTAGCCCCCATGGACCGCGCCAGCTGCACGGCCATCAAGCCGACGGATCCGGTCGCACCGAGCACCAGGAGCTGATCCCCCTTCGCCACGCCGAGCTGGCGGAGTGCCGCGACCGCAGCTTCCGCAGCCGTGGGCAGGGACCCTGCCTCTTCCCAACTGACGGATTCCGGCTTCGGTGTCCAAGCATCAGCGAGCACGAAGTCCGCGTAGCCGCCGAGCCGCGGAAGTCGAGCGGCCACCTCATCACCGACGCTCACTCCGGTGACACCGTCCCCAAGGGCATCCACCACGCCGGCGGCTTCGAATCCGAGGATCGCTGGCTCAGGGAGTGCGAAGAACGCGCTGAGGTCGCCGGCTCTGATGTGAAGGTCAGTGGGGCTGATCCCGGCGGCTCGAACGCTGATGCGGACCTGGCCTGGTCCTGGTACTGGGAGCGGGACATCTCGTACCACTAGCACCTCTGGGTCTCCGTACTCGGACACCACTGTCGCTCGCATCGTTTGCGGGGTCGGTTCTGTCATCGCTGCCTCCTGGGCTTGATCGTTACTTCAAGCTTCGAGAAGGACGCCCGATGCCGAATCCGTCAGTCGACGTACGGCCGTCACGACTTTGAGCGCAACTGATCGTTCTCGGCGACGTCACTCCTGGCCGTCAGCAGATGCGTGCTCATGAGGCGGAGGATCGGCGCTGGGTCCGATGCAGCTTGCGATTCCTGCAGCACGTCGAGGATCTCGCGGTGCCGGTACTCCTGGGTCGGAACGACGAAGGCCGGCAGCGTCCGCATCGACAGCGACAGTTGCGTCATCAGGGAATCGTGGCGGCGGGTGAGTTCAAGCAGCCCTGTCGACCGAACCAGCGCGCGATGGAAGTCGATGTCCGCCTGCCCGCTCTCGTCGCCGTCACCGTCCTCGCCAGCGACCCGCATGCGATCCAGGGGTTCTCTGACGCCCTGCGGATTGACGTGGGCTCTGACCAGATGCCGCACCGCCACGGACTCGTACCCCCACCTGATGAGCTGAAGCTCGCCGAGGTCGGCTTCTGAGAACTCACGCACGCGGTAGGGATGGTGCTCTTGCTTCGACAGCAATCCCGACTGCACGAGGAGATTGCACGCATCGCGCACCGGAACCCGACTGATGCCCATGCTCTTGGCGATGACGGAGTCGCGTACTTCGCTCCCAGGAGCCAGACGCCCGTCAAGGATGCGCCGCTTCAACTCTGCGTGCACCTGCTCCGTGAGCGACTGGGTCCGCTGCACGTTGGTTTCGCTCACGACATCAGTCTACTCCCGACCAACTCTGTCGACAGTGTCGAGTTCGCGAGTTATGGTTCCTCCGTGCTTCCATTCCCCGTCGAGACTCCTGAACCCCTGTTGTTCGGCAGGGCACGGGAGCGTGCGCTCCTTCTGGAGCTGGTGGGACGAAGAGGCTCCGGTGGTGCGCTCATCATCGAAGGCGAAGCGGGGATCGGCAAGAGTGCGCTTCTCGCCGACGCGGTCAGGGCCGCGGAAGCAGGAGGGGCCCGGAGGCTGACGTCCACCGGACTGCAAGGACCGACACGCTCCGGTTACGGTGGGCTCCACGAGTTGCTGCATCCGCTCTTACCTCACGTGGACGCTCTGCCGAACCGTCAGCGGGTGGCGCTGCTCACGGCGTTCGGGATGGTCGACGGGCCGTCGCCGGATCGGTTACTCGTCTCGTTGGCTGCGCTCGGGCTCCTCGAAGAAGCTGCCGCGAGACACCCACTCGTGCTGGCGATCGAGGATCTGCAGTGGCTTGACCGGTCCACCGTCGCAGTCATCAGTTTCATCGCCCTCCACGTCTCGAGCGTTCCCATCACGGTGCTCTGCACGGTGCGACCCGGCGTCGACGCAGACACACTGCCCGCTCTCGGACTCGATCGTCTCCATCTGGCCGGCTTGTCAGATGATGACGCACGCGAACTGGTCTCGGTGCTCGGTTGCGACCTGAGCGACCTTGCTCGCCGCCGCATCCTTCAGGAGTCCGCCGGCAACCCGTTAGCGCTTCGCGAGTTCATCGCTGCCGTTCGTCAGCGCGGCCCGGCAGGATCCATACTGCAAACCCGCCTGCCGATCACGAAGCGGCTCGAACGAACGTTCCTGGACCGCCTCGGCCCTCTCCCCTCCGGAAGTCGATCCCTGCTCATACTCATTGCAGCAGCGAACGGCGCAGACTTCCACGACGTCATGTCCGCAGCGCGAACACTCGACCTCACGCTCGAGGACCTCCGACCGCTCGAGGAGAACGACCTCGTATCTGTCGATGGGAGCGACCTTCGCTTCCGCCATCCGTTGATCCGGTCGGCCGCCGAGAACGCTGCTTCGACAACCGAATGGGTCGACGCCCACCTCGCCCTGGCATCAGTGATGAGCGGGCACGACAGCGCCGTATGGCACCGAGCAGCAGCAACGATCGAGCGCGACGAAACCGTCGCCGGTGAACTCGAAGCCGTCGGCCGACGCGCGTCGGAACGTGGCGCCCTCCCGGAGGCTGCGTTCGCGCTCGAGCGCGCCGCCATGGTGTCTCGCGGCGCTTCACAACGGTCCCGACGCCTGGTGCTCGCCGCAGAATCAGCCCGATCCGCGGGCCTCACCAGTGAAGCCGTTGAGCTGCTCAACCGAGCCGACTGGGCCGAGGCTGATTCGGACACACGAACGCAGGCCGTCCTCTCCCGCGTCATCCTCGCTCTAACCGCAGGAGCACCAGTGCCCCGAGCGGTCGAGATCGCTGCAGTCCTCGCTTCGTTGCCTGGAGAAGAACACGGGCCGCGTCGAATCAAGATCCTGTGGGTACTGGCGGTCCTGATGCGCAGCCAGCACGTGACAGTGAGTTCATGGCAAGACCTCCGCGACAAGCTCGATCGCGAGGACGAGCGAAACCCACTCCGGACAGTCGCACTCGCGTTGCTTGCACCGCTCGGTCAGGCGGCGGAGACGCGAGGGGTCCTTCCTGACCTTGTTCCGCGTCTCGCCGACGACCCCCTCGCGCTTGTCTCGTTGGCCATCGCTTCGGAGTCTCTCCAAGACCTCGACACAGCGCTGACCTGCTGGGGTCTGGCGCAGGAAGGATTCCACGAAAGCGGTGCTCCTGCGGACGAAATGCAGGCCATTCGTGGTCGCGCCCACCTGCTCATGCTGCGAGGGCGGGTCCGTGAGGGTCTTGCCGACGCTGAGTACGCCGAACGCATGACCGCCGAGATGCATCAGCCGCTGCTGCAGAGCATGGCTGCCGCCACCGCTGCCCGCGGTCATTCGCTCCTCGGGGACTTCGCTGCCGCGACCACCGCCCTGATGCGCAGTGCGGAACTCGCCCAGGACAGCCAGATGGCATTGATCGTCGCCGATGCGCGGTGGGCGGCCGGCACAGTTGCACTCGCGCAGCACCGATACCGTGACGCACTCATCGAATACACGCACATGACCGTGCACCCCACACGCTCACTTTGGGCGATCGCCGACCGCACTGAAGCAGCAGTTCGAGCGGGTCGTCCTGACGACCTCCGCAAGAACGTGGAAGAAGCCGCTGTCGCCGCCGCTCTGTACCGTTCGCCGTTCCTCAGCGCGCTCGTTGCTCGCAGTCGCGCTCTTCTTGCCGACGACGACGCGGCGGAGTCGTACTTCGCCGAGGCTCTGGCGCTCGGCGCTCTCAGCGAATCTCCCATTGAAGTCGCGAGAACGCAGCTCCTGTTCGGCGAATGGCTCCGCCGTCAGAAGCGGAGGAAAGACGCTTGTGCGCAACTGACCGCCGCGTTGGATCAATTCGAGACCGTTGGAGCTCAAGCCTTCATCGAGCGCGCCACCCAAGAGCTGCGGGCTGCGGGTCAGGTCGGCGCACGACCCACCGCACCTTCGACGGCGGTACAACAGCTGACACCTCAAGAACTCCAGGTCGCGCAGCTTGCCGCCGCAGGCTTGAGCAACCGCGAGATAGCCGACCGGGTTTACCTGTCCCACCGGACAGTGAGCACGCACCTGTACAAGGTGTTCCCAAAGCTCGGTATCTCGAGCCGCGGGCAGTTGCGGCACGCGTTGGGCCGAGCCACGAGCGACTGAGGCGCCCGTTGCTCATTGGTGGGATTCCTCACCCTCGCCGGAAGTAGGGAGCATTCCCGACGCGGCTTCGATTTGCAGGGCGCCCGACGGGCAGGCACGAACCGTGGCGACCACCCGTGCCGGGTCGGCGTTCTCCGGCTGCACCCATGGGCGTCTCGCAGGGTCGAACACCTCCGGCAGTTGACCGACGCAGACCGCGAAGTGACGGCAGATGCTCCCGTCCCACGTCACGATCACTCCGTCCGCGGGATAGTGGTGGACCGCACTGTCAACCATGAGCACCTGCTGCGGTGCTGTCTTGAGGCGGAGACGGCGTGGAGCTTCGTGGGTCGGTGTAGCGCTGGAACTCCGGATGCGTTGCCACGAAATGCGCCACGAACGGGCACACCGCTACGATCCGAAGCCCGTCATCCACCACTGACCGCAGGGCTTCGCTGACGAGTGCACCGCCGACACCGTTGCCTTCAACGTCTCGGGCAACTTCCGTGTGGATGAACGTGCGATGACCCTCCTGGGGTGTGTACTGCGTGAGGCCGACTTCGCGTCCGTCGAGGAGCGCGACGTATCGGTGTTCGTTTGACTGGTGGACGACGGTGAGTGTTGTCAACTGAGCCTCGATGCTTGGGGCGGGGCTGCCACGCAGGTGGCAGCCCCGCCGGACGGTCAGGAGAGAGCGACGCGCAGCGACGCGGTGGCCAGCAGCACGGCGTGCTTTGCCGCTTCTGTGTCGTGCAACTGGTTCACCATGACGAAGTCGTGCACGATTCCACCGAAGCGGGCGTTCGTGGCCTTCACGCCGGCTTCACGAAGACGTGCTGCGAACGCTTCGCCCTCATCGCGCAGGACGTCGGCTTCCGCGGTGATGATGAGCGTCTCGGGAACGACGGCGAGCTGTTCGAGCGAGGCACGCAGCGGGGAGACGGTCGGCAGTGCCCGCTGCGCCTCATCGGTCGTGTACTGGTCCCAGAACCACTTCATGCCGTCTCGAGCGAGGAAGTAGCCCTCCGCGAACTCCTCGTAGGAGGCAGTGTCGAACGCTGCGTTGGTGACCGGGTAGAACGCGACGAGCTTGCGGAACTCGACGTCTCCACGCTCTGCCGCGAGGAGCGTCAGGGCGATGGCCATGTTGGCACCCACCGAGTCGCCAGAAACCGCCATCCGAGACGCGTCGAGTCCCTTCGAAGCGCCTTCCGTCATGACCCACTGAGCGGCCGCGTAAGACTGCTCGAGCGCGACCGGGAAGCCGACCTCCGGGGAACGGTCGTACTCGGGGAACACCACGGCGGCTTCCGAGCCGATCGCGAGGTCTCGCACCAGACGGTCGTGCGTGTGGGCGTCACCGAAGACCCATCCGGCACCGTGCACGTAGAGGATGACCGGCAGGTTGCTGGTCGTCCCTGCGGGCTTGACGATGCGGACCTTCACCGAACCGGTCGGTCCGCCCTGGATCTCGATCCATTCCTCGTCAACGTCGGGCTTGAAGATGGGCGCGTCCTGTACCGCGTCCACTGCCTTGCGACCCTCGGCCGGCGGTAGCTGGTAGAGGAACGGGGGCATCGAAGTCGCGTCGACGAAGTCCTGCGCCGCAGGCTCGAGGGCGATCTTCTTGGGGTTTCCAGACATCACGTGCTCCTGTTGCTGGGTGAGGTCGAGCGTCTGCTCGACACGATCAGCATCGAACAATGGTCCGCTCGCCGAATCCGTGAGGTGACGTATGTGCCCCCCGCGCATACGTCACGTCACGGATTCGCCGCCTCGATCTGCACCTGCACACTCGGTGTCGTTCCCATTGCACGAGTTGCTGCCACCAGGAGGCGCCATGTCCGAGGTCGACGATCGACCGGCCACCCGACCACGGACCCGTTGGGCAGCCATCGCTTCTCTCGGAGCCGGCGCTTTCGTCATCGTGGCTGCTGAGTTCCTGCCCGTCGGGATCCTCCCGGAACTGGCGAAGCACTTCGGGGTGTCCCTGGGCGCGGCCAGCGCAGTGGTACTCGTCCCGGGACTCGTCGCCGGAGTGTCAGCCCCGCTCATCGTCGCTCTCGTTCGCAACCTGGATCGGCGACTCCTTGTCCTCGCGACGACCGCTTTGCTCGTCGCGTCGAACCTGCTGACCACGGTCGCCCCGGACTTCGGAGTTCTCCTCGTGGCACGCGTTCTCGTCGGGCTGTCGCTCGGCGGATTCTGGGCGGTCGGCCCGTCACTCGGAGTGCGTCTGGCAGCCCCAGAGAAGAGCGGGGTTGCGACCTCCGTCGTGCTTGCTGGCATCTCCGCAGGCACCGTCTTAGGACTCCCGCTCGGTCAACTTGTCTCGGCGAGCAGCGGTTGGCAGAGTGCGTTCCTCGGCGCCGCAGTCGCTGCAGCCGCCGTGCTCATCTTGCAAGCGATCACCCTTCCCTCGCTCCGCGGAGCCTCGGCCGCGGTTCCCCTGCGAGCGATCGCCGCCGTCGTCGCCCGGCCTCGGTCACGCATCGTTCTCATCGTGACCGTGTTGGCGATCACCGGACAGTTGATGGCGTCGACGTACGTCAGCGCGTACCTCGGTGCGATTCACGGTTCCAGCACCTCGCTGCTCAGCGCACTGCTGCTTACCTACGGGATCGTCGGGCTTGCCGGGAACCTCATCGCCGGCCGCATCCGGCTGTCGTTCCCGGTACTGTTCGGGTCGGCAGCGTTCGCGCTCAGCGTCGTCCTCGCCCTGCTCCCGTTCGCCGAGTCCTCGCCGGTCGCCGCGATCGTCCTCGTCATCGCCTGGGGGCTGCTCTGGGGGGCGTACCCGTTCATGCTGCAGTCGTGGACGATCTCGCTGGTTCCCGACGCTCCCGAAGCGGGGTCAGCAGTCCTGGTGACGTTCCTGCAGCTCTCGATCGCGCTGGGGTCGGCTGTCGGTGGCTTCGTCATCTCCTTCGGCGACCTCAACGCGGTCTTCTTCGGCGCTGCAGTGCTCCAGCTCGCAGCCGCGACCACCGCTCTGACACTCGGCAGGCGGAAGAACGCATCGCCGATCAGGGGAACGCTCGAAGAGCCCGTCGCACCACCAGCATGAGTTCCACGCGAGAGGCGCCGCCTGCAGCCTGCACCGCCAGCCCGGCGGACACCGTGCTCACGTACTTCGCGAGCTCTTCCGGGACCTCGGTGTCGTCGAGGTCGCCCTCCTCGACAGCCCGCTTGAACCGGTCGATGAGTCGCTGTTCGCCTGACATGCGGCTCTCAGCGAGGAAGTCGACCACCCCCTGGTCGGACTCTCCCGCAACCAAACCGCCCTGGATGGACAGACAGCCCGCTGGTTTCCCTGGCGTCGTGACAGCGATCGCGTTGCTGGTCAGGTAGGTCTCCGCTACAGCCCTGGCCGTTGAGCAGGCCAGAGCGTCCTCGACATAGGCCATGTCGACCTCCGCGTACCGCGCGACCGCCTTGCGAAAGGTCGACTCCTTGTTGCCGAACGCCGCGTAGAGACTTGGGCGGTTGATGCCCATCGCCGACGTGAGGTCATCGAGTGACGTCCCGTTGTAGCCCTGGCGCCAGAAGACCTCCACAGCACGGTCGAGTGCATCATCCAAGTCGAACGACCGCGGCCTTCCCCTTACAGCCATGGCTGCCTCCTCCCAAAATCAGCCAGCGCGGCCGCCCTCGCGGGTTCGCACGCACCGTCCTGTCGTACGTCAGGTGACGGATTCGCCACCTGACAGTCCCCACCACAGTGGGTGTAGCCATCACAAACAGTACCAGTCAGTACAGATTTGACAAGCACGACGATCCGTGGTTCTCTCTCGTTCTGTACCAATCAGTAAGTAACCCGGGAGGCCGGGCGACGGAAGGAAACATCATGGGAGACTTCACCAACAAGACAGCGCTCGTCACCGGCGGCACCGCGGGCATCGGCCTCGCCGTCGTCCGCCGCCTGGTCCAGGAGGGCGCGCACGTGTTCGTGGCCGGCCGCCGGCAGGAAGCACTGGACACCGTGGCCGCGGAACTCGGTGACGCAGTCACCACTGTCCGGGGGGACGTCACGAAGGCGGACGACGTCGAGAACCTCTTCGCAGCCATCCGCGAGCACGGCGCCGGACTCGACGTCGTCTTCGCGAACGCTGGGGGCGGCGAGTTCGCAGCTCTCGGTGACATCAGCTGGGAGCACTACTCGTCGACCTTTGATGGCAACGTCGGCGGTGTCATCCGGACCGTGCAAGGCGCGCTTCCACTGCTCACCGCCGGTAGCTCGATCGTCTTGACCGGCTCGAACATCGATGTCAAGGGCAGCCCCGCCTTCAGCGTCTACGCAGCCACGAAGGCCGCCGTCCGCTCCTTGGCACGCAGCTGGGCGGCGGAACTGATCGAGCGGAAGGTCCGCGTGAACGTCGTCGCCCCGGGCCCCATCGGCACGCCCGGTCTCAGCGGTCTCGCCGCGGCCCCGGAGGAGGCAGACGCCCTCCTCGAGGGCCTCGCCGCGGGCGTGCCCATGGGCCGCCTCGGCAGCACCGACGAGATCGCGGACGCCGTCCTGTACCTCGCATCCGACCGCGCGAGCTACGTCACCGGCGCGGAGCTCTACGTAGACGGTGGCGCCAGCCAGATCTGACGCTTGCCGCGTCATCAACGCCGCCCTGCCACGCCGCTCACAGCGGCACAGCAGGGCGGCGTCCCCATCTTCGCCGGCCTGCAGCTCGGCCCCGGACACAGCAGAGGTCGCACATGAACGAGGACCGCTCGGAAGAACCAGTTGATGCGCCTCCCCCCGCTGAGGAGGCCGCGGCTGTTCTCTCAGATCGACCGCTCGCGTTCTTCAACGCACTCCTCACGGAGCACTTCGTACTCCAGTCCGTCCGCGGCGTGACTGTATCGGAGTCGTCGTCCAGAGCGTCGATCTACCTCATGACACTTTCCAGTGCGCTCGTCGCCTACGGGTTCCTCGCGAGGACCGAGTACGCACTCGGCTATCTCGCTGTGGTGATCCCCGTGATCGTGTTGCTCGGCGTCTTCACCTACGTTCGCCTGGTGCAGACCTCACTCGAGGACGTCGCAGCCCTTATCGCGATGCAACGCATCCGGCGCTGGTACGGCAGCTTGCTCCCCGGAGCCGCTGCGTACTTCCCCCTCCCGGACGAGGCACGAGCTCCGAACGAGATGCTGGAGATCGGGTGGCGCGGCTCGTGGAGCGGAGTGTTCTTCACCCTGTCCTCGGCAATAGCGGGCGTGAACTCAATCGTTGCCGGAGCTGGCGTCGCGCTGTTTCTCGCGAAAGCGACGTCCTCAGGTACGGCGATCGGAGTCGGTATCGGTGCCACGCTCGTGCTGGTCACAGTCCACGGGCTCTACCAGGAGCGGCAGTACTCGCATCTACTCAAACTCGAGTCGAACGGCTCATAACCGACCAGCGACTCCGTCGGCAAGCACGACGCGGTAGTTGAACTCTCCTGTGCCGTACTTCCGCACTAGTGCCCAAAACAACAAACCGAGATGCTCAACGGCTCGAGAAGTCGTGATGTCGCCGAGGTCAATCTGCGCCGCTTCGCTCCACCCGATGCTGACCAGCAGGTCGCTCACGACACGTTTGGCGCGCTCGTCGTTGCCGGACAGAAACACGGTCGTCTCGCTGAGCGCCGACGGGTCGCCTGCTATGTACCCGGCCATGTTGTTCAACGACTTCACCACCAGAGACGACGGCAACAGGTCCTGCAACTGCTCGCCGACACTGCTGTTGGGGAAGCGAAGGTCGCCATCCGAGGTGAAGGCGTTACTCACATCGAGGACCACCTTGCCGTGCAGCGCTTCCTCAAACTCGGGCAAGAACGCAAGTGCTGTCTCCCCGGGAAGCGCGACAACAACGACGTCGGCACGAGCGATGGCTTCCGCAGTGGACACCACTAGCGCGCCAGCGAGGAGTTCCTCCCTGCGGTGCCGTGACCCGAAGATGACGTCATGACCCGCGCGGACAAGAGCGGGAGCGAAATCCGTCGCGAACCGACCTGTCCCCAGGAGAGCTATGCGCATGAACACAGTGTTGCAGACGGAGGCCGCCAGGAAGCGGGACTGCTGCCTATTAGCCCGTGGGCTCGTTTGCAATACGTTGGGTTGCCTCTCGTGGGCGAAGCCGATACACGCGCGGGGCGATCTCGCCGCGGTGCGCGTTGACGAGCACCGGGGCAATGCGGATCCGCTTGCTCTCCTCTAGACCCGGTCCGAAGCGTTGGCAGCGCCAGTGCGCCCGGCGGATGTGTGGCACCAACCGGATCTCGACCTGCAGGGCGAGGTCGGGCCGGTCCAGCTTCCGCGGCGCGGGCGCCGAGCTCGCTATCGGCGCTGCTTCTCGCGGAGTAGGGCCGGTAGCTCCCGCTAGTCGCGGCGTTCCTGGTGAGCGCGCGGCTGATGGTTGGCGGTGCCCTGCCGAGTGCTCTCGCGATCGCGCACGCCGGCTCCGCTGAGACGCAGGTCCGCGATCCGGAGCCATTCCTCCTGGCTGAGGAACCGGGCTGAGCGGGGCTTGTGAGCGAACACGTTCCGTCCGCCGACTGCTTTGGCCCACGGTATCCCTGACGTCGGTCCACGCCGACAGCATCACAAGCCGCCGTGCGTCCGACGCCCTGTCTTAATAGCTCCCAGAACAGTGCCTCCCGGGCACGGTGTTCCAGTCTCGATCCCATCTGCAGCACTCCGATTCACGGTGGTGTTGCAACGACCGGCTGAACCCAAGATTGGCTATCGAGACAGCGTGCGCCGACGCGTTGGCCGCGCAACCTCCGATGTGAACGAATGATTTGCGTCACGAGGTCGAGGCGCTGTGAGCTGCCCCTGGCTCCTGGGTTGCGGTTAGTTCCTGGCGCCCACGATCGGATAGGGCATCGGCGGCGTCATCACGCGTCATCACCATGCGATCGATGGTGTCGATGCTCCACTCGCGCAGCACTTCGGACTGCGCTGGTGTCAGCGCGTCGAGGAACAGGCGCCGGACGTTCGTCCCGTGGCCCTGTCGCGAGTCGTGGAGCTTCGAGACGCCCGCTGCCGTCAGTGTCACTCCCGTGCGTCGGCCACTCGGTCCGGTTTGGATTGCTGCCATCAGACCCTTGCCCTCCATCCGGCTTACCTGATGCGCGACGCGCCCCTTGTCCCAGCCCAGCACCTCGGCGAGCTGCCCGATGCGCAGCTGCCCACCCCTTGCTTCGTCGACAGCCGTCAGCACGCTGAACTCTGCCTTCGAAATGCCGAAGTCTCGCTGCAGTTCGCGTTCGAGCTCCCGGCACAAGTCGTCGTAGGCGCGCAGGAAACCGTGCCAAAAGCCCCACTCTTCCGGTTGCAGTGGTAGTGGTTCAGCCATGGCTGAACGGTACATGGCGCGAAGTTGACATCGCAACTTCGGGGTCTAGAGTTGCGATGACAACTCGCCCGATCCGCTCCCTGCTCGCCCGAGCAGCAAGCCAGGGCGGGCCGACGGAGGACATCATGGATACACCACGGACCCCAGCAGCGACGACGATCAGGAGCGGACGGCCCGTCGTTCAGGTTGCGTCCATTGCGCCGGTGGTGCTGCCTGCGCCGCAGCGCGCCGCCGAGCTACAGCTCCGCGTGACGGCACCAGCGACTGACGGACCACTCCCGGTGATCCTGCTGTCCCACGGGCTCGGTGCGTCCAACAACCTCTCGTCACTCAACGGCTACGCGCCCCTCGTGACCCAGTGGGCGCAACAGGGCTTCGCCGTCATCCAGCCGACTCACCTCGACTCGAAGACGTTCCACCGGGCTCCCGGCGACCCGGAGACGGCCCGGGCGTGGCGTACTCGCGCTGAGGACATGTCCTTCATCATCGATCACCTCGACGACATCGAAGACGCGGTCCCGCACCTGCGCGGACGGTTGGACCGGGAGCGGATCGCGGTAGCTGGGCACTCCATGGGCGGTCACACCGCCGGTCTACTGCTCGGAACACAACTCGACGACCCGCAGGACGGTTCTCGCGTTGACCTCCGCGACACCCGGATCCGCGCCGGCGTCGTGCTCGCCGCCCCCGGTCGTGGTGGCGATGTCCTCACACCGTTTGCGGCGTCACATTTGCCCTTCTTCGAGACGACCGATTTCAGCACGATGACGGCGCCTGCCATCGTCGTGGTCGGGGACGAAGACACCTCCGAGGTCCTCAACACCGAAGGACCCACGTGGCTCACCGACCCTTACCGCCTCTCCAATGGTCCGAAGGTCCTCGTGACGATGTTCGGCGCCGGCCACATCCTCGGCGGGATCTCCGGGTACGACACCGCTGAAGCAACCGATGAGAACCCCACCCGGGTGACAGCCGTGGCAACGCTCACCGCGGCGTACCTGCTGACCCAGCTCGGTCTGAAGGGGGATGCTTGGCCGACTGCTCAGCAACAGTTCGCGTCCCGCGCGGAACCCTTGGGCACTATCCAGCAGAAGGGGTAGCGCCAGTCCGGCAGGAAACGAAGGAGCGCCCCGTCTACTTCAAGGCGGGGCGCGCCCGACTGAGCGGCCCCGATTCCGGGACACTCGTCGCATCGCGACCCGTGTTCCTCGTCAGGCGGGTTGTGACGGGTGGTGGGCGAGCACCGTGTCCAGCAGCCTGACGAGGGTGTCGCGGTCGACTTCGTCGAGGCTCGCTAGGAGCTCTTGCTGTACCACTGCGGCGTGCTCCTGCAGTTCTTGGAACCGAGAGCGTCCGTCACGCGTGATGGTCACGACGTTGCGACGTCGATCGCTCGGGTCAGGGCTGCGCGTGACCTCCCCGCCGGTATCAAGTCGGACCACGATGCCGTTGACGTTGTTGCGGTCGAGGCCGAGCACACGCCCGAGGTCCGCTTGGCTCAGGGGCCCGTATTCGTCGAGGCTGGCGAGCACGGCGTAGTCCGATCGCGCCTCGAGCGGCATCTGCTGCGCGGTCAGGCGGGCACCGATCGTCGCGACGCGTCCCGCTTGCCAGCTAACGAGACGGCGGAGGGCGGCCGGTGGCCGGTTCGAGGACGTCATGCACCAACATTAGCGGTTGGCTGTACCAACAATCAGTTCCGCGGCGCCAGGGCTGCGAAGGCGTCGTCCGTGAGAGAAGCCAACTGCGCCGCTCCGCTGCTCTCGACCCAGCCGTCGTACGCCACCATGATGCAACCCAGGGCTGCCATCACCCGCGTCCGCAGGGTGATGACCGGTGTGCCAGCTGCGGCGCGTTCAGCAAGTATGTCCACCAGTGCCGGCCGCCAACCTGCTTGCTTTTCGTGCAGGCGGGCCGAGAGCGCGGGCGTCGACCAGACGAGCCGGATCCGAGCAAAGCCGTTGACCGCGTCGTCCTCCAGCAACGCCACGGCGGGAGTGACGGCTGCCCGGAGGGCCGTCCAGTCGCCCTCCGTGCCCGGCCGAGCCGCGAGTGCTGCGGCCATCTGCCCTTCCAGCGCGTCGAAGACGTAGAGGACCACCTCCTCCTTGCTGCCGAAGTACCGCAGGAAGGTGCTCCGGGAGACGCCCGCTCGACCGGCGAGATCGTCGAAGGTCACGGGCTCGAAGCCGGCATCGAGAAATCGCTGCAGCGCGACATTGCCGAGCTCGTCTCGGATCGCCGCACGACCGATGGCTCGCGTACTGATGCCGTCCATGAACCGAGTGTACGACCGCGCACCTCACTTGCATGCGCGACGCTAGGCGTCTAACGTGACACTCAGTGTCACAGATGGTGTCGCGTTCAATCTCTTGGAAGAAGTTCTCATGTCCTATGACCTGCCCGCCCTCCGAGTCGCCGTTACCGGTGGTGTCGCGACCGTCACGATCGACAATCCGCCCCTCAACCTCTCCGATGGGACGCTGCTGCCCTCGCTCCGCCGGTTCGTCGCCGAGGTACGCAACGACGCTGACGTGCGGGTCATCGTGTTCGACAGCGCCGATCCGGAGATCTTCATCGCTCACGGCGAGACGAAGTTCATCACCCAGCCCGAGGTCATGGCAGCTGCCGGAGCGGCGACCGTGGCAGCGAACCCCGACGCGGAGTTCCCCGCTGATCTGAACCTCATGCAGGTCGTGCACGAGGAAGTCCGATCGCTGCCGCAGATCACGATCGGCAAGCTCACCGGCCTCGCCCGTGGCGGCGGGAACGAGTTCCTCATGGCTCTGGACATGCGGTTCGCAGCTATCGGGAAGGCCGGCCAGGCGCAGCCCGAGGTGCTCATGGGCATCATGGCCGGGGGTGGCGGAACCCAGTACATGACGTCCCTGGTGGGCCGTGCGCGCGCCCTCGAGCTCCTGCTCGGTGCGCAGCTCGTCGACGCGGAACTCGCCGAGCGGTACGGCCTCGTCAACCGCGCACTCCCCGCGGAGGAGATCGACGCCTTCGTCAGCGCCCTGGCGACCCGCATCGGCAGCCTCAAGCCCGAGATCGTCTCCGCGGTGAAGAACGCCGTGAACGCCGTTCCGAACCCTGTCACCCGTGCCGGCCTCGCGACCGAGAACGCCCTGCTCGGCCCGCTCTTCACCGCCGACGCCGCGGAGCTCGCGCACAAGCTGCTCCTCGCCGGCATGCAGACCCGCGACGGCGAGCTCCGACTCGAAGCTCTCATCGACGAGCTCTGACCGAAGAGAAGGGGCCGGTGCGGATTGCTCCGCGTCGGCCCCTTCCGTGTCCCAAAGGAGACTCCGGATCATCCCTCAGCGCGAGGCGTCGAACGCTGCCAGATGTGCGCCCGCGAACTCGGCGAACGGGGTCGCCGGACGACGCAGGATCCGCTGCACGTCGTCGCTGACCCAGTCGGAATCGCCCTCGGCGAAGAGGCCGAGCGCTTGCGCGTTGGCGCGGGCCACTGGAGCGGGCAGGCCGATCCGGACCAGCGCCGCCTCCTGCTCGTCAACCGTGATCCGGTCGTGCGTCACCTCACGCCCGAGGAGCGACGTCAGCGTCTCCGCGACATCGTCGTACGAGAGCGAGGCGGGACCGCTGAGCCGGTACGACTTGCCGGAGTGCGGTTTCGGATCCGCGGCGACTGTCGCAGCCACCGCTGCGACGTCCCGGGCGTCGACCATTCCGATCCGGCCGTCGCCGGCCGGTGATGAGAACCGTGAACCCGACGCGATGGACGGTGCCAACGCGAAAAAGTTCTGCATGTACGCATTCGCCCGGAGCAGCGTGTAATCGACGGCTGAACCGATGAGGGCTTGCTCAATGGCCCAGTGGTCGCGACGGCGCGCGATCGGCGAGTCGGGCGACGAATCGGCGGTGATCTTCACGACATGCCCCACGCCGGCCGCAACTGCAGCATCAATGACCGCGGTCTCCTGCCGCACCGACGGGGACGTCACGAGAATGATCGCCTTGACCCCCTGCACGGCGGCGGCGATCGACGACGGGTCGTCGAGGTCACCCACGTGCAGCTGAACTCCGTGCTGTTCGGCGTCCTCGTGAGCGGTGCGGTCGCGGACGAGGAGGCGTGTCTCCTGCCCAGCGCCCGCGAGGAGCCTCGCAGCTTCCGACCCGACCTTTCCGCCCGTGGTGACGAGGATCACGCCTCTCGCCCCGCAGCCAGTTCCTGCAGCACCGCGAACGCCTCGTCAGCGTTGTGCACACCGAAGGATGCGCTCGGCGCGGTGCTGCCAGAAATCGCCGCTGCCACTCGGCCGACATCGGCGACGTCCACGGTCCCTTCGGCAAAGCGGCTCGTGACCTGGCCGAGGATGAGCGAGAACACTCGACGTGACGCACCGCTCTCGGCGGCAGCCACGCGCTGCATCATCAACAGTGCCGCCTGCTCCATGCTCACCAGTCCGCTGGTCGGTACCGGCCACGTCGCGGAGTCGCCGACGATCACCGTGTAAGCACCCGCGTCGCTCAGGTGCGGCAACGCCGCCCGGAGGACCGCCATGTGGGTGGTCGCGAGGTCGACGAACGCGGAAGCCCAGTCCCCTTCGGTGACTTCGGCAAGGGTGCGCCCCTGCCACCAGCCGCCGATCGGTGCCACGACTGAGTCGAGACCGCCGCGGAAGTGTACGACCTGCTCGACGAGGTCCTGCGCACCGGCGAAGGACGTGTAGTCATGGACGATCAAGTGCAGGTGCTCCGTGGCGTCCTCGCCGAGGACGTCCCGGAACTCTTGCGAGCGCTCCTCGGACCGGGTGGGGACGATCACCTCCGCGCCCGCGTAGAGGAACGCACGAACGACGCCCTCACCGACGGCGCCAGTGCCGCCAGGAACGAGGACTCGGTGTGCACCGAGATTAGGAACAAGCAGATTCGACACGATGACTCCTTCATGGAAAACGTTGGCTTTGCCAACGTTCGGAGTGGCAACGTAGCAGTAATCGTTGGTCTTGGCAACGATTTGCGCCGGGCTCCCGTGCGCTGAGTAGGCACGTGAACGACTGAGACCTGAGTCAGTCGCCGCGGTCTCGTGGTGCTAGCTGCCACTGCGCGCACCGTCGCTGAGTCGTGCTCGGCGCGGGATGGCTAGCAGTCACAGTGCAGCATGTGCTGTTGCCGCCGCTGTGATGAGAACTGCGGTTGATCCGAGCGTGAGAGCCGCTTCGCCGAGCACGGGACCGAATGACGAGCGGCGGTCAATGGCGCTGTCCTGGCAGCAATCCGTTGCGCGCCTTGTCTCGATCGCCAATCCGTAATCAGAGGGCTTCGGAACCTGTAACCCGTTCCGCGCTTTCGTCTGTCCGCTCATCGGCGCTGGGGCCACTGTCGATAACCTGCAGTCCACGCATCACCGCATCGAGCATCCGTTCAGCGCGCGCTGTGCGATCCGGTGCGCGGTCGAGCCGCCAGAGGAACCCGACCAGCAGGAAAACGTCCTCCGCGGAAAGGTCCGAACGGATTGACCCATCCGCCTGACCTGCCGCGAGCAGGGTCCGCAGCGCGCCGAGGTCCGGCGTCTGCACGGCACGTCCAAGCGCTTCGTGTAGGACCGCGGTCATGGCGTCACTGGTGTCGTCCTTCAGTCGTCCGTAGTCCGCGAGCATCCGCAGCCAGGCGTGAAGTGCCTCAACGGGGGGATGGGCCCGGAGAAGGCCTGGGGCGGCGGCGGCGAGTTCATTCATGTCCGCGCGGTGGACCTCGATGACCAGGTCCTCCCAGGTGGGGAAGTGTCGGTAGATCGTGCCCTGTCCCACGGCAGCCGCGCGCGCGACGGCGGCCATCCCCGGTGCGACACCCGACTCGAGGACGCGTCGAGCGGCGTCGACGATCTTCGCCTTGTTCGCTGCTGCGTCGGCTCGCACTGGTCTCCTCGACAAGCGGACACTTGTCCGCTACTGTTCTTTCCGGACGATTGTCCGTTTCAGATACTACTGTGGTGGTCCGCCAGTGGCGAGCAGCCGCGCGAATGGGTGAAGACATGGTCAACTACGGAACGCCACTGCGGGGCAAGGTCGCGGTCATCACGGGCGGCGGTCAAGGCGTCGGGTTCGGCGTCGCCGAGGAGTTCATTGCGCAGGGCGCGCAGGTCACTATCACGGGGCTCGACGCAGACCAGCTGACTGCCGCCGTGAACGAGCTCGGTTCGGAGGCGATCGGGATCGTCGCTGACGTGCGTGACGAGGCGTCGATGACCGAGGCGTACGCCGAGGTCGTCGCGCGCTTCGGTCACGTCGACATCGTCGTAGCGAACGCGGTGGTCGGCGACAGTAACCCGCTGGGCAAGATCACCGAGGCGCAGTTCGACAACATTTTCGACACCAACGTTAAGGGCGTCCTGTTCACGGTGCAGCCCGCGATCCCGCACATGACCGACGGCGGGACCGTCGTCATCGTGAGCTCGACCGCGTCGGTGAAGGCCGGCGAGGGGATGAGCCTTTACGGCGGCGCGAAGGCCGCGCTCCGTAGCATGGTTCGCTCATGGACCCTCGAGCTGCGCGGCACCGGCATCCGCGTGAACGTCCTCACCTCCGGCGCTGTCGACACCCCGTCTCTCCGCTCCGCACTGGCAGGTGCAATTGGCGAAGACCAGGTGGACGCCACCGTGACCAGCATGGGCGAGGGCTCTCCGCTCGGAAGGCTTCTGCAGCCACGCGAGATTGGCACCGCCATTGCGTTCCTCGCCTCGGAGGCCTCGTCCGCAGTCACCGGTGCCGAGCTGTTCGCTGACGGTGGTCTCGCCCAGGTCTGACGGCATCGGCGATTCGAACGGGACGCTTGTCATCCAACGGAGGACGCAGTGCAGAGGCAGGCGTACACGCTTGAGGACACGACCGTTGTCATGACGGGTGCTAGTAATGGGATCGTGCTCGCCACGGGGACGCCCGCCCCGGCGGGTTCCGCGACAACCGGCACGTCGACGACTGGCTCACCATCGTCGCCGGCGGGCGTGCCGTCGGCATGACGACCGAAGCGACCCGGGCACAACACTCGTGCACCGGCTTGACCTTTTGGCTCGTCCCCAGCGCACTACCGGTGACGGTCATGCTCGCATGGCGACACGGCGCGCCGCCCGACGCACTAAAAGCGCTCCTCACCATGACACGGCGGCTCCTTCAGCCGTGATGGCCGGCATGGGTACGAACCGGGAGAGCCACGTCGATCCCGGTCCGCCCCGGTGCTGTTGAAGTGAAGGGCAGCCCTCATTCGAGGGAACATGGCACGGAGCCTTGTCACAAGACGCGAGCGCGGTCGCGGTCGCGCGGAGCGGCGATAAGCCGTGCGCCGCGCGACCGCGGTGAGAGACGTCAGGAGGCGGTAAGGCCGCCGTCGATGACGTGCTCCATACCGCTGATGTAGGACGAATCGTCCGAGGCGAGGAACAGCACGAGGCTCGAGACCTCGTCCGGGTCGGCCATGCGGCGGATCGGGACGGCGTCGGCAATGCCGCCACCGTCGGAGTCGGTAGCCATCTCCATCATCGGAGTCTTGATGTAGCCGGGGTGCACGGAGTTCACTCGGATGTTGTCGGGCCCGAACTGTACGGCGACCTGCTTGGTCATACCGCGGGAGGCGAACTTGCTGCCGACGTACGCGAGGCTCGGAGCACCGACGATCGAGACCATGCCGGCCGTGGAGGAGATGTTGACGATCGCGCCACCGCCGGCCTTCTTCATCGACGGGATGACGGTCTTCATGCCCCAGACCTGTGAGTGCTGGTTGACGGCGATGACCTTGAGGTACGCCTCCGGTTCGATTTCGACGACGTCCGCGATGGGGCCGAGGATCCCGGCGTTGTTAACGAGGATGTTGATGGGTCCCCAGGCTTCCTCGACCTTTGCGACGAGCGCCTGCCATTCGTCGAGGGAGGTGACGTCGTGCTTGATGAACAAGGCATTCTCGCCCAGTTCGTCGGCGAGTGCCTGCCCGCCAGCTTCGTTGACGTCCGTCAGCGCGACCTTCGCTCCCTCCTTGATGAAACGTCGGACGTGCGCGGCTCCCATGCCTTGCGCGGCTCCGGTGATGATGGCGACCTTGCCCTCAAGCTTGCCCATGGTGGTGGTGCTCCTTGTGTGGATGTCCTTCGGCACGACGATGTGCGGTGCCGAGTCGTCATCGTCCGGAAGAGACCGACGGCGGCAGGTTCCACATTACTGGTACTGAGTGCCTAAAACCACGCTTGACACGTTCTTCGAAGGCTAGTGAGGAGTGTTCGTGCCCAGCGCGGTCTTCGTGTAGAGCCAACCCTGGATGAGGGAGCCGACATCGTTGAGAACGTGGTCGAGCGCCGACAGCACCGTGTCGGTTCTCGGCCCGCTCAGTTGGGCACGGAGGACGGCGACAAATGCCCCCTGGACCGCTCCTCCGACGCTCTGCGGGACCGGGTCTGCGGGATCGATTGCGTGTCGGTGCGCCACGAAGTCGGCAATCACCGACGCCCAGGCGAGCCAACGTCGTGCTTCTTCGGAGCGAAGCTCGTCAGACGAGTCGATGAGGGTGAACCGTTCGCGCCACAACGACGAGGCGTGGATTGAACGGTCCAGGTTCTCGACGACCGAGCGGCGGACAATGTCCATCGTTGCGTCCGCGGTGTCGGTCCGGTCGGTCAGGAGTTGAGCCAGCGCCGCGATGTGCTCGTCGAATTCGGCCCAGACGATGTCGGACTTTGATCCCCAGTAACGGAAGACGCTGGTCCGGCTGACGCCGCTCGCGGAAGCAATCATGGGGATCGTGGTCGCGCTGAAACCGTGCTCCGCGAACAGCGCCATCGCTGCGCGTTCGATGTCCGCTCGCGAGGACACCGCGGGGCGTCCCCGGCTACGTCGTGTCTGCTCGTTCACCGGTTCACCATCTCACGGTGCCGCGGATCGAGATGTGATCACATGGCAGTGCTTCATGATCTGGAACGAGAAGAAGCCCTACTCCGCGGGGAGTAGGGCTTCTTCTGAGGGCTATGCCTGGCGCTGGCGCACGACCGGTGGGAGCTGGGCACTGACGGTTCGGCTGAGGAAGACACTGAACGCGAGTGCACCGCCGAAGGTGAGCACGGTGAACAGGACGCTGCCCCTGGTTCGAGCTCGAGCTGCTCGCAGCAACGCGTACCCTGCTGCCGCGTTGGAAAGTCCCCATGCTGTGTTCGTCACGGGGGACGACAAACCCACGGTCGGCGGCTTGGCGAACGGCGTCGGGAACGGGTTACCGGAGATGCCGTTCACGAAGTGCGGCACAGCGTTTGACAGCACAGCGCCGGCGAGCGGTGCCAGTGCCCAGTGGTACCACTTCGTGCCCGACTTCGAGCGGCTGAACACCCGTCTGCGGGGGGACACCACGGCGGAGCGAAGCGTCATCGGATCAGCGCCAGGTGGTGAGGGTGGTGGCGAGGGGCTCGGTCGGGTGGCCGATGAGCCGGGACAGGTCGCCGGTGGTTGCGGCCATTGCCCCGTCGCGCATGTTCGCGTTGAGGAGGGTGACGAACCCGGCGGTGCCCTCGTCGAGGCCAGCGGCGAGCAGCTGCTCCCGCTCCTGCTCGGACGTCAGCGCGTCGTACCGCACCGGCGTTCCGAGGACCTCGGCTGCTGCGGCGGCGAACTCGGTGTAGGTCCAGGCGACATCACCCGAGAGCTCGTATGCCTTGCCCTCGTGCCCCTCGGTGCTGAGCACGACGGCGGCGCCCTCGGCGAGGTCGCGGCGGGTGGCGCTGGAGATTCGGCCGTCGCCGATGCTGTTCGCGATGACCCCGCGAGTGCGGGCGGCTTCGAAGTCCTGGACGTGGTTCTCGGTGTACCAGCCCATTCGCAGGAAGGTGGCGGGGATGCCGGAGGCGGTGATGTACTCCTCGGTCGCCTTGTGCTCGCCGGCGATGATCAGGATCGTCGTCGGCGCCTCGAGTGCGGACGTGTAGACGAGGTGCTTGACGCCGGCTGCCTTCGCGGCGTCGACGGCGTTGACGTGCTGCGGGAGACGCTGCCCGGGGTCGCCGGTGGAGATCAGCAGTACCGTGTCGACGCCCCGCAGGGTGTCGGCGAGGCCCTCTGGCTGGTCGAGGTCGATCTGAGCCGTCTGGAAGCCCTGGCCTTCGAGTTCGGCGAGGCGGTCGGCGTTCCGGCCGAGGGCGAGGACGTCGCGCGCGGGGACGCCGCGCTCGGTGAGGAAGTTGAGGACGTCGCCGCCGAGCTTGCCGGTGGCGCCGAAGATCGCGATGGTCACGGTTGGTTCCTTTCGTTGGGGCGGTGGAGAAGGTCAGGCTGCTTGCGTGCGCGACGCGAGGAGGGCCGTCAAGGTGGCACGGTCCAGTGCGGCGCCGAAGACCGGAGTCTCAGGCTGGAGTAACGCGCTGTCCTCCAGCGGGCCGGCGTCGACGGGGTCGAAGCCGACGCCGTCGACGAAGCGCATCACCGTCGCGACGGCACGTTCATCGTTCCCGGCGACGGCGAGGGCGATGCGCCCTGCCGTGCCGGAGGGGGTGGCGAGGTCTTCCATCTGGTGGTAGCCGAGGTGGTTGAACGTCTTCACCACTGTGGTCGTCGGGAGTGCGTTCTGGACGATGACGCTGGAGGGCCGGTCGGTGTCCTCGAACTCAGCAAGGACGCCGTCGATCGGCGGCCAGTAGTTCATGACGTCCACGACGGTACGGCTGGCGAAGCGCTCCGGGTCCAGGTCCCGGAAGCGGCGCAGGGGCACGGCGATGACGACGAAATCGGTGCCATCAGCAACGTGCTCGACGTCCGTCGTCACGACGCCGGGGGCGACGAACTGCATCATCAGCTCGGTGTCCTCGACGGTTCCGGACGACGCGATCTGTACCCGGTACCCGGCGCTGAGGGCGAGGCGGGCGATGGCGGTGCCGGACTTCCCGGCACCGATGATGCCGACGGCGCCCCGTGCGGGGACGGCTGATGTGGTCATAGTCAGTTTCGAGGTCAGAGGGCGGTGAAGCGGAACACGGCGACGAACAGGGCGAGCAGGAGCAGGACGAGGTTGATCGGCAGGGACTTGGCTTCGTTGTGGCGGAAATGGTGCACCATCGCGAGGATCTGCACGATGACCAATCCCGATGCGGCGATCGGAGTGAGGACCGGGGCGATACCGGTGAGCCAGGGCAGGATCAGGCCGAGTCCGCCGAGGACTTCGGCGATGCCGATGAACTTGACGGTGCCGGCGCTGTACTCCTGCGTCCAGGGCAGGTTCGTCAGCTGCTCCTTGGGACGGAGGGCTTTCATGGCCCCTGCTGCGATGTAGGCGACGGCGAGGAAGCCGGAGACGATCCAGAGTGCAATGTCCATGGTGGAGGTGTGTTCTCGTTCGTTCGCTGGGTCAGTTGCTGATCGCGGGGGCTGCGCGGAGGTAGGTGGGGTCGTCGACCTGTGCGGCGGTGAACGCGGCGATGTCGCCGCGGGTGATGGCCATGCCGATCTTGTCGGCGCCGAAGAACCCGGCGCGGATCTTCCCCGTTGCGGGCTTGTCGTTCGGGGCGGAGAACCGGACGATCGTGTAGTCGATCCCGGCGGAGCGGATGTGCTCGGTCATGCCGATCAGTTCTCGGTACGCGCGCGGCAGGAACGTGCGGCCCATGAACCCGACGGTGCGGGTGAGCATGGTCGGCTTGTCGCGGGGGTCGAGGATGCTCGGGGTGCCGTGGCCGATGTACCGGGTGACGCCGTGGTCGCGCATCGCGCTGATGATGTGCGCGGTGCCGTCGACGAGGGGCAGACCGGTGGCCTTGCGATCCATGGAGGGCCCGAGGGCGCTGACGACGACGTCGCCGGCGGCAACGGCTTCGTCGATCTTGTCGGCGTCGGACATCTCGCCGATGATGACGCGGACACGTTCATCCCACCGGGAGGGCACCTTGGCGGGGTTGCGGACGTAGGCGACGACCTCGTGGCCGGCCTCGAGGAGGTTGTCGACGGTGAGGGAGCCGATGGCGCCGGTTGCGCCGAACACGGTGACGGTGCTCATGCGGAGACCTTCTGGTGCGTGGGGACGATGGAGTGGATGGCGGGGGCGACGATGTCGCCGAACCGGGTGATCGAGTCGCGGACCATCTGGTGCGGCATGCCCCCGAGGTCGACCTGGCCGAGGAACCGGTCGACGCCGAGCTCGCTGTGAAGGTCGAGAATCTTCTCCGCGATCTCCTGCGGGCCGCCGACGAACAAAGCACCGCGGCGTGCTGCGAGGTGCAGCATCTGGTCGCGGTCGACGTAGAAGCCGCGACCGCCGTTCGTCTCCGGCGAGAGGTACCGGTGGTAGTAGGGAAAGAAGTCGTCGAGTGCTCTGTCGCGGGTCTCGCCCACGTAGAAGTGACTGGTGATACCGACCGTGAGCGCCTCGTCCGAGTGGCCGGCGTCACGACCGGCGTTCCGGTACACGTCGATGAGGCGCTTGGCGTGGTCGAGGGTGCCGCCGATCAGGCCGAGCGCCATCGGGAGGCCGAGCTTCCCGGCGCGGACCGCGCTCGAGGGGGTGCCACCGACGGCAACCCAGATCGGCAGCTCCCCGGTGGGCTGCGGGTTCGCTTCGGCGTTGACGAGCGCCGGGCGGTACGAGCCGTTCCAGGTGACCCGTTCCTCGTCGCGGAGGCGGAGGAGCAAATCGAGCTTCTCGGCGAAGATCGCGTCGTACTCAGCGATGTCCTCACCGAACAGGGCGAACGGCTCAGCGAACGCGCTCCGGCCAGCACCGATCTCGGCCCGGCCGTGGCTGATCAGGTCAAGCGTCGCGAAGTCCTGGTAGGCCCGGACCGGGTCGAGGACGGTGAGGATCGTCGCGGTCGTCGTCAGCTTGATGCGGCTGGTCGCGCGGGCGATCGCGGCGTGCACGACGGCGGGCGAGGAAACCGCGAACGCGCGGGTGTGGTGCTCACCGATGCCGTAGACGTCGAGGCCGTGCTGCTCGGCGAGAACGCCGTAGCTGATGATGTCGTCGATCCGGCTGACGGCGGTGTCGTCACTGTCCGGGCTGATGTCGGTGAGGGAGAACACACCGAGTTCCATGGGGCACTCCTTGCGTGCACGAGAGGGGGGCAGGGACCAGGCGTTCGGGCGAGCCTGGTCCCTGCGGTGGGTGGGGCTAGTTGATGGTGACGACGAGCTTGCCGAGGGTGCCGGCCCCGAACGCGGCGAACGCGTCGCTCGTCTGGTCGAGGTCGAAGACCTGCTGGACGGTGACCGTGGTGTGCTGCTCGGCCTGGTTCTTCGCCAACCGCTCGAGGGTCCCCTGCGAGGGGGTCGCGTAGATCGGGAAGACCTGCACGCCGTCGGCCTGCACCTGGTCGGCGGACATGATGAGCGTCGAGACGAACCGACCGCCAGCCTTGACCGACTGCACCGCGGCGGTCGGGTCGCCAGCGAAGTTCAGGACCACATCGACGCCGTCGGCGGCGATGGCCTTGACCTGCTCGGTGACGTCGCCCTTGTAGTCGACCGTGTGCGCGGCGCCGAGACCGTTGACGAGGGCTTTCTCCTCGTCGGAGGACGCGGTCGCGATGACCACAGCACCGGCCTTGACGGCGAGCTGCACGGCCTGCTGGCCGACGCCGCCCGTGGCGCCGGCGATGAGGACCGTCTCACCCTGCTGGATCGCGGCGGCGTCGTACGCGTCAACGGCGGCGGTGCCGGCGAGGCCGAGACCGGCGGCTTCGGTGAAGTCGATGCTCTCGGGCAGCTTCGCGATGCCGACAGCGACCGGGACGGTGACGTACTCGGCGAAGGACCCATCGCCGAGGAAGTCCTTCGTGACGACGCCGAAGACGCGGTCGCCGACCACGAAGGTGTCGACACCCTCGCCGACCGCGTCTACGACGCCAGCGAAGTCCTTGCCGAGGACGACGGGGAAGCGGTGCTCCATCATGCCCTCGAGTCGCCCGCTGGCGACCGACAGGTCGAACCCGTTGACCGATGCTGCGTGGACCTTGACCCGGACCTCGCCGGCGGCGGGCTGGGGCACCTCGATGTCGGTGACCTCCGGGGCGGCACCGAACTCGCTGAACGCGACGACCTTCATGACTGCTTCTCTCTGCAACGTGGAGTGGAGCGTTCGCTCCGGTTATCGACAATAGCCTAACTGGAGGATCTATTCCACAAACGGTAGGATGAGTGCATGGACACCACAGCCCGCCCGCTCCGGGCCGACGCCGAGCGCAACCGGCAGGCCATCATCTGCGCGGCTGGGAGCGTCTTCGCGGCAGAGGGAACGGCTGTCACACTCGAGCACATCGCCGAGCAGGCAGGCGTCGGTGTCGGCACCATCTACCGTCGCTTCCCGACCATCGAGGCTCTTGTGAGCGTGGTGTTCGAGGAGAAGATGCGGCGCTTCGCCGATGAAGCCGAGGCTGCTGCCGAGCGTGCGCAGAGGGAGCCGTGGGAAGCGTTTGCCGGGTACGTGTTGTTCATCACGGGGCAGCAGGCGGAGGATCTTGCGTTCAGTGACGTGATCCTGTCGCCGGGGCTCGGGTCGGAACTGTTCCGGGCTGAGACGAAGCGCGCACTCCTCGCGACGCAGCTCCTCGTCCAACGCGCTCAGGACGCCGGCACCGTCAGGGCGGACTTCGACGAATCAGACCTGTTCATGCTGCAGCACGCCACCGCCGGACTCATCCGTGGCACCCAGCGGTCCGCGCCGATGGCGTGGAAGCGGTTCGCTGAGTACATGCTGCAGTCGTTCCGCGTCGATGGCGGGCCGCTCGAACCGCCGTCGCACACGTGGCTCCGCGCAGGGTCCCGAGCCTCCCGGCGAGGGTGACCCGCGGCGGCGAGAGCACGATCTAGGGTACGAGGATCTGCTGCACCACTGGCGCCAGGATCGCCACGATGTCCTCGAACTCCGCATCGACCAGCGCGTCGATCCCGACGATCTGCCGCCCGACGACGACGCCGAGCAGCGTCGAGGACGCCAACGTCGCCCGCAACGGAGCGTCGACAACGTCCGGGAAACGGGGCACGAACACTTCCAAGAGGCGTGCCCGGATGAACGCCCGAAGCTGCGCCGCCGCCTGCTCGTTCGTCACCGCTGACCGGAACGTCGCCAGCAACGGCGCGGCAGCGTCCTCATCGGTCCAGAGGCGCAGGAACGCACGGACCAGGCGGTCACCGATCCCGTCCAGGGGCCCGTCCAGCGCCTCGCTGAACGCCTGCGCGGCATCTGGAGGGATCACCATCGCTGCCGCGAACAGGTCGTCCTTCGAGCCGTAGAACCGCATCACCAACGCAGCATCAACTCCGGCGTCCGTGGCGATCTTCCGGATCGACGCACCCGTGTACCCGTCAGCGGCGAACCGCAGCCGCGCAGCGTCCAGGACGGCCTTCCGCGTCCCGCTCTCGCCGGGCCGACGCCCCCGCGGGCGAGACGACCCTGCTGCTCCTGCGGTGGCGGACATGCGGCCAGTGTACGTCGCACGACCATAAATCAACGCGCGTTGCTTTCTTGGTCAGAAGTGCCTACGCTCGCTTCCGGTCCACCCCTGCCGGCGCTGCCAGGGCAACTTCCCTTGCAGAGAAACGAGCGATCCATGAGCACTCCTGCTCCGCTTCCCCAACCGACGCCTTGGCGCCGTGTCATCACGATGGGCGTGCTCGTCGCGGCGCTCGTCTCCCTCGTCGTCATCGCGTTCACCTGGCCGACCCGCACGACCGAAGCACGCGACATCCCGATCGCCCTCGCCGGACCCGCAGCCCAGACCAGCCAGGTGTTCACCGCGCTCACGAAGGGCAACGACACGTTCGATGTCCGGCGCGCCGACGACCGTGCGGACGCAGTCCACTTGATCAAGCACCGCGACGTCTACGGAGCCGTGATCCTCTCCGCTTCCGGCGCACCGGAAGTGCTCACCGCACCCGCCGCGAGCCCGGCCGTGGCGCAGGTCATGAACACGCTCGCTGCGAAGCTCCAGGAGCAGTCCGTCGCGGCCGCAGCGCAGGCGGCAGGGTCAACAACGTCGATGCCGACGGTGAAGGTCACCGATGTGGTGCCCCTCTCCGACGACGACTCGTCAGGCGGCGGCCTCGTTGCCGCTGCTTTCCCGCTCGTGATGGGCGGGATGCTCGGCGGGATCTTCCTCGTCTTCCTCGTCCACGGCACCCTCCGGCGACTCACCGGCCTGATCGTCTACGCCCTCGCTGGCGGACTCGCGATCCCCGGCATCCTGCAGGGCTGGTTCGGGATCCTGCAAGGCCCGTACCTGGAGAACGCCGCAGCGTTCGCCCTCGCGCTCAGCTCCATCGCTGGCACCATCCTCGGCGCCTCCACGCTCATCGGTCGGATCGGGGTGAGCACCGGGCCGGTGCTCTTCCTCCTCTTCGCAAACCCGATCTCCTCGGCTGCTACCCCCACCTCATTCCTTCCGGCACCGTGGGGAACGATCGGGCAGTGGTTCCCGCCGGGAGCTGGGACCCGGTTGATCCGTGACATCTCCTACTTCCCCGACGTCAACTCAACGCTCCAGTGGCTGATCCTCGGTGGATGGACGGCGCTCGGCCTCACCCTCATGGGCACCGGGGCGTTCCTGCACGGCCGCCGCGCCCGCCAACACCACGGCGAGCACGTCGCACACGTCGGACACGCCCCCGACCCCCTCACCGTCTGACACGCCCCACCCGCATCCGTCGCGGTCCGCGATCGGAGGTCCAGCAGCCGAGCCCCGACGGGAAGGGGAGCCCCTCGCTCTACCGTGGCATCGGCGTGAGGCGCTGGAGTTGAATCACATGCCCGGGGTTGAGCTCGTCGAGCGACGCAACCCCGAGCAGCCGCATGGTGCGTTCGATCTGCTCGGACAGGATCTGGATCATTCGATCGACGCCGGCCTCGCCGCCCGCCATCAGCCCGTACAGGTACGCGCGGCCGACCATCGTGAAGCGCGCGCCCAGTGCCACGGCGGCGACGATGTCGGCGCCGGACATGATGCCCGTGTCGAGATGAACCTCGGTGTCCCTGCCGACTTCCTTGACCACTTGAGGCAGCAGGTGGAACGGGACGGGTGCCCGGTCGAGCTGCCGGCCACCGTGGTTCGACAGCGTGATCCCGTCCACGCCCATGTCGGCCAGACGCTTCGCGTCTGCCAGGGACTGCACGCCCTTCACGACTATCTTGCCCTTCCACTGGTCGCGGATCCACGACAGGTCCTCGTAGGTGACGGTCGGGTCGAACATGTGGTCGAGCAGTTCACCGACGGTGCCAGACCAACGGTCGAGCGACGCGAAGGCCAGTGGCTCGGTGGTCAGGAAATCGAACCACCACCAGGGCCGGGGGATCGCGTTGATGATCGTCTTCGCACCGAGCTGCGGCGGGATCGAGAAACCGTTCCGCTTGTCCCGCAGTCGGGCACCGGCGACGGGGACGTCCACGGTGACGAGCAGTGTGTCGAAGCCGGCTTTCTCAGCGCGGGAAACCAGTGCCATCGACTTGTCGCGGTCCTTCCACATATAGAGCTGGAACCAATTGCGCCCATGAGGGTTTGCGTCGCGGACGTCCTCGATTGCGGTGGTGCCCATCGTGGACAACGCGAAGGGGATACCCGCACGCCCAGCCGCACGGGCACCGGCGCGCTCCCCCTCGGTCTGCATCATCCGCGTGAAGCCCGTCGGGGCGATGCCGAACGGGTACGAAACGGGTGCGCCGAGCACATCGCGCGAAGTGTCGACGGTGGAGACGTCACGCAGGATCGCTGGCGTGAACTCGATGTCCTCGAACGCCTGACGAGCCCGGGCGAGCGAGATCTCCGCCTCGGCTGCGCCCTCGGTGTAGTCGAATGCAGCCTTCGGGGTGCGCCGAGCGGCGATGGCGCGGAGATCCCAGATCGTGAGGGCTGAGTCCAGCCGGCGACGTCTCGCATTCAGGTCCGGCTTCTTGAACTGCATGAGCGGCGTGAGGTCTCGCACGGTGGGCAGCTGCCGCTTCACACGGACACGGGTGCCGGAAGCGGAACCGGCTGAGGCGGCAGGTGCTCCAGTAGCGGGGTCGATCCGCCGCTGATCGTCGGTGGTGGTCATGAGTTGCTCCTCGCAGTGGATCGATCAGGATCGGCGCGCAGCGATGTCGCCGGTACGTACTGCACGGGCTCGGCGCTCTGTACAACGGTGCCGCGGAGCGCCTCCAATGAAGCTCCTCCGAGGCCGGCGAGGCCAGCGGTCCGAGCCTGGACCAGGATGTTGCCGAGCGCAGTGGCCTCGACGGGCCCGGCGATGACTGGCAAACCGGTACGGTCGGCGGTCAGCTGACAGAGCAATCGGTTCTGCGATCCACCGCCGACGATGTGCACAACACGGATGTCCTTTCCGGTGACCTCGGCGATGGTCCGCAGGGTGTCGGCGTATGCCATCGCGAGTGATTCGAGGATGGACCGGACGATCTCTGCTCGCGTCGTGGGGGCCCTGAGCCCACGCGCCTTACACCAGGTGGCGATGCGCGCCGGCATGTCCCCGGGTGGAGAGAACGACTCGTCCGCGACGTCGAAGACAGGGACGGGACCAGCGACGGCTGCCGCCGCGGCCAGCAGGGCATCGAGGTTGATGACTGCGCCGTCGCCTTTCCAGGTCCGGATACTCTCGGACAGCAGCCACATCCCCGACACGTTCTTCAGGAACCGGACCCGCCCGTCAACGCCGCCCTCGTTCGTGCAGTTCGCCGCACGGGCCGCGTCGGTCAGTACCGGCGTCTCGAGTTCGACGCCGACGAGTGACCACGTGCCCGACGAGATGTAGGCGAAGTCCGAGTCGGACGCAGGGACTGCGACGACGGCACTTGCCGTGTCATGCGATCCGACCAGCGTGACCGGCACCTCGCCACCGACGACATCTGCGACGGAGGGCAACAGGGGGCCGAGCTGTTCACCGGGGTTGCGGAGGGTGGGCAACATCCCCGTCGGGAGGCCCGCTGCTGCGGTTAACGTTGGATCCCATTCACGGGTACTCGCGTTCAGCAGTCCGGTCGTCGATGCGTTGGTGCGTTCGGCTCCCTCGGCACCAGTGAGCCAGTAACCGAGCAGATCGGGGATGAGCAACGCCCGCTGCGCGATTCGCAGCAACGGATCGGCCGCGAACTGGAACACGGTGTTGAACGGCAACTGCTGGAGGCCGTTCCGGGTGTACAGCTCCGCCGCGCCGATGTTCGCGTGGACCGGCGCGATCCCGTGCTTGTGCCGCTCGTCACGGTAATGGGTCGGCAGACCGAGGAGGCGCCCCTCGCGGAGCAGGCCGTAGTCGACCGCCCACGAGTCGATGCCGATGCTGGCGAGCTCGGGATGCCTGATGAAAGCGTTACGGAGGCCTGCCGCGGCCTGCCGGTACAGCTCGACCACGTCCCAGTGCAGGCGCGGACAGTCTTGCTCCCAGAGCGCGGTCGGGCCGTTCGGGAACCGAGCGATGTGCTCCATGCGCACACCGTCGCGGTCGACGCGCCCGACGATCACGCGGCCGCTTGTCGCTCCGAGGTCGACCGCGGCGACGCTGCCGCTGGTGGTCATGGTCCTTCCCTACCGCAGGAACGCGGCGGCGACACCGGCGTCGACGGGAATGTGCAGCCCGGTCGTGTGCGAGAAGTCGTCGGTGCAGATGGCGTAAACAGCGTTCGCGACGTTCTCGGGCACGACCTCTCGCTTGAGGATCGTGCGCCGGGCGTAGAACTTGCCGAGGTCCTGTTCCTCGATGCCGTAGGTCTTCGCTCGGTTGGCACCCCAGCCGCTCGCGAAGATGCCAGAGCCGCGCACGACACCGTCGGGGTTGATGCCGTTGACGCGGACACCGTGTTCGCCGAGCTCGGCGGCGAGCAGACGAACCTGGTGCGCCTGGTCGGCCTTCGTGGCGGAATAGGCGATGTTGTTCGGGCCGGCGAAGACGGAGTTCTTCGACGAGATGTAGACGATGTCTCCACCGAGCCCCTGCTCGATGAGCACCTTCGCGGCGGCCTTCGACACCAGGAACGAACCCTTGGCCATGACGTCGTGCTGCAGGTCCCAATCCTGCTCGGTGGTCTCGAGCAAGGATTTGGACAAGGACAGCCCGGCGTTGTTCACAATGAGATCGAGGCCGCCGAAGTGCAGGAGCGTTTGCTGGATCGCCCGATCGATCGCGCCCGCGTCGGTGACGTTCGCCGCGACACCGATGGCGAGGTCGTCACCTCCGATCTCTGCGGCTGCCTCCTTCGCCTTCGCCAGGTCGAGGTCGGCGATGACGACGGCAGCACCCTCGGCGGCAAGACGCTTCGCAATCGCCTTGCCGATGCCGCTCGCTGCGCCGGTGACGAGTGCGATGCGGGCTGCCAGTTTCTTCGGTGCTGGCATCCGCTGGAGTTTGGCTTCTTCGAGGGCCCAATACTCGATCCGGAACTTCTCGGCTTCCTCAATCGGGGTGTAGGTACTGAGTGACTCGGCGCCGCGCATCACGTTGATGGCGTTGACGTAGAACTCGCCGGCAACGCGGGCGGTCTGCGCGTCCTTGCCGTACGAGAACATGCCGACGCCGGGGATGAGCACGATGAGGGGATCGGCGCCGCGGATCGCCGGGCTCGTTCCGTCAGCATGACGGTCGTAGTACGCCTGGTAGTCCGTCCGGTACCGCTCGTGCAGTGTCTTCAGGCGTTCGATCTGCTCCTCGATCGGCGCCGATGCCGGCAGGTCGAGGATCAGTGGCTTCACCTTGGTGCGGAGGAAGTGGTCAGGGCAGCTCGTGCCGAGTGCGGCAAGCTCCTCGGCGCGTTCGCTTGCGAGGAAGTCGAGCACGACGTCGCTGTCGGTGAAGTGGCCGACAACTGGCTTGTCGTGCCCGGCGATGCCGCGGATCGTCGGAGCGAGGACGGCGGCACGCTGGTGTCGCTCGTCCATCCGGAGCGCCTCGTACCCGGGTCGCGTGCTCCCGAAGGGCTCCGCCTCACCGTGCTCCACGATGTAACGCTCAGCGGTGTCGATGATCCATCGTGAGTTCGCCTCGACCTCGTCGCTCGTTGCCCCCCAGGCTGTGATGCCGTGTCCGCCCAGGATCGTGCCGATCGCCTGCGGGTTCTCTCGCTTGATCGCGGCGATGTCCAGGCCGAGCTGGAAGCCAGGGCGACGCCACGGAACCCACACGACCTGCTCGCCGAAGATGCGCTTCGTCAGCGCTTGGCCATCCGCAGCCGTGGCGATCGCGATGCCTGCGTCCGGGTGGAGGTGGTCGACGTGCGGGGCATCGACGAGGGCATGCATCGCGGTGTCGATCGACGGCGCGGCACCACCCTTGCCGTGCAGTGTGTAGTCGAACGCTGCGACCATCTCGTCTTCGCGCTCAACGCCCGGGTACACGTCCTGCAGCGCACGAACGCGGTCAAGGCGCAGAACTGCGAGTCCCACCGGGGTCAGGGTGCCGAGGTCGCCCCCGGAACCTTTCACCCAGAGCAGCTCGACCGGTTCACCTGTGACGGGATCGGTGCCGACGCCCTTGGCGGAGGTGTTCCCGCCCGCGTAGTTCGTGACCCGAGGGTCCGCACCGAGCGCGTTCGAACGCCCGAGGAGGGCACTGATCGTGGTGTCTGCATCCATCAGCTGCTCCGCCGAGTCCACCCGAGTCTCCTGATCCTTCATCGTCATGTGCTCAGGCACCCCAGCCAGCCTGGACGCCGCCGACACGGTCCGCGGTGATTGACTGCTGGTAGCCCGACTCCAGGTACGCGTGCATCGGGTTCGCGGGCAGACCGCGGGTTTCGCGCCACGCGGCCAGGTCTGCCCGGACGTCGGTCTGGTACGCGTCCATGAAAATCTCGTTCGCACCGAGGACGTCGTGCGCCTCCTGCGCGGCGGTCAGCGCGACGCGGTCGAGGAGCAGCGCGCGGGCCGTCATCTCCTGGACGTTCAGCACCGAACGGATCTGCCCGGCGATCTTGTCCTCGATGTTGTGGCACTGGTCGAGCATGAACGCCACATCAGGGTTGTCGTAGCCGCCGCCACGGATGACCTCGACCAAGATCCGGAACAACTGGAACGGGTCAGCGGCCCCGACGATGAGGTCGTCGTCCGCGTAGAAGCGGGAGTTGAAGTCGAAGCTACCGAGCTTGCCAAGCCGCAGTAGCTGCATGACGATGAACTCGATGTTCGTGCCGGGGGCGTGGTGACCGGTGTCAAGGCAGACCATCGCCTTGTCACCGAGCGCCGCCGTCTGCACATAGCTCGTCCCCCAGTCCGGGACGTCCGTGTGGTAGAACGACGGCTCGAAGAACTTGTACTCCAGCACCAGGCGCTGGTCCGCGCCGAGACGGTCGTAGATCGTGCTGAGACTGTCCTGCAGGCGATCCTGGCGGGAGCGCATGTCTTCCTGGCCCGGGTAGTTCGAGCCCTCAGCGAGCCAGATCTTCAGGTCTCGGCTCTGTGTCTCGTGCATGACGTCGATGCACCGGAAGTGGTGGTCGATCGCCTTCTGTCGGATTGCCTCGTCCACGTGCGTCAGGGCACCGAACTTGTAGTCGTCGTCCTGGAAGGTGTTCGAGTTGACGGTCCCGAGACGGACCCCAAGCTCTTCGGCGTGGCGGCGGAGGTCCGCGAAATCATCGACCATGTCCCACGGGATGTGCAGCGCGACGGTCGGGGCGAGCCCCGTGTGCTTGTGGACCTGCGCAGCGTCCGCGATCTTCTCGTAGGGATCGCGCGGGGTTCCCGGCGTTGTGAAGACCTTGAACCGTGTCCCGGAGTTGCCGAACGCCCAACTCGGCAACTCGATCTGTTGTGCGACCAGATGATCGGCGATGTCAGTGAACGTCGAGGGTGATGTCATGGTGTCGCTTCCTTGTGACTTGAATCGTTTCATAACGTACGCCGAATCGCCGCAGATGCGCAAGAGGGCGGCCTGCGGAGGGCACCGCCGCGTCAGCGGACGAGCAACGTTTGCGCCTTACTAGAGCCCGCGGATGGTGCTCTGCCGGACGACGAGCTCGGGCGTGAACTCAACTTGCATGAGTGCGCCCCGCTGGCCGTGTTCCACCTGGTCGAGAAGGAGCTCGATTGCGCGCCGCCCGAGATCACGAGCGGGCTGCCGGACTGAAGTGAGAGGGACGACCGCTGCCTCCGCGAAGGCGATGTCGTCGTAACCGACGATGGCTATGCCGTCGGGTACGGCGACGGAACCTCGCATGACGAATGCCTGTTCAAGCCCGAGGGCGAGGAGGTCGTTCGCGGCGAACACGGCGTCCGGCCGTTCCGCAGCCGGGCGGCGCTCGATCTCCTCGCCGATTCGGCGCCCCTCGAGGACCGACAACGAAGTAGTTGGAAGCACCTCGATCCCAACCCCAGCGACCGCGGCGGCCGCCACGGCACCCGCGTGTCGGTCCGCGACCTGTCGGATACCGAAGGGACCTCCGACATACGCGATACGTCGTCTGCCGATTGCTAGAAGGTGGTCGACCGCGACCGTGCCGCCCGCGACGTCGTCGACGGAAACCGAGGCGAAGTCTCCGTCTGGTGCACGGCGGTCGACGAGGACGATGGCCGTGCCCTGGTCCCTGAGCCGAGCGAGGCGGGTCAGGTCGTCACCAGCGGGCGATACCAGCAAACCGGCGACCCTCCGTTCCTCGAACAGGTCGACGTACGTGCGCTCACGTTCTGTGGACTCGTCCGAGTTGCCGAGGAGTACGGCGAAGTTGTGTGCGAGGGCGGCATCTTCCGCACCGCGAGCGAGATCGGTGAAGAACGGATTCCCGCCATCCAGCACGATGAGGCCGACCGTCGAACTGCGGCCCGCACGCAGCTGTCGCGCTGAGTCGTTGCGGACGAAGCCGAGTTCTTCGATAGCGGACCTGACCCGCTCGACGGTGTCCGGGGCGACTTTCTCCGGGTGGTTCAACACGTTCGAGACGGTGCCGATCGAGACTCCAGCACGCACTCCCACCTCACGGATGCTCACTGTCACCTGGTCATCCTGACATTGAACGGGTTCCGCGGGGCGGCGAGGACGTCTCTCACGCTCCTTCGCTGGGTGCATCGGGGTCGGAGTGAGCATGCGGGTCTACCCGCACCGGTCGTGCTGGGTCGTCCCCTGGGGCTCGGAACGGAACCTGGAAGGAGTGTCGCCCGGGGCCGACTGTCTGCTCGACCCAGCTGTTCGCGGGTAGCCGGATGATGCCTCGTGATCCTGGTGGGATGGTCACCTCGACCTGCAGCGCTCCGCCCACCCTCGACCAAGCGACTGCTGCTTCGCCGAACGGGGTCCGGTGTCGCGCGCTGGCCCACTGCAGCCCGCCTCCTGGTCCTGGTTCGACGAGGATGCTCCGGTACCCCGGCTCGGCCGGTGCGAGCCCAGCGACCCGGCGATGCATGAAGTCGACGACAGCGCCCAGCGCGTAGTGGTTGAAGGAGGTCATTTCGCCGGGGTTGACTCGGCCGTCGGGAAGCATGCTGTCCCAGCGTTCCCAGATCGTTGTCGCGCCCATGGTCACCGGGAACAGCCACGACGGGAATCGCTCCTGCAGCAGCAAGTCGTACGCGGTGTCGACCGCTCCTGCCTGCACGAGGGCATCACAGATGATCGGCGTGCCGACGAATCCGGTCTGGATTCGATGGTTTGCGAACCGGACCAACTCGACGAGGCGGTCGCCCGCTCTCGTTCGTTGCTCGTCGCTCTGCAGCAGGTTGAAGACGAGCGCGAGTGACAAGGCAGTGGGTGTGTCACTGACCAGGCGTCCCGAGGCGGTCGCGTACTCGGTCAGGAACGCCGCCCGAGCATTCTCGGCGATCGTCCTGTATCGGGCGACGTCCTCGGTGCGTCCCAGGACGCTAGCGGCTCTCGAGAGGAGGTCCGCAGATCGGACAAAGTACGCGGTCGCGACGAGGTCACTGTCGGTCCGAGCGTCACCGGGATGGTCCGGCGGTGCCGTCGGGTCGAGCCAGTCCCCAAGTTGGAAGTCGCCATTCCACAGGCCTGATCCGGCGCTCCGTCGTTCCACGTACTCGACCCATCCGACCATGCTGGTGTACTGGTCCTCGAGGACGCTCGCGTCACCGGTTCTCTCGTAGAGCGTCCAGGGCACGATCACTGCCGCGTCGCCCCAGGCAGCCGCAGGAGCTTCCGGGAAGCCGCACTCGATCCACGGTACGAAGTTTGGAACCGCTCCGTCAGCCGATTGTTCCGCGGAAAGATCCCGCAGCCAGTTCCTGAGCAGTGGCGCGGACTCGTGCAGGAACGCCGCAGCAGGGGCGAAGACCTCAATGTCGCCCGTCCAGCCCAGGCGTTCGTCACGCTGGGGGCAGTCGGTCGGTAGATCGAGGAAGTTCCCGCGCATGCCCCACACGGTGTTCTCGTGCAGTCGGTTGAGGAGTTCATGCGAGGAGTCGAACCAGCCGGTGCGCTCCATGTCGGTGTGCAGGATCTCGGCTACGACATCCAAGTCGTCGATGGGGCCGTCCCAGCCGTCAAGTTCTGCGTAGCGGAAGCCGTGATAGGTGAAGCGAGGGGCCCACTCCTCCCGACCGATACCCGCGAAGGTGTAGTGGTCGACGCTGGGCGCCGAGCGGAGCGGTCGCACAGCTAGTTCGTCACCTTCGAGCACCTCAGCGTGGTGCAGGGACACGGTCGATCCTCGTTCCCCGGCGAACTTGACACGTAACCGCCCGGCGATGTTCTGACCGAAGTCGAAGCGGATGCGACCATTCGCCCGCACCTCCATCTCGACGGGCGTGAGTCTCCCGGTAACGGCGACTGGGCCGGCCGTCGCGGGCTCGAGCGCGGCAGGGAAATGGTCGAGCGGCAGAATCTGCGGCACGGCCCATGAGCTGCTGTCGAATCCGGGGCTGCTCCAACCGTCGTGCAGGAGGCGAGCGTCGTACTGCTCGCCGTCGTACAGAGCCGTCGCGGTCACCGGCGCGGGGCACCAGCGCCAGTCGAGCGGAACAACGGTGGTGTTGCCATGCGTGTCGGTAACCTCGAGCTGCGCGAGGATGCTGGCGTCGGATCCGTAGTTGTCCCACAGCCCGCCGTTGAAACCGAGCCGGCCCCGGTACCAGCCATCTGCCAGCCACACACCGATGGTGTTCGCCCCGGGGCGCGTGACCTCGTCGAGGATGGCCGTCTGGAAACGGATTCGGTGCTTGAAGCTTGACCAACCGGGTGCCAGCACCTCGTGGGTTGGCTGGCGACCGTTCACCTCGAGTTCGTAGGCGCCATGAGCGGTCGAGTACAGACGCACACGGCTGACGCCCTCACTCGGGAGGACGAAGTCGGCGCGCAGGAGCGTGGCGGGTCGGCCACCGATATCTGGGACGGCGGCATCGGGAGACGGAACGACGAAGTTCACGCGCCAGTCATCACGGTGCAAGAGCGACGCTTCGACGGTCACGGGCTCGCTCCAGTTGGACAGGTCCCCTGCTTCTGACTGCACGCGCACCTCGACGACGGCGTGCTCCCGCGAGCGGAGGGGCGCGTCCGGCCAAGCGATGAGTTGCGAATCGGTGCTCTGGACGAGGCCGGTGGTCCGCTCAGAACGGCCGGCGCGCTGTACCCGTATCTCGTAGGCGGCCTGCGGGGCTCCGCCGGGCACCAGGATCCATGTGATCGGCGGTGTCGAGTCACCGAGGGTCCGGCCGGGGGCTTCTCGTCCGACGCGCACGCGTTCGATCATGATCGAGGCCGACGTCATCCCTTCACACTCCCCGCGGCGAGGCCCTTCATAACCCGCTGGTTGAGGAAGATGTAGAGGATCAGGATGATGAAGACGTTGATGCAGATCGCGGCGAACGTCGGTCCGTACTGAACGACACCGAACTGCCCGGTGAAGTTCAGGAGCCCCACTTGCACCGTGCGCAGGTTTTCGTCGGTGGTGAAGGTCAGGGCGATCAGGAGGTCGTTCCACATGAAGAAGAACTGAACGAGCGCGATCGTGAACACGGCGTTTCGCATCATGGGAAACCCGATGGAGACGAAGGAGCGGATGATGCTGGCACCGTCGAGAGTCGAGGCCTCGAAGACTTCGCGTGGGACTGACCGGAAGTACGTCGCCATCATGAAGACGGTTAACGGCAGCGCCGTGGCGGTGTAGGTGATGATCAGCGGCCACAGGCTCGACGAAAGTCCGACCTTGAAGTACACGGTGAACAGTGGCAGCAGGATCATCTGCCCGGGGATGAGGATGCCGACAAGGAACAGCAGGAGCACGCGGCCTCTGCCCTTCCAGACCATCACTTCGAGTGCGAACCCTGCCGCCGTCCCCAGCGCGATCGTGATCAGCAACGCGGGCACCACGGCGAGCACCGAGTTGCGCAGGTAGAGCGCGACCGACGACCAGGCGTCGACGTAGTTGCTGAAGTTGAGCCAATTGCGCGGCAGTGACCATGTGGGGTCGTTGAGGAACTCGTCCTGGGTTTTGAGGGAGCCGAGGATAAGCCAGATCAACGGGTAGACGAAGATCACGAGCAGGATCGCCACGATCAGGTAGATGGGCAGTCGCTTGAGGATCCGCGCGGTGCGGCTTCGACTCGGGCGCCGGCGGCGGGTGTTCGTGCTTTGGCTGACCTGGCGTTCAACGGTGGCAGTCATGGTCAGTCCTTCGCAACGTCGGAGCGGGTGCCGCGGAGGATGAACGCGGTCACGATGAGGCACATGATCGTGAGCAGGAGTGCCACCGTCGCTCCGTACCCGTACTGACCACCGGCAAAGGAGGTGCTGTACATGTACAACGTCAACGGGGTTGTGGATGTGCCCGGGCCGCCTCCGGTGAGCGCGTAGATGGAGTCGAACACTTTGAGGGTCCCGTTGACGCTGAAGATGAGGCTTGACACCAACACGGGCAGGGACAGCGGGAAGACGATGTGGCGCACGAGTCGGACGCCGGATGCGCCGTCGAGTCGTGCTGATTCGAGGACGTCCTCGGGGATGTCGAGGAGGCCGGTGTAGAGCAGCACACCGTAGAACCCCATCGATCGCCAGATGTCCAGAAGCGCGATCACGATGAAGGCGTGCCCAGAGGTGCCGAACCAGTCCACCGAGTGCATGCCGAACGCGTTGAGGATGCTGTTGACGAGGCCGGTTTGTGGGGCGAACTCGAAGAGCTTCTGGAAGAGGAGCGCGACAGCGACCGTCGGGAGCACCACGGGGAAGAAGACCAGGGTGCGGATGATCCCCGAGGCTCGCTTGAGGAAGAAGTTGTAGAGCAGCGCGAGCAGGTAGCCGAACAGGACCTGCCCGACGGTGATGATGACGGCGTACTTCAGGGTGAAGAGAACGGCAGGGCCGATGTTCGGGTCGTGGAAGAGGCGGACGAAGTTGGAGACTCCGGAGAAGGTGAATCCTTCGACGACGCTGCCGGAGAAGAACGTGTACCCGAGCGACCACAGCAGTGGCACCAGCATGACCAGGGAGTAGATGAGGAGGGCAGGGCCCAGGAGGATGACGATGGCCCGGCGATCGCCGAGGACGCTTTTCATGACTGCTCGTTTCGATGAGCGACGGAGGTCGGCCAGCGGCGTGCTGACCGACCTCCGCTTTCGGATCAGGTGACGGGAGGTGCTAGTTCGACAGGCTCGACGAGACAGTCTGCATGAACTGAGACCCGGTGAGCTGGCCTGCCCCGAGCAAGCCGCCGTTGTTCTGGCTGGCCGTGGTAGCCGCGGCGGGGAACAGCGCTTCGAACCACTGGACGCTGGAAGTCGTCTTGTCGATCTGGTCCTGCGTGAGCTTGGTGAGTGCCGGCACCTTCACGCTCGAGTCCGCCTTGATCCCGGTGATTTGACCGAAGTTCTTCAGTGCGACGGTCCCGTAGTTCTTCCCGATGCAGTCGACCCAGGCCTTCACCTTCGCGTTCTTGTACTGCGACGCCGACACGGCGATGTCAGTGCCGACGTTCGTGGGGGTCTGGTCCGCGGAGCCCTTACCGCCTGCAACGGTTGGGAAGGGGACGAAACCGATGTTGTCGGTGCCGATCTTGTTCTGCTTTGGGTCGTTGAACGCCGACACCGCCCACGAGCCCATGTAGTAGAACCCGGCCTTGCCGGAGAGGAACGTGTTGAGCGCCGTGGCGTAGTCGACCGAGTTGGGGGACGAACCGAAGTATCCCTTCTTACCGAGAGCCGCGATCTCGTCAGCAGCGGCCACGTACTTCGGGTCGGTCAGCTTCGCCTTGCCGGACTTGACGTCAGCGAGAGCATCCGGTCCGAGGGTCCGGTACAGGTACGCACCGACCCAGCGGGTGACACCCCAGCCGTCGCCGGCCTTGCCTGCGTCAGAGATGGGCTGTACGCCTGCCGCCTTCAGCGTCGCCATGTCGGCGGTGAGATCGTCCCAGGTGGTGGGCGCCTCGGAGATGCCGTTGTCAGCCAGGAGCTTCTTGTTGTACCAGATGCCCTCGATGTTGAGTTCGGTCGGGAGCACGATGGTCTTGTCGTCGTAGAGTGCCTTGACGGCGTCCTGTGCGGCGGGAACGAGGTTGTCGCTGACGGCGCTGTTGCCGGAAGCGCCGAAGTCGACGACCTTGCCCGAGGTGAACAGCTTCTGCGTGAGGTCCGGGGAGTTGGCGCTCACGAAGGCGGTCGGCAGGGCGTTCTGACCGGCGAGCAACTGAAGCTGCTGGTCAAGAGTGCCCTGCGCCTGCTTGTTGATCTTGAGCGGCAGCGCCTTGTTCTCGGCTGAGCACTCGTTCTTGCTCAACGCCGTGAGCACGCCGGGGATCGTCGTGTTCTCATTGATGCTCAGGAACGTGAAGGCCTTAGGGTCTGCTGTCGCGCCGGAACTTCCAGAGGAACAGGCACTCAGGGCGAGGGCTGCGATCCCCGCCCCGGCCAGGGCCGTGAGTGCCTTCCGGCGCAGCGGTCGGTTCTTGAACACGATTTCCTCCTTGAAATGTGGTGCAGGGATTGAAGCGTTTCAAACGGTAGGCCTCAGGGTCGCGGCGTGTCAAGCGTCCGGCTTGCTGGGACTCGGGATCGAAGTCACTGGCCAAGGAGGCAACGAGGCGCCAAGTGACTGTTCCGGAGCAGCCTCAAGCGGGTATGGCGACCCGTCGGCTTGAACTCGCATGAGTCTCTCTGGGGGTCAACCTCACCGCCGACAGCGGCACACATCCGGCAGAGTCTCCGGTCCAGCACCGGAACTAGCGGCAGTCCGACCGCCGGTGAGCCATACCCGTGCCGTGACGCGCTGACGCTCATCGTGAGCAACAGGGAGCGCTCCGACCGCCGGACCCGGACCGGGCTCCGCATGCCGTCCTAAATACGCAGGCACTGGCCGGTCCGGACTGGATCGAAGGCAGCGTCGAGCCACCTTTCGCAACCGGTGCCACCCTCCAGCACCCGGGGACGACCGCATGGCCTTCGCAACGGAGGCCACGGTCGAGATGCCCATGACCGTCCACAAGTACGGGGCTTGTACTAGAGGGCGGCAGCGCCAGCGGCGTCATCGACTCCAGCGCGATACTGAGTCCTCATGCAACACCGTCTGACTGCTTCGGCCGACCCGACGACTACAGCGGGTGGCAGCCTTTTCGCCTCCGGCGCGGGACATGGTTGTCCGCTGCGGTGATCCTCGTCTCCCGATGAGGACACTGACTGCGCGCGAAGAGCGGAAGGGCCCGGAGCGCAACGCGTCCGGGCCCTGTTCAACCGATCACGGCGATTCGTTACTGCTGCGCGACTGGCACGGCTTCTGCTGAGGGGACCACTCCGCTGGACCCGCGCTTCGAACGGGTGACTTCGTCCGGGGTCTTGAGGAACGGCGTCAGGACGGCGCTCAGGATGTAGAGACCGGCGTAGATCCCGAGGACTCCTCCGGCTCCGAGCGATTCGTAGAAGAGGCCGGCGATGGCGGGAGCCACGAAGGTCGACAGCCCGGCCCCGAGGTTCAGGATGCTCATCGATGCGCCCTTGTTGTCGGGAGCGAGGAGCGGGAACAGTGCCGAGAGCGGGACGTACCCGGCCATGGTCACGCCGCAGAGGCAGAGCACGAGGGTCATGAGAGTGACGTTGTGACCGATGACGTGCGGGGTGAAGAACAGGACGACGAGGACGACGGCGTAGGCGACACCACCGACCCATCCGATGGTGCGGCGCCAGCCGATCTTGTCACCGACGTATCCGAAGAACAGGTTGGCGAAGATCGCAACGGTGAAGACGAGCGACCACATCTGCAGCCACTGTGTGGTGGTGTAGCCGAAGGTGGCGAGGTAGAGCGGCATGAACACGGGCAGGCCGTACTGGGCGATCCCGTTGATCGTCTTGACGACCAGGCCGGCGGAGACCCGGGGACGGCCGAGGAGGGTGACTGCCTTCGACAGTTCCTTGGCGCTGAACGGGTGCAGTTCGGATTTCGGGATCGTCGCCTTGTTGACGAACACACCGATGATCGTGCCGATGACGACGAAGGCCAGGCCAGTCCAGAGGACGGCGATGTGGCCGAGGATCGGGAGCACGATGGATGAGTAGAACGGTCCTATGACGCTGAGGCCGAGGGAGAACATGAACCAGAACCAGCCGGCGGCCATGCCGCGGCGCTCCAACGGGGCGCTGTAGTTGATCCAGGTGAGGAACGAGAACGCGAACAGCGGGTAGCCCAGCCCGCGGATCGCGTAACAGACCAGCATGACCGGCCAGTCGAGCGCGGCGACTCCGTATCCGATGAACCCGACGCTGCCGACGACGAAGGCGCCGGTGGCGATGAGCATGACCTTGCGGGGGCCGAGCGTCTGCACGAGGACACCGGAGAGCCAGGCTGCGATCGCGACGGTGATGCCGTACACGGTGATCAGGAGCGCGGTGTCGGGCACGGCGACTCCCCGGGAGACGAGCCACGGGGAGATCCAGCCTTGCTCGACTCCGTCGCCGATCATGAAGAACACGAGGCCGATGTAGCCCCAGATGAGGTTGCTCGGCAGACCGATACGGTCCAGTACACGGTTCACGTGAGAACCGACCTTTCAATTCACGTCATTGGGAAAGTGTGTTCAGGTGCACGCCTTCGGCGTGCGACGGGCCGACCGGCTGAAGTCCGCCACCGGTCGGCCCGGGTGTTCAGCGCGTCAGTTCGGCGGCGTACTTGGATGCGCCGATGCCGAGGAGCTCGTTCCGGAGCTGCTGCGCGGCGATGCCGTCCTGCGACCGGATCACGTCCGTGATGCGGTCGACGCCGACGGCCTTGACCTTCTCGAAGAACAGCTCGACGGTCGCGCGGTTGGTCTCCGCCTCGTCCTGCGCGTCCTCCCGGATCGGGAAGGTGTCGAAGTAGATGACGCCATCCCACTCGTAGCGGAGGAGGAAGTAGATCATCTCCATCGTCTCGAACGGGTGGATCGAGCCGATCATCAGGCCGTCGTCGTGGGCGTTGTTGCCGTCGTTGAGGTGGATGCCGAACAGCTTGCCGTCCTCGAGCAGGAGCGAGGCACCGAAGCCGGGCTGGTCGCCGGCCATGAGCATGTGCGCGAAGTCGAGCGTCGCGCCGAGGTTGGGTCGGTCGATTCGCTTGATGATGTCGAGGGTCTGGCCGAAGCTGTTGATCATCGAGTGCACGCGCTCTTCGTAGGGCTTGTACTCGATGCTGATGCGGAAGTCGGGGCGGTAGTCGGCGAGTTCCTGGAACGCCTCGACGATGCGCTGCAGGTCCTTGGCGTAGTCCTTCTGGAACGTGAAGTCATAGCCGTCGAAGCCGAGCCAGACGGTCAGCAGGTCGCTGCCGCAGGTGGCAGACGCGTCGATGGCTTCCTTCGCGAGGTCGATCGCAGCCCGACGGATCGTTTCGTCAGGGTTGCTGAACTCGCCCGCGACGAACTGCTTCCGGAACCGGGTCGCGGTCCCGTTGAGGGTCAGCCCGAGTTCGTCGAGCAGCGCCTTCATGGCGGCAGGGTCGAGGTTCTCGAAGTGCTCGGGGTAGTTGAGGTCGACGTAGTCGATGGCGTCGGTCGCGGCGACGCGGCGGAGGGCGGCGGACACGTCGCCGCCGCTGACGAATGAGTTGAGACGAGTAGCGAACTTCATGTCGGCGAACCTAACAGTGATGACAATCGTGGTCAACTTTTTTCGTTCTGCGTCATTCAAAGCACTGGCTGGTTGACAACAGTGGTCAGCGGCGTCGTATGCTCGACGGGCCATCCTCGGCGCTGAGCGCAGCGGACGGCACGAACCGGCTGGCTTCGACCAGCGACACGACGAGGTGGAGGTCCCCATGGCGAGCGGTCACGTTCTGGTCATCGGCAGCGTGAACTACGACTACATCGTCACGCAGGACCGACTTCCACGCCGGGGCGAGACGTACGTCGCATCGGATCTCCGTGGAGCCTTCGGCGGCAAGGGAGCGAACCAGGCAGTGCAGGCTGCTCGCCTGGGCTCCCCGGTGCGGTTTATCGGCTCGACCGGTGGCGATCAGCTCGGGCAGATCAGCCTCGACAACCTGCGGAGTCAGGGCGTCGAGTGCCACATGCGTCCGACCGATCTCGGCAACGGACTCGGCATCGTCCACGTCACCGGCGAAGGCGATGTCTACGCGACGATCTTCGAGGGTGCCAACGGTGCTGTCGACGCGGCGTGGGTCGAGGAGAACCGGGAGCTGTTCACCGGCGCTGGTGCTGCGGTGATCCAGAACGAGATCCCCGCGGAGGCGAACGAGCGTGCCGTGCAACTCGCAGTGGCCGCCGGCACCCCCGTGATCTACAACGCAGCACCGGCTCGCCCGGTGCCGACCCGCGTGAGCCGTCAGTGCGCATGGTTCGTCGTCAACGAAGACGAGGCTGCCGCCTACATCGGCCGTGACCTCGGCGACGTCCACGACGACCGGGCCATGCGCGACGCTGTCGACCGGCTGCGCGACTACTGCTCCAGCGTCGTACTCACCCTCGGTAGCCGAGGCTGCTATGTTGCGACCGGCGAGGACGTCGTCTTCATTGAAGCGATCCCGACCCACGCCGTCGACTCCACCGGCGCTGGAGACTCCTTCATTGGAGCCTTCGCCCACGCGCTCGTCGGCGGCGCCGACCCCTTCGCCGCGGCGGCAGACGCATCACGTGTCGCGTCGATCACCGTCGAAGGTCTCGGAGCACAGTCCAGCATGCCTACCCACGAGGTGCTCAGCCGTGAAGTCCTTTGAGCGACACCAGCTCATCCTCGACCAAGCATCATCCGGAGAACCGGTCACCATCGATGCGTTGATCGACGCCACCGGCGCATCACCATCAACAGTACGACGCGACATCAAAGCGCTCGAGGAATCCGGACGCATCGTCAGCCTCCGTGGAGGGGCGATCCGGCTCGAAGACGCAGCAACCGAAGTGCCCGTTGCCGCGAAGTCGTTGATCAACCCCGACGAGAAGCGTTCGATCGCAGAAGCGGCCGCCGCCCTCATCAGCGACGGGGACACGATCTACCTCGACTCAGGGACGACAGCGACAGAGGTCATGCGTGCACTCCACGGCATCACCGTGCACGTCATCACGTCGAACACACACGCACTCGCACTCCCCATCGCGCCGACCGTGACGGTGACCGTCCTCGGCGGCGACCTCCTGCCCGACATCGGTTCCGTTGCCGGCCCGATCACAGACCGTGAACTCAATGACCTCTACTTCGACAAGGCGTTCATCGGCGTGACGGGCATCGACGCGGACGCCGGTGTCACCACCTTCGACATCCGTGAAGCGACGAAGAAGCGAGTCGTGCACGCACATAGCCGGCACACGTACGTCCTCGCGGACAGCAGCAAGTTCGACCACATCTCGCTCTGCCACGCGTTCCCCCTCGCCGACTGCACCGTCATCACCGACAAACAGGGAGACGTACTGTCCGCAGCAGGCGCCGCAGTCATCGCCACGTGACACGGAAGGTCTCATCACGTGAGACGTCTGCACTCGGCTGACCACGAACGGGACCAACGGCAGCGCCCTCAGTCACCCATTCGCTAGGTGGCACTGACGGCCCTCTGCTGCTGGCGCCGGCGGCAACAGTGACGGTCCCGAAGCACCGATTCGTTCCGTGCGTGGGGTCGGTCGGGGCGGGGCGAGGGGTTGATCACCACACCACCACCCGCGGCGGGTGGTGGTGTCAGCTCGTAGTTGAGGTCACATCTCGCCGGTCAGCGGGGGTGGAGGCCAGCTCTCAAACCTCGATCGAGTGATCGTCGAATGAGTCGAAGTCGGGGACGTCGAAGGGACTGGAAAGGTCGCCGTCGTCTCGATCCTCGTCGGCGACGTCGTCAACCTCGAACGTGATCGGCACACCCGGGGTTACGACCACGTCCAGCGACCGGTTGCCGTACAGGGTGACTTTCACGAGGTCCGCGCCAGCGCGGTCGGCTTCCACGACGGACGTTTCAAGCGTGTGCAGGTCCTGGCCTTGCGCCAGCGGGTATGCGGTTCCGTCAACGTTCATCGTGATCCGACGCAAAAGGGGCCCTGTCTGTTCAGCAGGCCCAAGTAGGCTGCGGTGACCGGCCAGTCAAGCAACAGGGCCCAGGACTCACTCCCAGCTACCGGGTGGTTCCAGAAGCGGCGGTTCCCGTCCTCACTTGGCGGCCTCGCGAGGTCGGCATGGGATCCATCAGTTACGACGGCCTGATCGTGTTCGTCGATGACCGCACGCTCACGCACCTCCAGATCGTCATCGTCAACAAGCTCCGCCGCGGTGAAGCGTTCCTGATGTCGTGGAAGGACGCCGTGGACGTCGGCTCCGGCCGGAGTTCGATTTGGCTCCACCCACACGTCCTCGTGCACTTCAAGTTCGACGGCAGCCGCGTCCCAGCCATCAACGACCGGTGGTTGCAGGAACTCAGCGCTTCCGCTGCCAGCTCCCGCGGCCTGGTCGTCACGAGCGAGAACGGCGACGCCCCCAACCTCCGCCCGAAGCCCACTCCGTCACGCCGCGGAACAGTTCTCGCCCCCGCTAACGCCGGACCCCAGGCCCAAACAGAAGCCCCTCGTCCTCTGGCGCGAAACCAGTAGCGCTTCGCAACGTGCCCGGTAACCGGTCGTCGACGGACTCCCGCTGGCCCGCCTGCTGCTCAACTCGCACGGCCTTGGATGCCACCGCGATCGTGTCAGCACCGAGACGCTCCGTGCAGAGTGCCCGTCGCCGTCGCGGAGCGGCGGCAACGAAGCCTGCACGTTCGCGGGCCGGATTGGGTCGGGCAAGCGGCGCGGTGGCATGCCACCAGTGGCTCTCCTCGTACCCTTGAGCAATGGCCAGAACCGCGCGCTCAACACCTGCGGAGCTCGCCCCTGCGCCTTGGCCAGACCGACACTCCACCGATCCGTCCGCTGAGGTGGCCCGACAGTTCGTGCTGAACCTCCACGATGCGATGGGGGGCAGGACGCTACGTGACGTCGCCGCCCAGGTCGGGATTCACCACGTGACCCTGCTCAAGATCCTGCACGGACGTGCTTGGCCCGATCTCGCAACGGTCTCGCGGCTCGAAATCGGACTGAACGCCGACCTTTATTCGTCTGCCGACGTGCGCGCCGACCTCGCGAGAGCGGCATCGCCGTCGGTGCGGAAGTCTCGCCCCAGGGCACCGTCGGAATAGAACCTTCGGCGCCTTCGTCGACGTCTCGGATGCGACCGAGGGGTTGACCTGCCCAGTTCACCGTCCTGGCTTCGACAAGTAGGTCGACGAGCACCATCGTCAATCGCACCAGCACGGAACCTCGATGCGTGTTCGTCTGCACCTGCCGTGCACCCGATCGGAAGTTGACGGACGCACCGACAATCTCGTCGTCGTGACGCGCGCTGATGTCGGCTCGCGCACCGAAGTCTGCGACCTCGATCTGTACTCCCGGCGGGACGATGAACCCACCAAGTCCAGCGAGCTGCACTGACGATCCTCCAATCCGGACGATCCGAAGTTCTGCTGGCCGTCGACCGCTCATGCTGATTAGTGTAACCACATGGAGGCGAGCGGCGACCCCGTGGCGGGTTCGAGCCACTACAACTACACGCCGAAGATGCCTGCAGAGATGTGGACTCGCATCGGTGGCTTCGTCCGCGAGACGGTTCGCTCGGCCGCACCGAAGACTCCTTACACGGAGAAGCAGCTGTACCCGGTCACGGCAATGCTCACGCGGTGGGCGGTCGAGACGGCGGGCTATCCGTTGAAAGTGAAGATGCTCTTCCATCCCGCGACGGTGGACCAGTTCAGCCGGCAGGGACTCGTGGCCTACACGAACGCCGGTCGGGCGACGATGCGGTCCAAGCTGCGGAGCATGGCGACGGCGTTGCTAGGCCCAGATCGAGCGCCGGACGCGAAGCCCACAATCACCAGGTCGGGGCCGTCTGCACCATACGACGAGCGCGAGATTGCGTCGCTCCTGTCTTGGGCGTCCGTTCAACGCTCTCCAGAGCGCCGAAGTTCCGCACATGCTTTGCTTGCGCTCGGACTGGGCATGGGACTCACCGGGCGCGAGATCTGCGAGGTCAAAGCGGAAGATGTCCACCGCAGCGACGAAGCGGTCGAGCTTCGAGTAGGCGGCGCGAATCCTCGTCGGGTTGTGGTGATCCGCGAGTGGGAGGACGCTCTGCGTGACCGATTCGACTTCATGGAGGGCGCGGGCTGGCTGTTCCGGGCCGGACAGGAGGGTGGGAACGCGAACCTGATCACGGACTTCGTGTCCCGGAACCCGGGCCGTGTGCATTTGCAGGCGCGTCGAATGCGCGCCACGTGGATCGTGCGGCACCTCACCTCCGGAACGCCACTGCCGGTTCTCATAGCTGCCGCGGGCGTGCAGTCCGCGGAAGCGTTCGACCGGCTCCTACCGTTCGTCGCGGGCCGTGACTGGGAGAGCGACCGGCGCTTTCTCCGCGATGCGTAAGTGGGGGCCGGCGCAGATACGCCGACCCGCTACTGCGCTTACTCGTCGACCAGCCGCCGGCCGCGCCGTCGCCCCAGCGCGCTTGGCTGCCCGTTCGTGATGCCTGCGGGTGCGGCCTTGGCAGCCTCTTTGGCTGCGTTGCGCTTGTCGACCGTGCGCATGCCACGGCGACGCTGAGGCTTTGTTGGGAACCGCTTGTAGTCGCTGCGCCCTTCCCTGTCTCGAAGACGCTCGCGATGGATGGGTGTAACGACTCCTGCCGCGCGATCGTGCAGGAACTTGTTGATTCGTGCGAAGTTGGCGGCCGTGAGGATGAAGCCGAGGAGGAACGCCTGAGCAGCGAGGCCGCGCATCTGACGCTTCGACGCATCCCCGAGGTTGCGCTTGTTCTTCAGGTACGAGTTGAAACCCTCCATTGACTGCCGGTCGTGGCCGAAGACGCTCAGCCACTCGTCACTCGCGTAGTGCAGTTCCTGACGGGTGGTGAGCGCGTCGTCCCACTCGAGCTTCACCGAGTCCTGACAGCAGATGAGGTCCGGATGCAACGGTACGAGGTCTTCATCGATGGGCGGGCGGTGGATGTCAGGGCTCTTGCTCGCCTGTGCGTGCATCTCGACGAGCGGGCAGGTGACCGTCGGACTCTTGCCACGCGCTGGGCAGCGCAAACGGATGGCCCCGTTCTCATCAGGTCCGCCTGACCGCTGGCGGGCGAGGTACGGTTCCCGGCTTTTAACCTTCTTGAAGTATTCGGACGGGGTGATGAGACGCTTACGTGCGTCCTCCGTCGCGGTACGCAGGTCGACGGGCGTGCCGGGACAGTAAAGCCCGCCCTCAATCTCGAGCAGTCCGTGCACGGTCTGCTTCTGCACGCCAAGCTGGCCTCCGCTGTTCCCACCTTTGTAGTCGATGACGAGGCCGATGCCTCGTTCTGCCATGGGGCGACGGAACCCGTCAACGGAGATGTTCGCGCTGTAGCCGCGGTCGGCCGTCAGCCGCTTCACGGCCCAGCCGCGCTCCAGAAGGGAGTCAATCCCAGCCACGGTGCGCTCCGCGACGCTGCGACCCCACTGATGCAAACTCGCGGCGACGATGAGCTGCGGGTGGGCATCCGGCTTCCCAGGGTCGGTGACGCTGAGGAACAGGCTCGCGGCGAACGACTGCTCGAAGTCCGAAGCCGGGCCGTCGAAGTCCTTGTTCTGTCGGCCCTTATCGAGCGGGTACGGAGTCGCGTCCACTTCAACGACGGGACGGTCTGCCGGCACCCACTTCATCTGGCCGTCGACATCGATGTAGACCTCGTCGGGCACCTCAGGGCTTCCCGGAAGCTCGTGGTCCTTCTTCCACTGCATCAACTGGCTGAACGTTGCAAGCGATGTCTGGTCGACAGAAACGAACCCCTCCCACGCGTCCTGGTACTGCTGCGGGAGCGAGCGCATGCTCATGTCGAGCAGCGCATCGATGAAGAGCGACGAGCGCGGCGCTTTGACGGCCTGCATCAGCGGGTCGCGCTTCTGCATCTGCCGTTCCCGTTCTTCTAGGAGCATGGCCTTTCGACGGTCATCGACGGGCCAGGCGTCCATCAGCTCGATGATGCCGTCAAGGGCTCGCTTGACCCGCATGTACCAGTTCCAGTAGTCCCGCTTGGGGTTCCCGGTCTTCTTGACGTTCGCGATACCGAGCTCCTCGCGAGCTTTCTTCGTAAGGCGGACGTGGAGAGCGTTCGCGATGTCCGAGATGAGCAGCGGAGAGTTCTCCTCCGCCAACAGCAGCACCATGGTGCACAACACGCTCACGGTGAGCACTGGCGGGCGTCCGCCGGCGTGCTTGCCGTGGTTGTCCTCCGCACGCCAGCCGACCACCATCGGCTCGATACGGGCAGCAGTGATGCGCCGGGAACTGCGGCGGATGTCGCGCCTCTTGAAGGGCGCCGTGTTTCGCCCCGCCGCCTCTACCTGCTGCTCGTCGATGAGCCCGATAGCGCGCATCGAGTCCATGATGGCTTGCGCACCTGCGTCGAAGACGCCATCGAGGATGTCGTCGGAGTCGGTCATTTCGCACCTCCGAGCGTCGCCGGGTCGCGAAGGACCTCATGCATCTCGGCCGGGTCGGGCACCGTGAAGAACGGCTCGTACTGCGCGAGCGACGAGAAGTGCTTCAGTCCTGAGGCGTACACGAGTTCGCCAGCGGTCAGTACTGGGCACATGGTGGCGACCCAGCTGGCCCGGAGCCTTTCGGCGTTCGGCATGCGACCGGTCGTGTCCCGGTTGTGGCGGAGCCGGAGGTCCTTCCGGGTCCGTTCCGTACTGCGTCCCGCTTTCACGAGGAACTCGTCGGACTTCGCGTCCTTCAGGACGCGGGCGAGGTACCGCTCGAAGGAGCGCAGGACCGCGATGGAGCGCTTGGCTCCCCTGCGGACGTGCACCACGTACCCGGTGCCGTTCGGTTCGACGTCCTGCACGGTGACTTCGTGCGCCTCTGCACGGCGCAAGCCAGCTCCGCCGCAGAGTCCCATGAGGGCCATCCCGAGACGCTTCTGCGCTTCGTCCTCCATCGCCTGCACCCAGGTAGACATCTCCGCGAGTTCGTGAGCCGTGAGAGGAGTGACGGGCGTTACGCCTGGTCGGCCCATGACTCGTGCGGACCGTTCCGCGCCGAGCGCTTCGCGGACGAGGAGCAGGCGCCGTTCGTATTCCCTACGCTGGAGCGCCTTCTCTTGGGTCGCGGCGAAGCGGCGGACGGTAGCGGGGTCGAGGAGGACCCGAGGCTTCAGGGGCAGGCCCTCGCTCTGGGTCGCCCACAGCGCCAGACGGGTTAGGGGAAGCATGACTTCGCGGACGTCCTTCGCCTTGGCGTAGTCGACGCGGAGGGCGCAGTCCACGACGAAGTCCTGCACGAGCCTCCACTTCTGAAGAGGCAGCTGCGGGGCGTAACCCATGATGGCTTCCCGAACATCGACGGCGTGGCGCTGCTGATTACTTGCACCAAAGTGTGCTACGGCGCTTGCCGGAAGGGAAGGCTGGTGGGACGTTTGGGCTCGGGGATCTTGCTTCATGCAGTCCGTATGCCGTGGCTTCTCAACGAGCGGGACTGCCTCTGCGCAACCGATCCGCCGCGCGCTGTCAACGAAGTAACTCGCTGTGCCAGTTTCAGCGCTGATTACAATCAGAACGCTTCTGCGGCGCTAGTCCACGTTGAACAGCGTCGGCTGGCCTTCGTCCTCACTCACGTCGTACTCCAGCGCTTCGGACAACGCCTCTCCGTCGAGATCCGGCTCATCAAGCAGCAATGGAGCGGTCGCCCGAATCAAATCGGCGAGGCGGATGATGCTCTTGGTGACGCCGGTTCCGGTCATCGCGTCGAGGTCAACTGAGATTCGTCCAGACGGCGACGAGGCTAGCGCCTGCGTGACCTTCGACGGCGTGACGAATTGCTGCGCCACGCCAACTAGCCGTTCAGTGTCGATCTGACCTTCGTCGTGCCGAAGCTTGAACGTCTCGTCACCCGAGTGCAGGGTGACCTCGATCAGATCGGACTTCGCCGAGCGCACGACAAACGACCCGACGGAAACCCGGTTCGATTGTCGCGGCGCAAGTTGCTCCAGCTCTTTCTTGGACTCAGCCACGACGGCGAACCACTTCGCAGCCGCGAACGAGAGATGGCCGTCACGCAGGCCCCACTGAAAATCGCTCTCGCGCTCGGCGCGCTCCAAACCGAGCGGGTCTGGAAAGACGCAAGCTGCCCTTGCAGTGAGCACATCGAGGTTCGCGCTGATGAGCCGCTCGACGTTACGGCGATGCTTTTCGAAATCCAGCTGTTCGAGATCCGCAATTGTGACGGCTCGGCCGACCCGCCTCCAGAATCCTCCATCGTCGGTGTTCATGTAGGCGACTAGGTACTCGAGCGCCTCTGCGTTGAGCTTGCCTGAGGTGTCGACGGTTCCAGGGAACAGGTCGAGGCGGCCGTTGCTTCCCTCCCATACTGCTTGCAGGACGCGTTCAAGCCGATACGCCTGAGGTGTCGCGAGGGACCTATCGATGGCAGACAGTGCAGTCGTGACCCCGTGAATCGACAGCTCGGCCGTGCCGGCAAACCCCGCCGCTAACTCCTCCGACAGGCGCGCAGCCTGATGACCGACGAAGCTTCCTCGACCACCTTGCGCAAGCGCATTGCTGAGCATCTCGGCGGTGAGGTCTTTCCCCCTCCGGTCGATGAGGTGCTCGAGCGCATCGGACTCGACGAACATCGCATCAGCTTCGCGAACCGCCGGCTCGAGGCGACCGTCAACTGTCTGCTCCGGCGTCAGCCCGAAGAACAGCGGATTGGGCGCATCGATCAGCGCGAAGTCCTCAAGGAGTGCCCCTGCGTCATAGCTGAGTCGGAGGTAAACCGGCCGCTCCGTCCGATCCGGCCACTTCAAGATGAAGTCCGGTGCGAAAGTGTGGTTGAAGTAACTCGTGGCCTGGACTCGAGCGGAACTGTCCAGCGATTCAAGTTCTCGAGCGACTGCATGCTTGACGCGTGTCACTGACTGCTCAGGCGATGGGTCGAACAGTCCATCTCTGATGAGGTTTGTGAAGCTCTGACCTACCAAGGTCACTCGCCCTTCTCTGCCTCGTACGCGTCGATCACTCCGCGGTGCTCCTTCGATATCACGAGGGTCTCCTGGCGATCGGACAGAACGATGAGCCAGAGTCTCTCCGCCACCGCTGACACCGCCGCGTCATCGACGAGAGACCCAGCGACCGCCTCGTCGGCTTCCCCGAAGACGCGTTCTCGATGCTTGATGACGTGCTCACGCACGTATTCGGCCTTCGTCAAATCGGGCCAGCTCGTGATCGAGTGCGGGCTCCATGCGATCCACATGAAGTGGTCGCACCAGCCGGGGCTGGTCCTGTAGGCGACGTAACACTGCAGTGAGTTGCGAGATCCGATGGCGCGTCGTACTTCTTCGACTCCGCGAAGAACGCTTCACCGTCGACGTCTCCGTACTTGAAGTGACCTGCGAGATCGAACGAGAACGACTGTCCACCGTGAGGCCAGTCGAACGTAAGCTTCCCGATTGCTGGAGGATCGGGATTGACCCACTGGGCGTTCACGCGCGTTGTCGACTCCAGCCATCGCTTCGCACGGCGAGCTCCGTCCGCCCCCTTGGCCTGAGCCGCCTCGCCATGTAGTCCAGCCACGCAAGAACTCTAGTGAATCTCACGTTCGCGATAGGGCGGCACCGCCGACGGACGCAGCTGGGTCGTCCAATGCGCCCGAAGCCGCGACACATCGCACCATGTGCACATCAACGGCGAGAGGCCCCTGGACGATGTCCAGAGGCCTCTCATCGGGGGTTTCTAGTTTCGTAAACGATGGCGTCCAGTTCCGTAAACGCCCCCTGTGGCGGTACCGGTGGGATTTGAACCCACGGTGGAGTTGCCCCCACACATGTTTTCGAGACATGATCCTTCGGCCGCTCGGACACGGTACCGGGGAAGAGTTTACACGATCCGGGAGGCCCCCGGCGACACCCAGCACGCCGCCCCTCCACGGGCGCGCACCTCCGGCGCCTCGTCCCCAGACCGTCACGACCGTGACCTCGACCCGAGGGTCCGCGCGTACCGTCTCCGGCATGAGAACGCGCACCCTCGTCGCCCTGCTGTCCTCCCTCGCCGGCGCCGCCGTCGTCAGCGGAGCAGCGGGCTTCGGCGCACGGGCGGGGATCCGGGGACAGCGGGCCGCGTCGCAGCGTGTGGTCGACATGCTCCCGGTGCACGCCGACTGGTGGCGCGAACGGCTCCACCACGAGGGTCAGTTGACGTACCTGGCGATCGGGGACTCGGCGGCACAGGGCGTCGGTGCGACGACTCCCGGCCGCGGGTACGTGGGGCTCCTCAGCCGTCGGATCCGGCATCGGTCGCGGATGACCGTGCGCGTCGTGAACCTCAGCGTGTCGGGAGCCACGACGTGGGGTGCGAAGAAGGACCAGCTCCCGAAGCTCCGTCAGTTCACCCCGGACGTCTGCACGGTCTCGATCGGCGCGAATGACATCGCCGACTTCCACCCGGACAAGTTCGAACGGAACATCCGCGCGATCTACGGCGCGGTCCCGTCGCACGCGATCGTCGCCGAGCTGCCGTGCATGTTCGTGCCCGACCGCGAGCGCAAGGTGGCCGTCGCGAACGAGATCGTGCACCGGGTGGCCGACGAACTCGGTCTGACCGTGGCGCCGCTGCACGCGATCACCAAGCGGGTCGGGATCCGTCGAACGTTCTTCAACTCCTACGGCGACCTGTTCCACCCGAACGACCGTGGGTACGAGATCTGGGCGAGCGCGTTCGAGCCCGCCGTCGACGCCCGGGTCGACACCGTCGCGGCCATCCGGCGGTACCTGTCCGCGCGGGAAGCCGAGGACCTCGGTCGCCAGGCCGGTGACGTCGCCCACGCCCGCGCCGAGCAGGACACCGACGGCGCGGAAGCACTCGACACGGCGAACCGTCCGAGCTCACTCGACCGCCTGCGACAGCGCGTCACCGGGTCGCTCCCGCTGCCCGGCCGGACCGATGACGACGAGCCGACCGATGTCGGCGGAGCGGCCTAACCTCGTCCCATGGCCCGCCCCCAGTCGTCCTACCGCTGCACCGAGTGCGGCTGGACCAGCATCAAGTGGGTCGGCCGCTGCGGCGAGTGCCAGTCGTGGGGAACGGTGGAGGACGCCTCCGCCGCGACGGCGAGCACCCGCGGCACCGCGTCGATCGCCGTCACCGGCAACCGCATCGCCCGACCGATCACCGAAGCCCGCAGCGGCTCCTTCCAGCGCTGGCAGACCGGCATCGGTGAGTTCGACCGGGTCCTCGGCGGCGGCATCGTGCCGGGCGCGGCCGTCCTGCTGAGCGGTGAGCCCGGCGTCGGCAAGTCCACCCTGTTGCTCGAGGTCGCCTCACGCGCGGCGGCGATGGGCAAGCGCGTCCTCTACGTCAGCGCTGAAGAGTCGGTCGACCAGGTCCGGCTCCGCGCCGAGCGCACCGGTGCCATGCACGACGACCTGTTCCTGGCGAGCGAGGTCGACCTCGGCGTCATCCTCGGGCAGATCGAGCAGGTGCAACCGGACCTCCTCATCGCCGACTCCGTGCAGACCATCTCGTCCGCCTCGGTCGACGGCATCGCCGGTGGGACGTCACAGGTGCGCGAGGTCGCATCGACGCTCATCCGGGTCGCCAAGCAGGCAGCTCTCCCGGTCCTCATCGTCGGACACGTCACGAAGGACGGCACGATCGCCGGCCCCCGACTGCTCGAACACCTGGTCGACGTGGTCTGCCACTTCGAGGGCGATCGACAGACCGCGCTGCGCTTCGTCCGAGCGCTGAAGAACCGGTTCGGTCCCACCGACGAAGTGGGGTGCTTCGACATGGCCGGCGACGGCATCCACGAGGTCCCCGACCCCAGCGGCCTGTTCATGTCCCGCAACGGCGCCCCGGTGTCCGGCACGTGCATCACCGTGGCGATGGAAGGCCGACGTGCCCTCCCGGTCGAGATCCAGGCGCTCGTCGTCCCGAGTTCCGCGCCGCAGCCACGTCGGGTCGTGAACGGTGTCGACGCGTCCCGGGTGGCGATGCTCCTCGCGGTGTTGGAGCGCCGCGCCGGCATCAAGCTGTCGGACGCCGACGTCTACGTGTCGACGGTCGGTGGCATGAAGCTCACCGAGCCGGGCGCCGACCTGGCGATCGTGCTCGCCCTGGCGAGTGCTGCTCGGGACCGCCCGTACCCGCACACCCTCGCCGCGATCGGGGAGATCAGCCTGGCCGGCGAGATCCGCGCGGCGACCGGCGCGAAGCAGCGGGCGAACGAGGCCGGACGTCTGGGCTTCACGACCGTCCTCGGGGCTGACGCCGAACACCTGCGGGAAGCCCTGCGGGTCGCGTTCTCGATGACGCGGTCACCTCGAGAGCGCGAGCTCGACGCCGCGTTCTGAGATCCGCAGCCGGTCTCGATGTCGAGACACAGCCTCCAGACCGGTCAGGCGCGCAGCGCGGCCAACAGGTCCGCCGGTTCCGACTGCATGGTGTGCGGTCCGGCGATGTCGAAGAACACACCCTCGAGCGAGTCGAGGTGTGCCGCCAGGAACTCCTCGAGCCGAGCGGCGTCGTAGACCATCACCTGCCGGAGCTTCTCGCCCGGCACCATCGCGGTGTAGGCGTCAGCCGACGAGAACAGCAGCAGGATGCGCTTGTCCGAGTCCTCACGACCGAACACCCGGACCTGCATGTCCTTCTTCCCGGTGACGAGCCGCGGGACGATCACGATGTCGTTGCGCAGCGCGTACGCCACCGCAGCGACGTCCTGCTTCGCGAGGGCTTCCTCGAGCTGTTCACTCCGGAAGCGCTGTTCCTTCTCTGCCATCGCCCCTAGTCAAGCAGCATGCGAGTGCGCACGGGTCCGGTCAGACCGTCAGACAGCGGAGGACAGGACCGTTTCAGTGCACCCGACCGGCCTGCACCGCGTGCGTCCGGATGCGCAGGTCAGCGGCGAACTGGGTGGTCTCCGGCCCGAGTTCGTCGTCCGGCGCGGACTGCACCAGGACACCGATCGCCGGGGCGAGGATGAAGCTCGACGTGGCCGCCATGCCGTAGTCGTCCACCGAGGGGACATCGACACGATCGGCGAGTCCGGACTGGGCCAGGGCTGTGGCGTAGTCGAGCACGGCGTAGGCCGCCTCGTCGCTGGTCATGACCGAGGCGACCCCGTAGATGAGGTACTTCATTGCCCAGCCTTCCGTCGATGTCCGTGACGCTACGCCGCGGCCGCCGTGACGAAGTCGCCGGTCGTCCTGTAGACGCACTCAGCAGGCGCGCTTCGCGGTGATAACTCAGACAACGTCACTACTTTCGCCTCAATCGCAGTCGCGGGAACTCTCGTTGCACGGCCGAAGGGCTGTTCCTGATGGGGAAGCAGCTCTCATGCCGGCACCATCGCCCACCCTCTACCGCTCGACCGCTCCCCGGACCCCCGGAGCGCCGACACCGACCTCGACGTACAAAGACCTGCTCGAGCGGGTCCGGACCGAAGGTCTCCTCGAACGCCGGACCGGCTTCTACTGGGCGGTCTTCGCGTCCCTCGTCGTCGCTACCGCCGTGACCCTCGGCGTGTCCGCCCTGCTCGGCGCGTCGTGGTTCCAGTTGATCCCCGCCGGGGTCCTGGGTGTCCTCTTCACGCAGTTCGCGTTCCTCTCGCACGAGGCGGCACACCGCCAGATCTTCGCCTCGCGCAAGTGGAACGACCACGCCGGTCGCTGGATCGGCGTCTTCGTCGTCGGCCTGTCGTACTCGTGGTGGATGAACAAGCACAACCGCCACCACGGCAACCCGAACACGATCGGCAAGGACCCCGACATCGCCCCGGACGGCGTGGTCTTCATCGAGGAGGACGCCCAGCAGCGGCGCGGGTTCCTCCGGAAGCTCGCGATGGTCCAGGGGTGGGCGTTCTTCCCGCTCCTGACGCTCGAGGGCGCCAACCTGCACTGGCTGTCGGTCCGTGCCGTCGTCACCGGCAAGGCCGCGAAGGGCACGGCGAAGGAGCGCCGCCTGGAGGCCGTGCTGCTCGTCGCACGCTTCGGTCTGCTCGCCTGGTTCGTCTTCGCGGTGATGCCGCTGGGCGTCGGTTTCGCGTTCCTCGCGGTCCAGATGGCGGTCTTCGGCGTCATGATGGGTGGCTCGTTCGCGCCCAACCACAAGGGCATGCCGGTCATCGCCGAGGGGGCCAAGATAGATTTCTTCTCGCGTCAGGTCCGAACTTCCCGTAACATCACTGGTGGCGTGTGGGTGGACCACCTGCTGGGTGGCCTCAACCACCAGGCAGAACACCACCTGTTCCCGAGCATGGCGCGGCCCAACCTGCGTCGTGCGAAGGCCCTCGTGCGTGAGCACTGCGAACAGCACGAGGTCCCGTACACGGAGACTTCACTCTTCCGCTCCTACGGGATCGTCGTCCGGTACCTCAACCGGGTCGGTCTCGCAGCGCGCGACCCGTTCACCTGCCCGATGGTCAGTGCCTACAGATTGCACTGAACCTCTGATCTCCGTCACCCCGCACGATGCCGGGTGCCGCACACAACTCGATGGCAACGTCGTCGAAACCCGCGGTGGTGGAATTCTCTCGCCGCGCACGTAAGAAAGTAAGGAACGCCGAAATGGCAACTGGAACTGTCAAGTGGTTCAACAACGAAAAGGGCTTCGGCTTCATTGCGCCGGACGACGGCAGCGCTGACGTCTTCGCCCACTTCTCTGCGATCGGTGGCAACGGCTACAAGTCGCTCGAGGAGAACCAGAAGGTCGAATTCGAGATCACCGAGGGCCGCAAGGGCCCGCAGGCGGAGAACATCACCGTCATCGGCTAGTACCGGTCTTCGTGAGCGCCGGGCCTGAGGAGCGATCCTCGGGCCCGGCGCTTCGTCGTTCCCGCGGCGATGTCCTCAGTTCAGGACGAACTGCACCGACTCGGCTGACGTGATCTCCCCCACCGCGACCTGCAGGTGGTAACTGGCTCCCCCGCCCGTCACCGAGGCGCGTGCGGCGTCGCAGGTGGTCGCAGAGGACCGGGTGCGGTCCCAGGCGATGGCGGGCGTGGTGAGCTCCTGGCCGGCCTTCAGGGTGACGTCCTGGTCGGTGCCTCCGGTCTGGCAGTCCTTCGACGACCAGTACTGCTCCGTCCCCGAGGTGATGGTGAGCACCTGCTGCGCGGACCCGAGGTCCATGTGGCACGAGTTCGACCCGGTGTTCTTGATCGACATCGCGACCTGGGGGTCCTCGCCGGCTGCGTAGACGCGCTTGTCGAGCACCGGGGTGAGTTCGATCTGGTGCGGGTCGCAGGCCGCGCCGTCCTTGCGGGCTGCGGCGGACGGGGCCGGCGAAGACTTCGGCGCGCCCGAGGCGGCATCCGACGCGCCAGAACCGCCAGCCCCGCCAGAGCCGGTGGAGGAACCAGCTGCTGCCGAGGAAGCCCCGGCACCCGGCGTCGGACCGGCCGCGGGGGCTCCGTTGCCACGACCGACGACGATGAGCACGACGACGACCACGACGAGCAGGACCACCCCGAGCACCAGGGCTCGGCGGCGCCAGTAGGTGCCGGGACGCTCGGGGCCGACGGGATGGCGGAACGACGACATGCGCACAGGGTAGACATCCGTGCGAGCCCGGAGGAGGTCCCTCGCCGGGCGGCCGGTCAACCCGTCAGAGGATCTTCAGCATGCGGGTGTTGCCGAGCGTGTTCGGCTTCACCCGGGCGAGGTCCAGGAACTCGGCGACGCCTTCGTCGGACGAGCGCACGAGCTCGGCGTACACCTCGGGTGGGACGACGGTCTCGCCGATCTCGAGGTAGCCGTGCTTGGCGAAGAAGTCGACCTCGAACGTCAGGCAGAAGATCCGGGCGACACCGAGCTCGCGGGCGTCGTGTTCGAGCGCCTCGAGCATGCGGTGGCCGACGCGCTTGTGGATCCAGTCCTGGTCCAGGGCCAGCGTGCGGACCTCGGCGATGTCGTCCCAGAACACGGCGAGGGCGCCGCAGCCGATCGGGACACCGTCGGGCCCTTCGGCGATCCGGAACTGCTGGATCGACCCGTAGAGGACGACGTTCTCCTTGCCGAGCAGGATCCGCCGGTCGACGTACGGCGCGATGAGCCGCTGGATGTGCGGGACGTCGGACGCGAGCGCCGGGCGCACCAGGATCCCGTGGTCGTCCCGTTCGGAGAACGCATGCCGTCCGTGCTCAGTCATCCGCTCCAGCCTACGTCTCCGCCGATGGCCTGGCCGCGCCGCACCCGGCCCCCGGCTGTACGCCGGCCCCGGCAGCCCCGGCAGCCCCGGCAGCCCCGTCCGACCCGCCACGTCACACGACGTCATCGGGGGACATGCGTCAGGGCCCTGCACAGGCGCGCCGGCCTACCGTCCGAGACACACCAGTACGACGAGCAGGAGGAGCACCACATGCCCCAGATCATCGAGACCGTCGACGTCAACGTCCCCGTCCGTGCCGCCTACGACCAGTGGACCCGCTTCGAGGAGTTCCCCACGTTCCTCGACGAGGTCGAGAAGATCGTCCAGGTCGACGACACCACGACCGACTGGACCGTCAAGGTCGCCGGCCAGGAGCGTTCGTTCCGCGCCCTCATCACGGAGCAGCACCCGGACGAGCGTGTCGCCTGGACCGTCAAGGACGGCGAGACCGAGCACGCCGGTGTGGTCACGTTCCACAAGCTCTCCGACGCTGAGACCCGCGTCACCGTGCAGATCGACTGGGAGCCGTCGGGCATCCTCGAGAAGCTCGGCTCCGCGGTCGGCGTCGGCGGCCACGCCGTGAAGAAGGACCTGCAGAACTACAAGGAGCGCGTCGAGGCCGCCCCGACCAGCGACGGCTGGCGCGGCGACGTCCAGGCCTGATCGCCTGACCGCAGACAGACGGGAGGCCCGGTACCAGCTGGTACCGGGCCTCCCGTCTGTGGTGTGGCTGGGCTGACTAGCCCTCGATCTCCGGCGCGGGCGCCTCGGGCGCCTTCTCGAGCGAGGGAGCGCCGGCGAGGACCTCTTCGCGGCCCGGCTGACGCCCGGTCTCGAAGGTGAACGCACCGTCCACGAAGCCGACCTTCACGTGGTCGCCGGCCGTGAGCTCGCCCTGCAGGATGTGCTCGGACAGCTGGTCCTCGACCTCGTGCTGCATCGCACGACGCAGCGGGCGGGCACCGAGGGACGGGTCGAACCCGACCTTGATGAGCTGCTCCTTGGCCGGGAGCGAGAGCTCGACGGTCATGTCGCGGTCGAGCAGGCGGTCGGACAGGCGCTTCACGAACAGGTCCACGATCTGCAGCAGCTCGGGCTGTGACAGCTGCGGGAACACGATCGTGTCGTCGACGCGGTTCAGGAACTCGGGCTTGAAGTGCTTCTTCAGCTCCTCGTTCACCTTGCCGCGCATCCGGTCGTAGCCGACGGCCGAGTTGCCCTCGACCTGGAAGCCCACCGGGCCACCTGCGATGCCCTGCGAACCGAGGTTCGTGGTCATGATGATGACGGTGTTCTTGAAGTCGACCACGCGGCCCTGACCATCGGTCAGACGACCCTCTTCGAGGACCTGCAGCAGCGAGTTGAAGATGTCCGGGTGGGCCTTCTCGATCTCGTCGAACAGGACCACGGAGAACGGCTTGCGGCGCACCTTCTCGGTGAGCTGGCCGCCCTCTTCGAACCCGACGAACCCGGGAGGGGCACCGAACAGGCGCGAGACGGTGTGCTTCTCGCCGAACTCCGACATGTCGAGGGAGATCAGTGCGCCCTCGTCGTCGAACAGGAACTCCGCGAGTGCCTTGGCGAGCTCGGTCTTGCCGACGCCCGTGGGGCCGGCGAAGATGAACGAGCCCGAGGGGCGGTTCGGGTCCTTGAGGCCGGCACGGGTGCGGCGGATGGTCTTGGACAGGGCCGAGATGGCCTCTTCCTGACCGATGACGCGCTGGTGCAGTGCCTTCTCCATGAAGACGAGACGCGAGGTCTCCTCTTCGGTGAGCTTGAACACCGGGATGCCCGTGGCCTGCGCCAGGACCTCGGCGATGATGCCCTCGTCGACGGTGCCGGACGCGGCGACGTCACCCGCACGCCACTGCTTCTCGAGGCGGAGACGCTCACCGAGGAGCTTCTTCTCCTCGTCGCGCAGGCTCGCGGCCTTCTCGAAGTCCTGCTCCTCGATGGCGGCTTCCTTCGACCCACGGACCGTCGAGATCTTCTCGTCGAACTCGCGGAGCTCCGGCGGCGCCGACAGGATCGACAGCCGCAAACGAGCGCCGGCCTCGTCGATCAGGTCGATGGCCTTGTCGGGCAGGAAGCGGTCCTGCACGTAGCGGTCCGCCAGGTTCGCCGCGGAGACGATCGCGCCGTCGGTGATGGACACCTTGTGGAACGCCTCGTACTTGTCGCGGAGGCCCTTGAGGATGTTGATGGTGTGCGGCAGCGACGGCTCGTTGACCTGCACCGACTGGAAACGACGCTCGAGAGCGGCGTCCTTCTCGAAGTGCTTGCGGTACTCGTCGAGCGTGGTGGCACCGATGGTCTGGAGCTCACCACGGGCCAGGAGCGGCTTGAGGATCGACGCTGCGTCGATCGCGCCCTCGGCGGCACCGGCACCCACGAGCGTGTGGATCTCGTCGATGAAGACGATGATGTCGCCGCGGGTGCGGATCTCCTTCGTGACCTTCTTGAGGCGCTCCTCGAAGTCACCGCGGTAGCGGGACCCGGCGATGAGCGACCCGAGGTCGAGCGAGTAGAGCTGCTTGTCCTTCAGCGTCTCGGGCACGTCGCCCTTGACGATCGCCTGGGCGAGGCCCTCGACGACGGCGGTCTTGCCGACGCCGGGCTCGCCGATCAGGACGGGGTTGTTCTTGGAACGGCGGGAGAGGATCTGCATGACCCGCTCCATCTCCTTCTCACGCCCGATGACGGGGTCGAGCTTGCCGTCGCGCGCTGCCTGGGTGAGGTTCCGACCGAACTGGTCGAGGACCTGCGAGCCCTGCTGTGCGTTCTGCTGCTGCTCGCCGCCGACGGCGACCGCTTCCTTGCCCTGGTAGCCGGACAGGAGCTGGATGACCTGCTGGCGGACCCGGTTGAGGTCGGCGCCGAGCTTCACGAGGACCTGGGCTGCGACACCCTCGCCCTCGCGGATCAGACCGAGCAGGATGTGCTCGGTCCCGATGTAGTTGTGGCCGAGCTGCAGCGCTTCGCGCAGTGACAGCTCGAGGACCTTCTTGGCACGCGGCGTGAACGGGATGTGCCCGGTCGGCTGCTGCTGGCCCTGCCCGATGATGTCCTGCACCTGCTCGCGGACGGCATCGAGGGAGATACCGAGCGACTCCAGCGCCTTGGCGGCGACGCCCTCGCCCTCGTGGATGAGGCCGAGGAGGATGTGCTCCGTACCGATGTAGTTGTGGTTGAGCATCTTCGCTTCTTCTTGAGCGAGGACGACAACACGACGGGCCCGGTCGGTGAATCTCTCGAACATGTGCTCTCCCTTGGCCCCGAACGAACCGGGGCCGACAGCCGGACTCGTGTGAGTCCGGTCACGTACATCGAGACTAACCAGCGCTCCCCGTCAGGGCTGCCCCTGTTCGCCGTGGGCGTGAACCCCGTGCGTGTGCTGCGCGCCTCGGCCTGGAGGCCCCTCCCGACTCCCCGGGACACCGTCCGTCCGGCGGCACTCGCGCCCGGCTCGGAGGGCTCGCCGGTACGATCCGGGGCATGGAGCAGCCCGTCGTCGGCCTCGTCGTCCACCCCTCGAAGAACGTGCAGGAGTCCGTCGAGGTCCTGGACCGCTGGAACGCGTCCGGAGCCGGGCGCCTGGTCGCGCGGCGGATCGACGCCGCTCGCCTGGGTAGCGCGATCGACGCGGTGGACGACGACGAGTTCACGGACACCGTCGACCTGGTCGTCGCACTCGGTGGTGACGGCACGATGCTCGGTGCGATGCGCCTCGTCGCCCGGCGCCCGGTCCCGGTGCTCGGGGTGAACTACGGCAACGTCGGGTTCCTGGTCGAGATCGAACCACCCGAGCTCGAGTCCGCGCTCGAACGGCTCTCCGCCGGCCAGTACCAGCTCGAACCGCACCACGCCCTCGAGGCCCGGCTCTCCTGGGGTGGTGCCCGGACCGACTACCTGGCGTTCAACGACATCACGATCGTCCGCCGTCCCGGTGCCGGGCAGGTGTCCGCGGACCTCAGCGTCGGCGGGCTCATGTACGGGTACTACCGCGCCGACGCCGTCGTCGCGGCGACGCCCGCCGGGTCCACCGCCTACAACTACGCGGCGGGAGGCCCGGTCCTGTCCCCCGCACTGTCGGGGTCTGTCGTCACGCCGGTGGCCCCGATGGCGGGGATCGACCGCTCGGTGGTGCTCGCCGCCCGTGAGCGCTACCGGTTCGACATCGCCGAGGGCACCCGCAGCGCGGCCCTCGAGGTCGACGGGCTCGTCGTCGGCGAGGTCGCCACCGGCGCGCAGTTGGAGGTCCGGCTCCGCAAGGACGCCGGCAGCGTGGTCCGGCTGGACGCCGAACGGCACGGTCGGACCGGGCGCCTCAAGCTCGGCCTGCTGGACCTGCCGCTCCGGCCGGACCAGCTCATCGAGTTGATCCCGCACGACCTGCGGCAGAAGCTGCACCGGGAGACCGAGGACTGACGCGATCCGCGCCTCCCGGCCGGCGACCCCACGCCAGGGCCCTGGGGACGACGGAAGGCCCGCCCGGTTCGCACCGGACGGGCCTTCGCTCCCATCACCCCACAGGCCGTCGTCCCACGGACGACCCGGATCCCCGCACCGGTCCCTGACGGGACCAGCCGAAGTCTGCTGACCTACTCGGTCAGGTACAGCTGCATGTCCTGCGAGACGGCCTTCGCGAACAGGCGCAGCTTCGCACGCGACTCGACACGGCTGACCGCCTGTCGGGTGGTGTGCACGATCTTCGAGATCTCGTCGAGCGTCATCGGCTTGTCGTCGTCCAGGCCGTAGCGCATGCGGATCACGTTGGCCTCGTCGCTCGGCAGCTCGGCGACGATGGAGCGGATGTCGCGGTGCAGCAGCGTCGTCTCGGTGAGCTCGTTCGGGCTCGCGGCGTCCTCGTCCTCGATGAAGTCACCGAGTTCGCTGTCGTCCGAGTCACCCACGACCGTGTGGATCGAGACCGGCTCGTGCGAGCGGCCCTTGAGGTCGACGAGTTCCTCGACGCTCATGCTCAGCTCGGCGGCCACTTCCTCCGGCATCGGCGCACGGCCGAGGTCGACGGTCAGGTCACGCTCGGTGCGCGAGATCTTGTTGATCAGTTCGACGGTGTGCACCGGGATGCGGATGGTTCGCGCCTTGTCGGCGAGACCACGCGAGATCGCCTGGCGGATCCACCAGGTGGCGTAGGTCGAGAACTTGTAGCCCTGCGTGAAGTCGAACTTCTCGACCGCACGGACCAAGCCGAGGTTGCCCTCCTGGATGACGTCCATGAACGGCAGGCCGCGCTGGGAGTAGCGCTTGGCGATGCTGACGACCAGGCGGAGGTTCGAGGTGATCATGCGCTCCTTGGCGCGCTCACCGTCGCGGACGAGCCAGCGGAGTTCGCGCTCGAGGGACTTCTCGAGGCCGGGCTCGGTGTGGAGCTTCTCCTCGGCGAACAGGCCGACCTCGATGCGGCGGGCGATGTCCGCCTCTTCCTCAGCGGTCAGCAGTGCGAGACGGCCGATGTGACGGAGGTAGTCGCCGACCTGGTCGACGGATGCGCCGCGGACGCCGGCGAGCTGCTCGTCGGCCTCGACCTCGGCGACGGTGTCGAGCGTGGTGGCCTCGGCGGAGGTGGTCTTGGTCGCTGCCTTCTTGGTGCGGCGCGAGGTGGTGCTGGGTGCGGCCGTTGCGATCGCCATGGTGACTCTCCCTGCCTGTGACGGTGATGGTCCTTCGTGGGCTGAGACCGAGTTTGGCGGGCCGGAGGTGTACCCCACAAACCACGGCGAGCGATTCTCAGGCTTCTCCGTGCTTCGCCATCGGGGGACACCGGGTCGGGGTACACCTCGTCACGGCGGTTGTCGCTCTCGATCCCTGCGGTGCTGCCGATCGAAGCGGAATCACAACGGTGTGACTCCCGAGCCGGACCGAGGGGGACACGTGTACCCCGGGGTGCAACGCCTTCCGGACAGCGAAAAAGGGGTACGTCGCGCCGGATCCGGAGATCCAGCTGACGTACCCCGAAGGAATGCCCGCGGACGATGACGGGCCTGGTGTCACCAGGAGGGTTCGAGCCACCCGTCACGGTTCTTCGAGACCTCGAGGTCCGGGTCGCGGTCGAACTCGTCGTACTCGCTCTCGATGTCACCGACGAGACTGCGGGACGCGGTGGGATGCAGGATGGACATGCCGAGGATGCTCGCACCGCCGGACGTCGGCGGGGTGAACGGTGGGTGACGGTCAGGACACCAGGACAAGAGGACCCCAGGTCACTCGCGCGGGTGCCCCGCCGCGGACGCGGTCGAGGGCGTGACTACTCGGCGCTGGTCGGCGCGGTCGTCGTCACGCCACGCTCGCGCTCGAACCGGGCACGCTCTTCGGCCTCGATCTTCGTGTACGCGGCACGCTCGGTCCGATCGGCACGGATGATCGCGCGCATGATGAACCAGAAGATGAGACCGAGCAGGATCGTCGGGGTCAGGGCGAAGACGACTCCGGAGACGATTCCATGCGGCATGGTCCCATCGTACGTCGTGCTGCCCGCGGATCGAGCTCGCAGGCTCCCTCGGGGCTGGCGTCGCGCGCCGCTGGCGCGTCGCTCTGAGCTCCAGCGCCCTACTTGACCAGGGGGAAGAGGATCGTCTCGCGGATGCCCAGGCCGGTGATCGCCATGAGCAGCCGGTCGACACCCATGCCCATGCCACCCGACGGCGGCATGGCGTGTTCGAGTGCCCGCAGGAACTCCTCGTCGACGCGCATCGCCTCCGGGTCACCGCCGGCGGCCAGGCGGGCCTGCTCGACGAACCGCTCCCGCTGGACGACGGGGTCGACGAGCTCCGAGTACGCCGTGGCGAGCTCGAAGCCACGGACGTAGAGGTCCCACTTCTCGACGACGCCCGGACGGGTGCGGTGCTGCCGGGTCAGGGGCGAGGTGTCGACCGGGAAGTTCATGACGAACGTCGGGGCGTACAGCTCGTCGCCGTTGAAGTGCTCCCAGAGCTCTTCGACGTACTTGCCGTGTGTGGCGTGTGCGACCTCGACACCCTCGGCGTCGGCGAGCGCCTGCAGCTCGGACAGCGGCGTCTCCGGGGTGATCTCGTGGCCGGACGCCTCGGACAGTGACTCGTACATGTCGAGTCGTGCCCACTCACCGCCGAGGTCGTAGTCGCTGCCGTCGGGCAGGGTGACGACCAGCGAGCCACCGGTGACGGCGCGGGCGGCGTTCTGGACCAGCTCCTGGGTCAGGTCGGCCATCTGCTCGTAGTTGCCGTACGCCTGGTAGGCCTCGACCATGGCGAACTCGGGCGAGTGCGACGAGTCGGCGCCCTCGTTGCGGAAGTTGCGGTTGATCTCGAAGACCCGGTCGATGCCCCCGACGACCGCCCGCTTGAGGAAGAGCTCGGGCGCGATACGCAGGAACAGTTCGGTGTCGAACGCGTTGGAGTGCGTGACGAAGGGCCGGGCAGAGGCGCCGCCGTGCTGGGTCTGCAGCATCGGCGTCTCGACCTCGAGGTACTCGTGGGACGTGAAGGTGTCGCGGAGCGAGGACATCACGGCCGCGCGGGCCCGGACGGTCTTCCGGGCGTCCTCGCGCACGATGAGGTCGAGGTACCGCTGCCGGACCCGGGTCTCCTCGTTGAGCTCGTTGTGCAGGTTCGGCAACGGCAGGATCGCCTTCGCCGCGATCGCCCAGTCGTCGACCATGATGCTCAGCTCCCCGCGGCGGGAGGAGATCACGCGGCCGTGCACGAACACGTGGTCGCCGAGGTCGACGAACTCCTTCCAGCGGGCCAACGACTCGTCGCCGACCTCGGCCAGGGAGACCATCGCCTGGATGCGCGAGCCGTCGCCGGACTGCAGCGACGCGAAGCAGAGCTTGCCGGTGTTGCGGGAGAACACGATGCGGCCGGCCACGCCGACGACGTCCTGCGTCTCCTCGCCGGTCTCGAGGTGCGCGTACTGCTCGCGGACCGCGGGGATCGTCGTGGTGATCGGGAGCTCGGCCGGGTAGGCCTCGATCCCGGACTCCAGCAGGCGCGCGCGCTTGTCCAGCCGGACCTGACGCTGCTCGCTGGTCTCCTGCTCGGCCAGTGCGGCGGCGTCGGCGACCGCGGTCTCGGTGGTGGCGGGGGCGGTCTCGTCGGTCATGCTGGTGCGGCTCCGGAGGTCGTGGGGGATCGCGTCGATGCTACCCGCCCGGCCGTGTCCGGCCGGGACGCCGGACGGACGGCGCACACGGCGGTCCGGGCTCGCGGCCGCGTTCAGATCGCGGACTGACCGTCGGCCGCCGTGAGCGCGTTGTCGACCGCCGACCGGACGAGTGCCCCGAGGACGCGCCCCGGGTGCTCGACACCGATGCCGGACAGGGTGCCGGCGGACTGGTCGACGATCGCCGTCGAGAAGCTCACGGCCGCCCGGACCGCGTCGGCGTAGGCGGGGCGGTCCCGCTCGGCCACGACGAACGGCTCGGCACCCATCTCGACCACCAGGGCCTGCGCGATCGGCAGCACCGGCGCGGGAGCGGTGACGGCGCAGTACGCGTCCCGCAGCCGGCTCAGGTCGACGCTCGTCCCGGTGAAGGCCATCGCGGGGTGGATCGCGAGCGGGATCGCCCCGGCACGCATCGCCGGCGCGAGGACGTCGACCCCGTGGTCCGGACTCGTGTGCACGACGAGCTGCCCGGGCTGCCAGATCCCCGCCTCCGACAGTCCCTGCACGAGCGACGGCAGCTGGTCGTCCGGCACCGCCAGGAGCACGAGTTCGCTGCGCTCGACGAGCTCCGGCGTGCCGAGCACAGGCGCGCCGGGGAGCATCGCCTCGGCACGGTCGCGGCTCGCCTCGGAGACGGCGGTGATCCCGACGACGGCGTGCTCGGCGTTCGCGAGCGCGGCACCCAGCACGGGGCCGACGCGTCCGGCGCCGATGATCCCGATGCCGAGTCGTCCGGCCCTCACCGTACGGCTCCGGGTCCGGGGACGGCGGTCCAGACGGGAGGCCCGTCCTGCGTCAGCCACGCCGGTGCGGCGGGCGCGGCACCGGTCCACTCCCCGGGCATCTGCCCTGATGCGTGCGCGGGCTCCTGCACGTGGCGACCCGGCGTACCGGAGGTGGGTCGGGCCTCCTGGCCGTCACGCCAGCGGTGCGACGTGTCGGTCGCGGCGGCCTCGACGGCACGCTCGGTCGTGCCGGACCAGAGCCGCTGCGCGTCCCCGGCGTCGAGCGCACCGACGCGGGCGGAGACCGGACCGCTGACGGTGTGCACGTGCACCGAGGCCAGGCGGAGTGCGCGCTCCAGCGGCCCCTGCGTGACCTTGACGCTCTGGACACGCGGCAGCGGCACGACCACGAGCGAGCGCCAGACCGCGCCGAGCCGGAGCAGCACCGCACCGGGCACGAAGCGGTAGCCGTTGCGGGACGCCGACAGCGGGCGCAGCCAGCGACCCCGTCGGGGCGAGTGCACGAAACCGCCGCGGTCGCCGCTCGTGGTGAGACTGTCGTCGACGACACCCACGGCCTCGGCGGACCCCTCGCGCAGGCGTTCCATCGACGCCTCCGGACCGACGACGGCCGAGCCGACGAGCTCGGGCAGGATGATCTCGAGGACCTGCCGGACCTCGGCTGCGGTACCGACCGGCAGCACGATCGACGAGACCTGCTGGTTCGTGGACGCCCCGTTGCCGGCGTTCGTCGCCCGGTTGATGCGGATGTCCCACCAGCCGAACGGCCGCCACAGCAGCGGCTGCGCGACGCTCACGGCGTGGATGCGCCCCGGCGGCAACGTCTCGTTCGAGGTCGAGAACAGGCCGAAGCCGATCCGGATGCCGTCCCGGGTGTCCGCGATCGTGTAGCGCAGCGACTTCGAGAACTTGCGGACGTAGTAGCCGCCGGCGCCGATGACGGCCGGGAACAGCGACACGAGCAGGAAGTACTGCCCGGTCAGGCTGATGCTCACGATGATCGCGACGACGAGCAGCAGGATCACCACGGTCGTGCCGGAGAGCAGCATCGACCCGATCAACCGACCCGGGTGGACGCGGACCACCCGGGTGGCGTGCACGGCCTCGGGGTCGAGCTCGGGTGCCAGGAACTCGTCCACCCGGCCCTGCAGGACGCCGCCGCCCGGACCGGCGGACCGGGGCTGGTCGGTGTCCTTCGCGCCCGAGGCGAGCACCAGGATGCGTTGCCGCAGGTCGTCGGCGGCCTTCGCTCCGAGGTAGGCGAGCTGCACGTTCGCGTCGTTGCCGGCCTGCGCGACCTCGAGCTTGGCGGTGCCGAAGACCCGCGCGATCAGCGGACGCGAGATGTTGATCCCCTGGATCCGGTCGAGCCGGGCCTTGCGGTGGGTCCGGAAGACCACGCCGGAGCGGACCTCGACGATCTCGCCCGTGACCCGGAACTCGTGCATCCGCCAGGACAGGTAGAACAGGCCGATCAGCACCAGGAGCAGCACCGCCACCCCGAGCAGCACCCAGCCGACGACACCGTGCTCGTACACGTAGCGGACCGGGTCGCCGTCCTCCTGCGGCCCGCCTTCGCCGGGGATGAAGACCTCGACGATCTGGTCGCGGAGGTTGTTGAGCACGTAGCCCAGGATCACGACGAGGAAGATGCCGCCCTTGAGCAGCGGTGTGAGCGGGTGCAGCCGGTGCCACTCGCCGTCGGTCAGGGGCGCGGCCGCGGCGGCGTCGCCCTTGCGCGGCGGTGCGGGGATCGAGGCGTCCGGTCGGAACGACACGTGCGACCTACAGCCCGGCGCGACGGGACTCGGCGAGCTCGACCAGTCGGTCGCGGAGGTCGTCCGCCTGACCGGCCGGGATGCCGGGGATGCGGATGTTCGACGACGCGGCCGCGGTCACGAACTTCAGCTCGCTCATGCCGAGCACCCGGTCGAGCGGGCCCCGGTTGACGTCCACGAGCTGCAGTCGGCCGTACGGCACCGCGGTGAAGCGCTGCCACATCAGTCCGCGGCGCAGCACCAGGTCGTCGTCGCGCAGGGCGTACCCGATCGACCGGATGCGTCGCGGGGTGAGCGCTGCCGTGACGATCGCGATGGCCGCGACGACCGCACCGATGACGAACCAGACGAGTCCGGCCGTCCCGCCGGTCCCGCCGCTGGCGACGCCGATGAGCACCAGGCCCGCCGTGACGACACCGCCGATGACGATCGTCGCGATGAGGTCGGTCCAGACGAGCTTCGCCGAGACCCGCGTCCAGGTGATGCCGTCGAGGCCCAGGCCGGCGTCGTCGAGTCGGCGCGGTTCGTCCATCCGATGAGGTTCGTCGAGTACGGGCGGCATCGGGGTCTCCTGGTCTGCGGTGGTCGGTCCGCGTCGACCGACCGGGCCGGTCACGCCGTGGTGCTGCCCCGCCCGTCGTGGTCGTCCTCGTCCGTCGGCGGCGCGATGCACATCCGCTCGGCGACGAGGGCGCACACGGTCAGCACGATCCCGCCGCCGAACGCCACCGCGTTCGGCAGGGTCGAGCCTAGCGAAGGCAGGACGGACCGGGACAGGAGGTACACGAGCAGCCCGAGGGCGAACGCGCCGAACAGCGCCCCGCAGATGCTCGACGCCTTCGCCAGGAACACCACCCGTGTCGCGTACATCGGGTCCACCCGGCGTCCGTCGTTCCGGCCGCGGGTCTGTCGACGGATCGGCGCGGCCATGAACAGCAGGGCGATGCCGATGAACACCAGCGTCAGGCCGAGGGGGACCGACATCAGGAGCGTCGGCGACTGCCGGGCGGTCAAGGCGGTGTCGACCGCGAAGCCGGCGACGGCCGCGACGACGGCGACACCGATCAGGGTGGAGGCCCGGGTCGGCTTCACGGGGTCACCTCCTGCTCGGCGCGGCCGAACAGGCGGGGTTCGTCGACCCGGTCCGTGTCGTCGCCCAGCGCCGCGAGCAGGGTCGTGACGGACCCGTGGCCCGGCAGCACCGCCTCCGGGTCGGCGTCCGCCCAGGGTGCGAGCACGAACGCCCGCTCGTGGGCGCGCGGGTGGGGCACGGTGAGTGTGTCGGTGTCGATCCGCAGGTCGTCGAGGGCGATCACGTCGAGGTCGAGCATCCGGTCACCCCAGCGGACGTCACGGGTGCGGCCGTGCTCGTCCTCGATGCCGTGCAGGGCGTCGAGCAGCTCCTGCGGAGCCAGGTCGGTGTCGACGACCACGACGCCGTTCCGGTACCGCGGCTTCGTCGTGTCGGGGCCGTCCAGGGTGAGGGCGACGGACTCGACCTCACGGCTCGAGGCCACCGGACGGACACCGGGCAGCGCGGCGACGGCGGCCGCTGCGGCACGGAGGGTGCTCCCCCGGTCGCCGAGGTTCGCACCGAGGGCGATGACGGCGCGCGTCACGCTTCTTCCTCGAGCGGAGCGCTCTCGGCGACGGCCGCGTCGTCAGGGCGCACCGTGGACTCGCGCCGGATGGTGATCGACACGTCGGTGAACGGCACGGTGATCGGTGCCTGCGGCTTGTGCACCGTGACCTCGGTCGCCAGGGCGGCACGGTGCGTCAGGACGGCCGCGGCGATCCGCTCCGCCAGCGTCTCGATGAGGTCGACCGGGTCACGTTCGATCTCGGCGACGACCTGCTCGGCGAGCACGCCGTAGTGCACGGTCTCGGCCAGGTCGTCCGAGTCGGAGGCGGCGGTCGCGTCGACCTCGACCGCGACGTCGACGACGAAGTCCTGTCCGTCGGCGCGTTCGTGGTCGAAGACCCCGTGGTGCCCGCGTGCGCGGACTCCGACGAGGCGGATGGTGTCCCTCATGATCGAGCTGCCCTCCAGGCGTCCCAGACGTCGAGTACGGCGCGGGTCGGCGCCGGGTCGTGCACACGGACGCCCCAGGCGCCGCGTTCGGCCGCGAGCAGGCTGATCGCCGCCGTGGCCAGGTCCCGTTCGGCCGGGGGTGCCCCGGCCGCACTGCCGACGCCGTCCAGGAACCGCTTGCGGGACGCCGCGACCAGGACCGGCAGACCGATCGAGGCGAAGCGTTCGTAGCCCGCCAGGATCTCCCAGTTCTGCTGCCCGCGCTTGGCGAACCCCAGGCCCGGGTCGATGACGACCTGCTCCTGGCGCACCCCGAGGACGATGAGTTCGGCGACCCGGAGTTCGACCTCGCGTCGGACCTCCTCGACGGCGTGGGTGTACTCGGCGTTCCGGTACATCCGGTCACTGTGGCCGCGCCAGTGCATGACGACGAAGCCCACGCCGGTCTCGGCGACGACCCGGGACATGTCCGGGTCGACGAGCCCACCGGAGACGTCGTTGACGATCACGGCACCGAGCTCGACCGCGCGTTCGGCGGTGCTGGCGTTCATCGTGTCGACACTCACCGCGATCCCCTCGGAGACCAGCTGCTGCACGACCGGCAGGACCCGCTCCTGCTCGACGTCCACCGGGACCCGTTCCGCACCGGGCCGGGTGGACTCCCCGCCGACGTCGACCAGGTCGGCCCCGGTCGCGACCAGGTGCCGGGCGTGGTCGAGTGCCGCGTCGACGGCCAGGTGCAGACCGCCGTCGCTGAACGAGTCGGGGGTGACGTTGAGGATCCCCATCACGCGGGCGCCCTCGGGGGTGGAGCGACCGCGGCGACGGCCGGTCACGATCTCCGGCACGGGTGCGGGTGCTCGGAGGTCGATCGCGACCGTCGCCGGCGCTGCTGCTGCTTCGCGGGCCCGGCTCGCCTCGGCGAGCCGACGCGACCGTCTCGTCGGCAGGTCGGTCATGCCGGCCTACGCGGGGGCGATACCGGGGTTGCCGAACGGACGGTGACGACGCGGCTTCGAGGCGTCGATCCCGACGGGTTCCTCCGCCATCGCGGCGGCCTTGCCCGGGACCTCGATCGCGGGCAGGTCACTCACCGGACGCTTGTCGCTCGAGAGCCACTGCGGGCGCTCGGGCAGCTTGCGGACGTCCTTGAAGATCTCCACGAGCTCCGGGGCGTCGAGCGTCTCCTTCTCGAGGAGTTCGCCGGCCAGGCGGTCGAGGATGTCGCGGTTGGCGTTGAGCACCTGGTAGGCCTCGTCGTGCGCGGCCTCGAGCAGGGCGCGGGTCTCGGCGTCGACGGTCTCGGCGATGTTCTCCGAGTAGTCGCGACCGGTGCCGCCGCTCATGTCACGGCCGACGAACGGCTCGCTGGACCCGGAGCCGAGCTTGACGGAACCGACCGCCTGGCTCATGCCGTACTCGGTCACCATCTTGCGGGCGGTGCCGGTGGCCTTCTCGATGTCGTTCGACGCACCCGTGGTCGGGTCGTGGAACACGATCTCCTCGGCGACACGGCCACCCATGGCGTACGTCAGCTGGTCGAGCAGTTCGTTGCGCGTGACGGAGTACTTGTCCTCGAGCGGCAGGACCATTGTGTAACCGAGGGCCCGACCACGCGGGAGGATCGTGATCTTCGTCACCGGGTCGGTGTGGCGCATCGCTGCGGCCGCCAGGGCGTGACCACCCTCGTGGTAGGCGGTGATGAGGCGCTCCTGGTCGGACATGATCCGGGTGCGGCGCTGCGGACCCGCCATGACGCGGTCGACGGCTTCGTCGAGCGCACGGTTGTCGATGAGCTGCGCGTTCGACCGGGCGGTCAGCAGCGCGGCCTCGTTGAGGACGTTGGCCAGGTCGGCACCGGTGAAGCCCGGCGTCTTGCGGGCGAGGAGCTCGAGGTCGACGCTCGCGGCGAGCGGCTTGCCCTTCGCGTGCACCTCGAGGATCTGCTTGCGACCCTGCAGTCCGGGCGCGTCGACGCCGATCTGCCGGTCGAAGCGGCCCGGGCGCAGCAGCGCGGGGTCGAGCACGTCGGGACGGTTCGTCGCGGCGATCAGGATGACGTTCGTCTTGCCGTCGAAGCCGTCCATCTCGACGAGGAGCTGGTTCAGCGTCTGCTCGCGCTCGTCGTTGCCGCCGCCGATGCCGGCGCCACGGTGACGCCCCACGGCGTCGATCTCGTCGATGAAGACGATGGCGGGCGAGTTCTGCTTCGCCTGGTCGAAGAGGTCACGGACGCGGCTCGCGCCGACACCCACGAACATCTCGACGAAGTCCGAACCGGAGATCGAGTAGAACGGAACCCCGGCCTCGCCGGCGACGGCGCGGGCGAGCAGGGTCTTGCCGGTTCCGGGAGGGCCGTAGAGGAGCACGCCCTTCGGGATCCGGGCACCGACGGCCTGGAACTTCGCGGGCTCCTTGAGGAACTCCTTGATCTCGTGCAGTTCCTCGATGGCCTCGTCCGCACCGGCGACGTCAGCGAAGGAGACCTGCGGGTTCTCCTTGTTGTTCATCTTGGCCTTGGACTTGCCGAACTGCATGACCTTCGAGCCGCCGCCCTGGGCGCTCGAGAGCAGGAACCAGAACAGGGCGCCGATGAGCAGGAACGGCAGCAGCGTCAGCAGGAGCGACACGAGGACGTTCGACTGCTGGACGTGGTCGTTGTAGCCCTTGGGCAGGTCGGCCTGCGACACCGCCTCGACGACCTCGGTGCCACGGGGGGTCGAGTAGTAGAACTGCTCGGTGCCACCGTCGTTGCGGAGCGTGAGGTCGACGCGCTGCTCGGTGGAGTTGACGACGGCCGACGAGACCTTGCCGTCCGAGAGCTGCTCGAGACCCTTCTGGGTGGAGATCTCCTGGGTGCCGGACTGGGCGATGAACGTCCATCCGACGAAGATCCCCACGACTGCGAGCAGTATCCAGATGTACGGCCCGCGGAGGATGCGCTTGAAGTCCATGTGATCCGGGCCCGACGGCCCGACACCTTTCTGCTGCCTGAAGTGCGTGCCGCTCAGCATACGGCCGTCACTCTGTGGCGAGAATGGGTGTCCTCTGCGGGCGAACTCCACGCATCAGGAGCATCGCCCTGCGGACGACGCCCCTGACGCCCGCCGCCTGACGTCCCGGTCGCACCCGACGTCGCGGGCGGATCAGGAGTAGACGTGCGGCGCGAGGATGCCGATGCCGCGCAGGTTGCGGTAACGCTCGTCGTAGTCCAGGCCGAACCCGACCACGAACGCGTCCGGGATCTCGAAGCCGGCGTACTTGACGTCCACCTCGACCTTGGCGGCCTCGGGCTTGCGGAGCAGGGCGACGATCTCGACGCTGGCGGCCCCGCGGGACTGCAGGTTCTGCTTGAGCCAGGACAGCGTCAGACCGGAGTCGATGATGTCCTCGACGATGATGACGTCGCGGTCGTGCAGGTCGGTGTCGAGGTCCTTGAGGATCCGCACCACACCGGACGACTTCGTGCCGGAGCCGTAGGACGACACCGCCATCCAGTCCATCCGCGCCTGCATCTTGAGGTGGCGGGAGAAGTCGGCCATGACCATTACCGCGCCCTTCAGCACGCCGACGAGGAGCGGGTCGCGCCCGGCGTAGTCCCGGTCCACCGCCGCGGCGAGTTCGGCGATCTTGTCGTCGATCTGCTCGGGGGTGAAGAGCACTTCGGAGAGGTCGGCCTGCACGTCGGAGAGTTCCACCGGACCAGCCTAACCGCCCGCGTGCGGCTCCCTGGCGGCGAACGACACCCGTTCGCCCGCCCGCGTGGCCCGGACACCGGGCAGGTCGATCGGTCCCTGGCCGTGCCAGTCGGTCACGAGCCGGCAGACCTCGAGCGTCTGCAGTCGGGACAGGGTCACGCCGAACTCGCTCTCGACCGCCAGTCGGACGAGTCGCTGCCGGAGTGCCGGCGGGTTCGCGGCGAGCTGCGGCACGGACAGCGAGATGCCGGCCTCGGAGTGCTCGGCGAGGTCCTCCGCCATCTCCTCGGCGAAGTGGTCGAGGGCGGCGGAGTCCTCGCGCAGCTGGTCGGCGGTGCGGGCCAGGGCCTCCGGCACACCGGGTCCGAGCTCCCGCTCGAGGACCGGCATCAGCGCGTTCCGCACCCGCACCCGCGTGTACGCCGGGTCCTCGTTCTGGGGGTCGTCCCACGGGTCGAGTCCGGAGGCGGCGCAGGCCTGACGCGTGGTCGCCCGACGCAGCGCGAGCATCGGCCGCGCGAGCGACGGCCCCGGCCGGTCCGGCCGCACCAGCGGCGCCATGCCGGTCAGGCTGTCCGGTCCGCTCCCCCGCAGCAGGCCGAGCAGGACCGTCTCGGCCTGGTCGTCGAGCGTGTGGCCGAGGAGCACGAGGGGTGACCACTCGGCGGCCGCGACCGACGTGATCGAGGCGTATCGGGCCTCCCGGGCGGCGGCTTCCGGACCACCCGCGGTCCCGACGTCGACGCGGTCCACGACGACCGGCGCCAGCCCGAGCGAGGCGGCCTGCCGGGAGGCCCGTGCCGCGACCGCCTCGGAACCCGCCTGCAGCGCGTGGTCGACCACGACCGCGCCGGCGCGCAGGCCCTGCTTCGGCGCCTCGAACGCGGTGGCCGCCGCGAGGGCCAGCGAGTCGGCTCCGCCGCTCAGCGCGACCAGGACGAGGTCGCCCGGTGCGACGACCTGTTCGTCGAGCGCGCGGGCGAGCGCGGTGCGGACCGCCAGACGGACGGCGGCGACGGCGGGGTCCAGCCGGGGACGCTCGGAGTTCACCCGGTAACGTTAGCCGGGCCGTCCCGACGGCCGACAGACCACCACCGGAAGAACCAAGGAGTGCACATGGCCGCGTACGACGTCGTCGTCGAGATCCCCAAGGGCAGCCGCAACAAGTACGAGGTCGACCACGAGACCGGTCGCGTGTACCTGGACCGCGTGCTCTTCACCTCGTTCGTCTACCCGACGGACTACGGCTTCTTCGAGAAGACCCTGGCCGACGACGGCGACCCCGTCGACGCGCTGCTCCTCCTCGAGTTCCCGACCTTCCCCGGCGTGGGCGTCAAGGTCCGACCGGTCGGCGTCTTCAAGATGAGCGACGAGGCCGGCAAGGACGAGAAGGTCCTCGTCGTCCCCGCGAAGGACCCGCGCTGGGCGCACATCCAGGACATCGCGGACGTCCCGGAGCAGACCAAGGCCGAGATCGCGCACTTCTTCGAGCGCTACAAGGACCTCGAGCCGAACAAGTGGGTCAAGGCCGAGGGCTGGGGCGACGCCGCCGAGGCCGAGGCCATCGTGCAGGCCGGCCAGGCCGCGTACGTGCCCGCGGGTCACTGACGCTCGTCTGCTGACGCGCGAACGGCCCGGTCCCCTCGTGGGGCCGGGCCGTTCTGCGGTGTTCGGGGCTAGAGCGCGCCGCTCGGACGGGCGACGTACGGCAGGAGCTGGCTCGGGGTCCACACCGCACGCTCGACGACGCCGACACCCGGACGGGCGGCCTCGACCATCCGCCCGTTGCCGGTGTAGATCGAGTCGTGGTAGCCGCCGGACGCCGCACCGTTGTTCGAGTAGAACAGGATGTCGCCCGGCTGGCGCTGCGACAGCGGCACCAGGCGGCCGATCGAGCCGAAGTAGTTGTACTGCCAGACGACGTTGTGCCCACCGGTCGTGATGCCCTGCGAGTTGTAGGCCATCATCACCAGGCCGGAGCAGTCCCAGACGTTCGGGCCGGCACCACCCAGGACGTAGGCCTTGCCGAGCTGTCCGCGGGCGTACGCGATCGCGCCAGCGGCCTTGGACGGGCTGCTGACGACCGGGGCCGGCGCGGGCGCGGGGGCCGCCGGCTTCGGGGCCGCGGGCTTCGGGGCTGCGGGCTTCGGGGCTGGTGCGGCCGGCTGCGGTGCGGGCTGTGGGGCCGCGGGCTTCGGGGCGGCCGGCTTCGGGGCGGCTGGCTTCGGCGCTGCCGCGGTACCACCCGAGGGCGCGGACGACGAGGGGTTCGACGTCGACGGGTTCGAGGTGACGGGCTTCGACGCGGGCGGGACGTCGGTCGTCGACCCGCCGGGACCGTCCGTGCCGCCGTTCGCTGATGCGGGACGCGCCGCGTCGCGCTTCGCCTGGGCGGCGAGCTGGATCTCGGCCTGCTTCGCCTGCTGCGCCGACCAGTACGCCTGCTCGGTGGCCACCGAGGTGCCCTTGATGAACGCGAGCTGCTCGAGGACCTCGTCCTGCTTCGCCTGCCCGGACGCCAGCGCGGACTGTGCGTTCGCGGCGACGTCGTTCGCGCTGTCGAGCGCGTCCTTCGTCTTCTCGGTCGCGGCGGTCAGGGCCTTCGTCGCCTGCCGCTGTTGCGCGGCGAGGGCGTCCACGGTGCGCTGGTCCGACTGCGCCTTGTCGAGCACGGTCGCGGACCGCTCGGACAGGTGCGTCATGGTGCCGACCTGGTACAGCAGGTCCTTCGCGTCGCGGGAGTCGACGAGCATCGACGTGGACAGGTCACCGCCACCCGAGCGCGAGAGCTCGACGACGAGGGCCGCGACCTGGCCGGCGGACCGCTTCGCCGCCGCCTTGGCACGCTTCGCCTGACCGGTGAGACCGTCCAGCGTGTCCTTGGCCTCCTGCTGCTGCGACGCCGCGAGGGAGTACCGCTGCCCGGCCTCCTGCACCGTGGCGCCGGTGCGGTCCACCGTGGCCTGGAGGCTCGACATGCGTGCCGTCAGGGCGTCGACCGTCCGCTGCTTCGCGGCCTGGTCGTCCTTCGCCGCCTGCACGTCCTTCCACGACGGAGCGGACGGGGCCGCCTGCGCCGGGACGGCCACCACGAGCGAGAGCCCGAGGCTGAGCATCGAGACGGTGGCGAGACCGCAGACGAGGGAACGTGCAGGCTTCTTCATGCGGGTCAGTGCCTCCTGGCAGTGCTCGTGCTCATACCGAGATCCCCCGCGCTGCCATGAAGGGGACGGGATCGACGGCTGCGCCGTTCACCCGGGTCTCGAAGTGCAGGTGGCAGCCGGTCGACCAGCCGGTCGAACCGACCTGGGCGATCTGCTGTCCGGCGGTGACGTGCTGGCCGGCGGCGACCATGATGCCGCCGTTCACGATGTGCCCGTAGGCCGTCGAGATGCCGCCACCGTTGTCGAGGACGACCTCGTTGCCGTAGCCGCCGCCGTTGCCCGCGAAGGTCACGGTGCCGGACGCTGCGGCGTAGATCGGCGAGTAGCAGGCCGGGGCGAGGTCGACGCCCGCGTGCAGTGTGTAGACGTGCGTGTACGGGTCGACGCGGAGGCCGTAGGGGCTCGACTGGAAGCCGGCGGCCGGGCGTACCCAGCCGGACGAGTTCGCGGCGCCGCCGCCGGTCGCGCCGCCACCGGATGCCGGGACGCCCGCGGTCGCTGCGGCCGGGAGGGCCCGGGCGGCTGCGGCCGCCGCGGCGGCGCGCTCCCGGGCGAGACGCGCCTGGCGCTCCTTCTCGATCTTGACGCCCTTCTCGTACCCGGCCTGCGTCGTCTTCGTCTTCGACGTCAGGAGGGCGAGTTGGGCCTCCAGGCGGTCCTGGTTGGCGGCCTGGGCGGCCACGGCGGCCTGCGCCTGGTCCGCGGCGGTCTGCGCGGCGCGCATCTTCGCCTGGGCCTGGGCGGCGAGCACGCCGAGCGCGTCCTCGGCGACCTTCGACTTGTCGGCGAGGGCCTGGGCCGTCCCGCGGTCCTGGCTCGCCTCGGAGTAGATGCCGTCCGCCTGCTCGGTGAGCTTCGACATGGCGCCGAGCTCGTAGAGCAGGTCACCCGAGGCGGAGGGCTTGGTGAGGAGGTCCGTGGTGACGTCCTGTGAACTGGAGCGGCCGAGCTGGGCGGCGAGCTGGCCGGCCTGCGCCTCGGAAGCTGCCGCGGTCTTCTCGGCGTCGTCCGCCTGCGACTGGAGCTTCCGCTGTTCGAGCGCCTTGCGGTCGTAGTCCGTCTGCGCGTCCTGGTACGCCGTACCGGCTGCGGCGGCGGCCTTCTCCTTCGCGGCGGACTGCGACTGCAGTTGCGCGATGAGGCCCCTGATCTCGGTGACCTTGGCGGCCTGGTCCGACTGTGACTGCTTGGCGGCCTGCACGTCGTCCCAACTCGGGTACGTCGCGGCCGAGGCAGCACCCGACGGCACGAGGGCGACGAGGGCCCCGGCGGCGAGCACGACTGCGACCCCGGCGGCCAGCAGACGGCGGCGGGGGCCTCGTCGCCCTCGTGCCGTC
>NZ_QKSK01000012.1:0-88397 GCF_003234145.1 Curtobacterium sp. MCPF17_011
CCCCACGCAAGCCACACCCCGCACCCGCCCCGTTCCGCACCGGCCGGACGGTCGCGGGCTACCCTCGGAAGGTGACCCGCGACGGAGAGGAACACAACGTGACGAGCGCTGCCACCCGCACCGAGACCGATTCCCTGGGCTCGAGGGAGGTGCCCGTCGACTCGTACTGGGGCATCAACACCCTCCGGGCGATGGAGAACTTCCCGATCGCCTCCGTGCCGATCGCGGTGTACCCGGACCTCGTCGCAGCGCTGGTGACGGTGAAGCAGGCGGCGGCGCGCGCGAACCGGGCGATCGGGGTCCTCGACGACGAGCGCACCGACGCCATCGACCGTGCTGCGCAGGAGGTCCGCGACGGCGCCCTTCGCGACCAGTTCGTGGTCGACGTGGTGCAGGGTGGCGCGGGCACGAGCACGAACATGAACACGAACGAGGTCCTGGCGAACCGGGCGCTGGAGCTGCTGGGCCGCGAGAAGGGCGACTACGCGTACCTGCACCCGATCGACCACGTGAACCGCAGCCAGTCGACGAACGACACGTACCCGACGAGCATCAAGATCGCGATGATCTACGGGGTGCGCCGCCTGGCCGACCAGCTCGAGCAGCTCTCGGCCGCGTTCGCCGAGCGGGGGAACGCCTTCGCGGACGTCCTCAAGGTCGGTCGAACGCAGCTGCAGGACGCCGTGCCGATGACCCTCGGCCAGGAGTTCACGGGTTTCGCGCACACCATCCAGGAGGACGTCGTCCAGCTCCGCCGGGTGGTGCCGCTCCTCTGCGAGATGAACCTCGGCGCGACCGCGATCGGCACGGGCATCACGGCGGACCCGCTCTACCGCGACGAGGTCCGCAGGCAGCTCGCCGACGCGTCCGGCGTCGACGTCGTCACCGCACCGGACCTCATCGAGGCGACGAGTGACGCCGGCTCGTTCATGACGCTGTCCGGCACCGTGAAGCGCAGTGCGATGAAGCTGTCGAAGATCTGCAACGACCTGCGACTGCTGGCGTCGGGTCCGCAGGCGGGCCTCGGCGAGATCACCCTGCCACCCCGCCAGGCCGGGTCCTCGATCATGCCGGGCAAGGTGAACCCGGTGATCCCGGAGGTCGTGAACCAGATCGCGTTCGCCGTCGCCGGCGCGGACACCACGGTGACGATGGCGGCGGAGGGTGGGCAGCTCCAACTCAACGCGTTCGAGCCGATCATCGCCCACTCGATCCTGCAGTCGCTGCAGTGGATGGCCCGCGGGTGCGCGACCCTCCGCGAGCACTGCGTCACCGGCATCCAGGCGAACGAGGCCAAGCTCGCCGCACAGGTCGACACGAACGTCGGCGTCGTCACGGCGCTGACGCCGTACATCGGCTACGCGGCGGCGGCGTCGATCGCGCACACGGCGCTGACGACCTCGACCCCGATCTCGACGCTGGTGATCGCGGCGGGCCTGATGGACGAGCACCAGGTGCACCGGGTCCTCAGCCCGGCGCGGCTGTCCGGCATCGAGCTCGCGACGGGCGCGATGCCGGTGATCACCGAGGCGATGCTCGAGCAGCACGCCCGCGACGTCGCACCGCGTCCGCCGCAGGTCTGACGGCGGGACTCACCGGACGGGCTGCTCCCGCCGACGCGCAGCTCACGGCATCGGCCGCTCGCCCGCGCGCACCTGCCCTGCCACCCGCCGGAGCTCCTCGTCCCGCGGGGAACCCTCGTCGTCGGGGAGTTCGGCCGCCGCGGCCCGCACCTGCGCCGCCGCCGCGATGTCCTGGTCCCGCCACCGGGCGAGTGTGAAGTTCCGGGTGACGTCGCGGAGCGGCAGGCGGATGGTCTCGTCGGCCTCGATGCCGGCGAGCAGCTGGCGCATCCGGATCACCTCGGAGTCGAGTTCCCCGCCGACGACGAGCACGAAGTTCGAGATGTACAGGTAGACGAGCAGCAGCAGCGCACCGCCGAGCCAGCCGTACGCCCGGTTGCCGCCGCCGATCGTCTCCACGTACAGCGCGAAGCCGACCGTGGCGAGCGTCCAGGTGCCGATCGCGAAGCCGGCACCGGCGGACACCCACCGCAGCTGCGGCGTCTTGACGTTGGGCGTGGCGGTGTAGAGCACGGCGACCATGACGACCAGGTCAGCGGCGAGCACCGGCCACTTCACCACGTTCCAGACGTCGTCGGCCCAGGACGGCCAGCCGACCTGTCGCACGACGGCGGCGGAGATCATCGGGGTGCCGAGCAGGATCACGAGCGCGACGGCACCGCCGACCATGACCAGCAGCGTGACGAGGAGCATCATGCCGCGGAACTTCCAGATCCGCCGGCCCTCCTCGACCTCGTAGGCGGTGTTCATCGCCCGGCCGAACGCGGTCGCGTACCCCGACAGTGACCACAGCGTCAGGACGAGTCCGACGGTCGCGCCGAGCCACGGGTTGTCGAGCGTCAGCAGCTGCCGGAGCGGGGTCTCGAGGTGCTCGGCGGTCTCCGGTCGCACCAGGACACCGAGGACGCCGACGATGTCCGCCACGCTGTCGCCGCCCTGGTCGACGACCGCGAGGAGCGAGACCACGGTCAGCGCCGTCGGGAACACGGTGAGCAGGGCGAAGAACGTCAGCGACGCGGCGGAGTCGACGACCCGGTGCCGGATGACCGAGTGGTACGTCCGACGCACCACCGCCCGGACCCCCGAGCGGCGCAGGTCGCGTTCTCGGCTCGCCGGCATGAGTCGACGGTACCGGCTCCGTCAGTTCGCGTTCGGGTGCAGGGCGTCGTACCGCCGGAACGACGGCACCAACCGGAGCAGCAGGGCGACCAGCGCGATGATGAGGACGCCGCCGATGACCGGCGGGTAGGCGAACCCGGCCGCGACGACGAGGCCGGCGTACAGGTCGCCGACGCGCGGGCCTCCCGTGACGACGACGATGAAGATCCCCTGCAGTCGTCCACGCATGCCGTCGGGCGCCGCGGCCTGGAGGATCGTCCCGCGGAACACGCTGCTCACGTTGTCCGCACCGCCGGCCACCGCGAGGAACAGCGCGCACAGCACCAGCGCCGGCAGGATGCCGGTCGAGAAGGTCTCGGACGGCCGCCCACCCAGGAGGTGCGCGCAGGCGACGACGACACCGAACGCGGCGATCGCCCCGCCGTAGACGGTGATCGCCCAGCCGACCGCCTCGCCCTGCCGTCGGACGTGGCCGAGCGGACCGGAGAAGATGCCGGAGAGCAGCGCACCGATCGCGTACGCCGCGGTGAGCGCACCGACGGTGATGGACCCGCCGCCGACCACGAGGGCGCCGATGGCGGGGAACAGCACGCGGGGCTGCCCGAACGTCATGGCGATGATGTCGAGCACGAACGTCATCGTGATGTTGCGGGAGCGTCGGAGGAACTTCGCCCCCTCGATCAGCGACGACAGCCCGGGGCGCAGCGCGTCGTGCTCGGGAGCCATCCGCGGCAGGGTGATGACCCCGAGGAACGCCGCACTGAACAGCACGACGTCGACCGTGTAGGTCGGCGCGAAGCCGAACGCGGCGACCAGCACGCCGCCGACCGCCGGTCCGACGGTCACCGAGAACCCGGCGCTGATGCTGTTCAGGGCGCTCGCCGCCGGCAGGAGCTCGATGCCGACCAGGCGCGGCACGATCGCCGCGCGGGAGGCCCCGATCACGGTCCCGGCGACGGCGTTCACGGTGACCAGGACGTACAGCAGCACGACGCTGTCGAGTCCGAGCCAGGCGTGAGCGGCGATCATCGCGGTGGACACCCACGCCAGGACGGCCGAGACGAGGGCCACCGTGCGGCGGTCGAACGCGTCGGCGAGCATCCCGCCGTAGAGACCGGCCAGGATCATCGGCACCAGGGAGATCACGCCGACGAGCGACACCATGAAGGTGGAGCGGGTGATCTCGTACACCTCGAGGCCCACGGTGACGCTGGTCATCATGGTGCCGATGCCGGCGATCGAACTGCCGATCCACAGGCGCGCGAACGCGGGGGAGCGGCGGAGGGGGGTGAGGTCGGCGAACAGGGAACGGTGGGGCTTCGTGGGGGCGTCCACGGGGGCTTCTGGTGTCACGGTGGAACCATTCTGTGGCCTGGAGGCCGCCTGCGGGGCCGGGTTTCGTTCTCTGGTTGACTGACGAGCATGACTGACCTGAACAGCAAGCCCGAGTTCGACGCCCCCGAGGGCCCGGCGCCCACCGACCTCGTCATCACCGACATCGTCGAGGGCGACGGCGCCGTCGCCGAGTCCGGCTCGACCGTCAAGGTCCACTACGCGGGCGTCGAGTACGAGTCCGGCGAGGAGTTCGACAGCTCCTGGGGCCGTGGCGAACCGATCGACTTCCCCCTCGCGGCGCTCGTCCGCGGCTGGCAGGAGGGCATCCCCGGCATGAAGGTCGGCGGCCGTCGCAAGCTCGTCGTCCCGCCGGAGCTCGCCTACGGCCCGGCCGGCGGCGGACACTTCCTGTCCGGCAAGACCCTGATCTTCGTCATCGACCTGCTCGGCGTCCGCTGATGGCGGGCGTCCCGGAGGTCCCGACCCTCGAGCTGAACGACGGGCACCGCATCCCGGCGCTCGGCCTCGGCACGTACTCGCTCGACGGCGACGAGGGGATCGCCGCGGTCGGTGCGGCGATCACGAGCGGGTACCGCCTGCTCGACACCGCGCTGAACTACGGCAACGAGGACGCCGTCGGTGCAGCGGTCCGCCGCGCCGAGGTCCCGCGCGACGAGTTCGTGGTGACGTCGAAGCTGCCGGGACGCCACCACGGCTACGACGAGGCGCACCGATCGGTGGACGAGACCCTGGCGAACCTGGGGCTCGACCACCTGGACCTGTACCTGATCCACTGGCCGAACCCGTCGGTGGGCAAGTTCGTCGAGACCTGGAAGGCGTTCGTCGACCTGCGGGACAGCGGCAAGGTCCGCTCGATCGGTGTCTCGAACTTCACGCCGGAGCACCTCGACCGCATCATCGACGCCACCGGGGTCGCACCGGCCGTCAACCAGGTCGAGCTGCACCCGTACTTCCCGCAGGCGGAGCTCCGAGCCGTGCACCAGCGGCTGGGCATCGTCACCGAGAGCTGGAGCCCGCTCGCGAAGCAGTCCGAGCTCCTCACCGAGCCACCGGTCACCGCCGCGGCCGGCGCGCACGGGGTGTCGGCCGGCCAGGTCGTGCTCCGCTGGCACGTCCAGCTCGGTGCCGTCCCGGTGCCGAAGTCGGGCGACCCGGACCGGCAGCGCGAGAACCTCGACGTGTTCGGCTTCACGCTGAGCGACGACGAGGTCCAGGCCATCTCCGCGCTCGAGCGCGGTCGGCTCTGGGACGGCGACCCGGACACGCACGAAGAGATGTAGTCGCGGGCGGTCGCGGTCGCGGCTGCGATCGAGTCGAAGCCGACCAGGGCGGGGGGATACGATTGGTCCCCCTGTCCCGAAGGGTTGCGAGTGTCCGAAGCGCGTGTTTCCGAACCCACCGAGATCGACCGTGAACGCGGTTACGTCGACGGTCTGTTCCACCGACTCGACGAGCTGACGGCGGAGGCCGCCCAGCGACTCGCCGAGACCCGTCGACAGACCGTCGGCGGCAACCACCAGAGCCGCAGCGAGCGGGACGCGTTCGCCCGGCTCTACGAGGACACCGTCGCGACGCTCGAACGCGTCGGCGACCGGCTCGTCTTCGGCCGCCTCGAGGTCCAGGACCCGCCGGCCGACGAGGACGCCTTCCGCTACATCGGTCGCGTGGGTCTCCGTGACGCCGACCACCGTCCGCTGCTGCTCGACTGGCGGGTGCCCGGTGCCAGTGCGTTCTACCAGGCCACCGCGGCCCATCCGATGGGCATGCGCGCCCGCCGGCACCTGACGCTCGAGGGCCGAACGGTCGTCGGCGTCGAGGACGAGGTGTTCGACGCCACCCTGTACGACGACGAGCGCACCCACCTGCAGGGCGAGGGGGCGCTGCTCGCCGCGGTCACCGCCGAGCGCACCGGTCGGATGACCGACATCGTCGCCACCATCCAGGGCGAGCAGGACCGCATCATCCGCTCCCCGCTCGAGGGCGTGCTCATCGTCCAGGGTGGGCCCGGGACCGGGAAGACCGCGGTGGCGCTGCACCGCGCGGCCTACCTGCTCTACTCGTACCGTGAGCGGCTCCGGGGCTCCGGGGTGCTCGTGGTCGGCCCGTCCCCGGCGTTCCTCACCTACATCGAGCAGGTCCTGCCGTCCCTCGGCGAGACCGGCGTGGTGATGGCCTCCCTCGGTTCGCTCTACCCGGGGCTGCACACCACCGTGCACGACAGGCGCGACGTCGCCGCCGTGAAGGGCTCGGGCGAGATGGCCGACCTGCTGCGCCGGGCCGTGCGTTCGCGCCAGGTCGTCCCGACCGAGTCCGTCACGCTCGACGTCGAGGGCGAACGACTCGTCGTCCCGCCGCAGCTCGTCGCCGAGGCGATGCGTCGCGCCCAGGACCGCGGCAAGCCGCACAACGTCGCCCGGGTGTCGTTCAACAAGAACGCGCTCGATGCCATGACCCGCCTGCTCGCCGAGCAGCTCCGGCAGCGCGGTACGACGGTGGACGAGGCCGACGAGAAGGTCCTCCGCGAGGACATCCGCAGCTCGTACGACGCCCGCGTCCTGCTCAACACCGCGTGGCTGCCGCTGCCGGCCGAGAAGCTCGTCGAGGACCTCTTCGCCCGTCCGAACTGGCTGGCGTCGCTGACCCCCAACTGGTCCCCGGAGCGCCGGGAACTGCTCCGACGCGAGCGTGGTGCCGCCTTCACGGTGGAGGACGTCCCGCTCCTCGACGAGGCGGCCGAGCTCCTCGGCGAGTTCGACCCGACCGGCGGCGCGGCGAAGCGCCAGGCCAAGGCGAGCCGGAACCGCGACATCGAGAACGCCCGCCAGGCGATCGAGAACATGGGCGTCGAGGGCATCGTCAGCGCCGAGCAGGTCGCCGGGGCCTTCGCGGAGGGCGGCGACCCCCGCTCCACCGCCGAGCGCGCCGCCGAGGACCGCGAGTGGACCTACGGGCACATCGTGGTCGACGAGGCGCAGGAGCTCTCGCCGATGCAGTGGCGGATCCTCGCCCGACGGAACCCGCTGCGCTCCTTCACGATCGTCGGCGACATGGCGCAGGGCTCCTCGCCGGGAGCCGCCCGGACGTGGGACGACGTCCGCGGCGCGCTCTCCCGCCGTCGCCGGGGTCGTGCGCCGCAGGTGCCGCTGGACTCCCGGCTCGAGGAGCTCACCGTCAACTACCGCACGCCGCGCTCCATCGTCGAGGCCGCCGGGGCGTTCGCCGCCTCGGCCGGGCTGACGGTGACCGCGAACGAGGCGGTCCGCGACGGTGACCCGGTCGAGCGGCTGCACGTCGACCGAGCGGACCTGCTCGACACCGTCGCCCGCCGGGTCGACAGCGAGCGTGACCTGATCGGTTCGGGGACGATCGGCGTGATCGTGCCGGAGGCCGACGTCGCCGCCGTGCGCGCGCGGTTGGCCCGCACGGAGGCCGACGTCCGCGGGCTCGGTTCTCCGCGCCCGGGCTCGGTGACGGTGCTCACCGGTGCCGATGCGAAGGGCCTGGAGTTCGACGGCGTGCTGCTCGTCGACCCGGACCGCGTCGGGTCCGACGCCGCCCGTGCGGCTGCGGCGGTCTACGTCGCGATGACCCGCCCCACCCGCCGCCTGACGGTCATCGACGTCGCCTGACGGTCATCGACGTCACCTGAGGAGCACGACGGGCGACGTGGCCGGGAGGCCCGGCCTGCGTCCGTCAGGCCGGCTCGCCCTGGTCCCGCACCTGCGCCACGAGCGTCGCCCAGGGCCCGTCCAGTCGACGACCCGGGATGGTGACCGTGGTCCGGGCGACGGTGACCGTCCAGACGAAGTCGTCCCGGACGGCGTCACCCGCAGCCGGGTCCGTCGCCGGTGCCTGGTCGCGGGGGAGCGCGCCGACGAGCTCGGCCCACCGGTCGGCGTCCGGCCGGTCATCGGTGTCGAGCCGCCAGGCCCGGGTCATGCCGGCGAACCCTCCGCTGCGGCGCACGACGATCTGCATGCCCCGCAACGTACGCCCTCCGTGCCCGCACCCGCACCCCCGCCGCAGCGTGTGCCGCCCCGCGTCAGGACAGGACGCCCACCGAGCGCCAGGCGTCTGTGACCGCGGCGCGTTCGCGCGAGTCCGCCCCGAAGCGGGTCGCCGCGGCCCGTACCGTGACGGCCGCGAACCCGGCGAAGTCGATGGACGCCGACACCTCGGCCGACGTCAGGGCGTCCCACCACACCTGCCCGGCGCCGACCCAGGCCGGGCCGCCGATCGTGGTCGCTGCGAGGAAGAAGGCGTGGTTCGGGATGCCCGAGTTCAGGTGCACGCCGCCCTGGTCCTCGGTGGTCTCGACGTAGTCGGTCATGGTCGCTGGCTGCGGGTCCTTGCCGAGCACCGGGTCGTCGTAGGCGGTCCCCGGCGCACGCATCGAGCGCAGGGCGACACCGTGCACGGCGTCGGTGAAGAGCCCCTCCCCGATCAACCAGGTCGCCTGCTCGGCGGTCTGCCCGGCCGCGTACTGGGCGACGAGGGAGCCGAAGACGTCGCTCATCGACTCGTTGAGCGCCCCGGACTGCCCCTGGTAGACCAGGTCGGCGGTGTACTGCGTGACACCGTGGGCGAGCTCGTGGCCGATCACGTCGACCGCGACGGTGAAGCGTCGGAAGACCTCGCCGTCCCCGTCCCCGAAGACCATCCGCTGCCCGTCCCAGTAGGCGTTGTCGTACTCCTGGCCGTAGTGCACGGTGGCCTCGAGGGGCAGCCCGGCACCGTCGATGGAGACCCGTCCGAAGACGTCGAGCCAGAACGCGTGCGTCGCACCGAGCCCCGCGTACGCCTCGTCGGTGGCGGCGTCCCCGGTGTCGCCCTCGCCCTCGCGTCGGACGACCGTGCCCGGCAGGGTGGTCGTGCCGGCGGCGGTGGAGATCGTCCGCTGCGGCGAGGCGTCGGGCGTGCCGGCGGTCCGGGGCGCGCGGAGGCCGGTGACCTGCTTCGGCTCCTGGACGCGGTCCATCGAGGCGAGCGCGGTCCGTGCCGCCGAGGCGGCGCGTGGGAAGCGGTCCGCCGGCGCGGCCGCGACGGCGCGCAGGAGGTACGGCGGGACGACGGAACGCAGGTGGCGGCTGGTCATGGCGACATGCAACCACCGGCGGCCGACAGCCGGACCGGTGTCGGGCCTCCCGGCCGTCGTCCGCGCGTCAGCCGCGCTTGCGGTTCGCGACCAGGGCGAGCGCGTACGACTCCCACCACTGCCCCGCGGCCGGTCCGCCGTTGCAGCTGCCGTCGCTCAACCCGGGTGTCTTCACCCAGAGCAGCGCGTCGAGCCGGGTCGTGCCGAGGGTGACGTGGGGGAGCTGCCCGAGGCCGGCGCCCCCGGGGTTGCACCAGTCGCCCCGCCAACCCCGGCCGTTCCGCGAGACGTCGATGACGAAGTGCGGGTCCCCGCCGATCGCGTCGGCGAGCTCGTCTGCGTAGGCGCGCTCCTGGTCGACCCGGTAGAAGTTCGACACGTTCGTCGCGAAGCCCTGTACACGGTCGACGCCCGCGCGCCGCAGCCAGTCGGCCATCGTCGCGACCGGCACCCGGTTCTCGTTGCCGCCGTCCAGGTACACGGTCAACCCGTGGCCGGTGAGCGCCGCCACCGCCTTGCGGAGGAGCGGCAGCCGCGTGTCCCGCAGCCGCTCGCAGACCGCGATCTGCGCGATCGAGTCCGGTTCGACCAGTACGACCGCATGCGAGCCCGCGAGTGCCCGGACGACGGCACGGACCCACGGCAGGTAGGCGTCCTCAGCGGTGCCGCCCCGCGACCAGTGCCCGCAGTCGCGGCCCGGGATCGCGTAGAGCACGAAGACCGGGGTCTTCCGCTGCTCGCGCGCCGACGCCAGGACGCTCCGCACGGTCGCGACCGTCTCGGGGACGGACGAGCTCGTCAACCAGGTGGCGATCGGCTGGTCGGCGATCACGGCGAGACGGTCCGCGGTGGAGGCCCGACCCGCCTTCCGTGCGGCCGTCTCGTGCCAGCGTGCCTGGTTCGCGGTCGAGGGCTGGCGGGCGAGGCCGCCGGGCCACGCCTCGGCGACGCTCCGGCGGTGCGCGACCGGACGGTCTCCGGCGTGTGGCAGCACCACGCTCACCGCCACGACGACGGCGACGACGAGCGCGCCGACGACCCCGATCCAGAGCCACTGGCGCGTGGACGAGGTCCGTTGCGGTCTCGGCATCGGCCGTTCCTCCCTGTCGCGCGTCGCCCCCGACCCGCATCCGCTGCTGCCGTCATGTTCCCATCCCATCGTCATGTGATGCCAGGGTGCTGCCCAGCAGTCGTGCCCCAGACTGACCGGATGTTGCGGAAACTCCTCCTCCTGGCCCTGACGGGCGGCTACGCCTGGGTGATCTGGCGGATGACGCTGACCCCGCACGTGTTCACCTCGGCCGAGAACTCCCTCGTCCTGCACGCCGTCGCCTGGGTGCAGCACCTGCCGCACGGTGCCTGGTTCACGTACGACCGCACCGAGTTCCTGGCGAACGTCGCGATGTTCGTGCCGGTCGGGCTCATCGCCGCGCTGTGGCTGCCCCGTCGCTGGTGGATCCTCGGCGCGCTGATCGCCGTCGGGCTGTCGGTCGGGATCGAGTTCGCACAGGCCGAGTACCTGCCGTACCGCGTGGCCGATCCCCGCGACGTGCTGTCGAACGGCATGGGCGGCCTGCTCGGGGCGACGCTCGTCGGGTTCGTGCGGAGTCTGCTCCCGGAGCGTCGTCGGCGCCGCCGGCCTCTGCGGGCGCGGACCGTCTGAGCGACCGGGTCCCGTCGACGCGTTCCTGCTCTGGTATGCTCGTGCGGTTGCCGTCGAACGGCCGCGGATCAAGAGCGCTCACGCATCAGGTGTGGGCACCGCGCAACGGACAGAGCTCTCACGCGGAGCAGGAAAGGGGATCCTCCATGGCACTTGACGCCAAGATCAAGCAGGAGATCATCGAAGAGTACGCGACCCACCCGGGCGACACCGGATCCCCCGAGGTCCAGGTCGCCGTTCTGACGCGTCGTATCAACGACCTGAACGAGCACCTCAAGGAGCACAAGCACGACCACCACTCGCGTCGTGGCCTGCTCCTCATGGTCGGTCAGCGCCGCCGTCTCCTCGGGTACCTCTCCGACGTCGACATCGCCCGCTACCGCACGCTCATCGAGCGTCTCGGCCTGCGCCGCTAGTCGTACCAGGAGCGCTGCCGTCGTGCAGCCCTGCTGATCGGAAGCCCCGTTCCTCTCCGTGAGGGACGGGGCTTCTGTCGTTCCGCGTGCGAGCACCACGGGAATGCGCGTCGGCCTCCTCGGGTTCCTGCTACTGTTCATGCAAACGCATCGAAAGTCGGGAATCTCCATGACCACCATCGCCGTCGTCTCCGCCGGTCTCTCCGAGCCCAGCTCGACCCGCCTGCTCGCCGACCGCCTCGGCGCCGCGACCGTCGAAGCGCTGTCGACCGCCGGCCGCTCCACCGGCGAGCCGGTCGAGCTGCGGAACGTCGACCTCCGACCGCTCGCGCACGAGATCACCGATGCCATGCTCATGCGCTTCGCCGCCCCCGCCCTGGCCACCGCGATGGCGACGGTCGTCGAGGCGGATGCGGTCGTCTTCGTCACCCCGGTCTTCACCGCCGGCATGAGCGGCCTGGCGAAGTCCTTCCTCGACGTCCTCGACAAGGACGCGCTCACCGACATGCCGGTGCTGCTCGGGGCGACCGGCGGCACCGCTCGCCACTCGCTCGCCCTCGAACACGGCATCCGCCCGGTCTTCGCCTACCTCCGTGCCGCGGTCGTGCCCACCGGGGTCTTCGCGGCGACGGACGACTGGGGGAGCGACGACGCGGGCACGCTCGACGCGCGCATCCGCCGGGCCGGAGCCGACCTGGCGTGGATGATGCGGGCCTCCCGTCGTCAGCCGCAGCAGGCGGACGCCCTGCCCGAGGTCGTGGACTTCGCGTCGCTGCTCGGCGGGATGCAGCGCCAGCAGTAGCCGCACTGCGTCGGGGTCAGTACCAGTGCGGGTCGACGCTCATCTCGTGACCCCAGGCACCGCACGGCGTGCCGTAGCTGCTCTTGATGTACGCGAGGCCCCAGTTGACCTGGGTCTGCGCGTTCGTCCGCCAGTCCGCACCGGCGGCGGCGAGCTTCGACGCGGGGAGTGCCTGCGGGATCCCGTAGGCACCACTCGACGAGTTCAGGGCGTTCGCGCGCCAGCCGGACTCCTGCGTCCACAGTGACACCAGGCAGCCGAACTGGTCGTCGCCCCAGCCGTAGCTGCCGAGCACGCTCCGCGCGTAGGCCTGCGCGCCGGCCGGGTCGACCGTGACCCCCTCGGTGCTCGGGTAGGCGTTGCCGGCCGATGCCGAACCCCCGGTCGAGGTGGGTGCCGCCGCGGCTGCCGCTGCTGCCCGAGCGGCGGCCCTCGCTGCCGCGGCTTGTGCTGCCGCCTGTGCGGCGACCGCCTGTCCGACCTCGTAGCGACGCTGCGTCTCGGCCGTCGAGTCCCGGAGTGTCGCGAGCTGCGCGTAGAGCTCGTCACTGTGCGATTCGGTCGACGCGACCGCCGCGTCCGCGCGCTGCTGCGCCGCCTTCGCCGTCGCGGCCTTCGCCTCGGCGTCCGCGGCGAGCGAGGCGCGCTCGTCCTCGGCCCGGGCCGCCTGGTCGTGCAGCGAGGACGCCGTCTTCGCCGAGACGGCGGCGTCGTCCAGCACGCCGGCCCAGGTCGTGGACAGCTGGTCGAGCGCGCCCAGCTGGTAGAGCAGGGCGTCCGGGTTCCCCGTCGTCGCGATCCGGGTGGTCATCTGATCGGTCGACCCGTCGCGGTACAGGTCCGCGGCCAGCCGTCCCGCCCGTGTCTGCGCGCGCTCGGCGGTCGCTGCGGCCTGGCGGGCGTGGGCCTGGAGGCTCGTGGCCGTCCGGGTGGCCTCGGCCAGGTCCGCCTCGGCCTGCGTCGCCTCCGCGGACCGGTCGAGGGCGACCTGCGACTTCGCGGCCGCCTCTGCCTGCACCGACTCCAGGGCCGCCTGGACCTTCGCGACCTCGGCTTGCTTGGCCTGCTCGTTCCCCTCCGCGCGCTGCACGTCCTGCCACGTCGGGTAGTCGGTGGCGGACGCCGGTGCGGAAGTGACCACCGGGACGACCAGGGCCCCTACGAGCACGGTCACGGCGAGGAGGACGTGCCGCCCGTGCGGCCGACGGACGAGGGCAGGGTTCCGACGCATCCCTGCAGGCTAGGCGAGGACACGCCCGTTCGCCTGGAGCACCGCCGCTCGTCCATCGCGGAATGCTAAGGTCGCCTGGTCTGGGGACCGTTCCCCGAGACGAATCACGACATCGCACGCAGACCGGCACGAAGCTGGTCATCGGTGGTGGCGTCCGGGCCGGTCCTCGTCCCGTGTGCTTCTACTGCTGGCCAGACATGCGTTCCGCGTCGTGGAGCGCACGTGCACGAGTGTGCCCGAGGCCTGGTCTGCTGCACCACACACGCAAGGAGGCATCCTCTATGGAGGGTCCCGAGATCAAGTTCGCGGAAGCGACCATCGACAACGGTCGCTTCGGCACCAGGACGGTCCGGTTCGAGACCGGTCGTCTCGCGCAGCAGGCACAGGGTGCCGTCGCCGCGTACCTCGACGAAGAGACCATGCTGCTCTCGGCCACCAGCGCCGGCAAGCACCCGCGTGAGGGCTTCGACTTCTTCCCGCTGACGGTCGACGTCGAAGAGCGCTCGTACGCCGCCGGCAAGATCCCCGGCTCGTTCTTCCGCCGCGAAGGCCGTCCCAGCACCGAGGCGATCCTCGTCTGCCGCCTCATCGACCGGCCGCTGCGCCCGTCGTTCGTCGACGGCCTCCGCAACGAGGTCCAGATCGTCATCACCGTCCTGAGCATCGCGCCGGACGAGTTCTACGACGCGCTGGCCATCAACGCCGCATCCGCGTCGACGCAGATCTCCGGTCTGCCGTTCTCCGGCCCGATCGCCGGTGTGCGGCTCGCGCTGATCCCGGGCGCGAACGGCACCGACCAGTGGGTCGCGTTCCCGAAGGCCTCGCAGCTGGCCGAGGCCGTCTTCGACCTCACCGTCGCGGGCCGCGTCGTCACCGACGAAGCCGGCAACGAAGACGTCGCGATCATGATGGTCGAGGCCGAGGCCACCGAGCACAGCTGGGACCTCATCCAGGGCGGCGCCACCAAGCCCGACGAGTCCGTCGTCGCGCAGGGCCTCGAAGCGGCCAAGCCGTTCCTCAAGGCCCTCGTCGAGGCGCAGGCGAAGCTCGCCGCGCAGTCGGCCAAGGAGATCCAGGACTACCCGGTCTTCCCGCCGTACGCCGACGAGGTCTACGCGGCCGTCGAGTCCCTCGCGCTCTCCGAGCTCGGTGACGTCTACAAGATCGCCGGCAAGACCGAGCGCCAGGACGCCGACGACGCGCTCAAGTCGCGTGTCAAGGCCGCCATCGCCGAGCAGGTCTCCGCGGGCACGCTGCCCGAGGTCGCGAACAGCCAGGTCAGCGCCGCGTACAAGTCGGTCACGAAGAAGGTCGTCCGCGGCCGCATCCTGACCGAGCAGGTCCGCATGGACGGTCGTGGGCTCGCCGACATCCGTCCGCTCGACGCCGAGGTCGCCGTGATCCCGCGGGTCCACGGTTCCGCGGTGTTCCAGCGCGGCGAGACGCAGATCCTCGGCGTCACCACGCTGAACATGCTCAAGATGGAGCAGCAGATCGACTCGCTGTCGCCCATCACGAAGAAGCGCTACCTGCACCACTACAACTTCCCGCCGTACTCGACCGGTGAGACCGGCCGTGTCGGTTCGCCGAAGCGTCGCGAGATCGGGCACGGCTTCCTCGCCGAGCGCGCCCTCGTGCCGGTGCTGCCGTCGCGCGAGGAGTTCCCCTACGCGATCCGTCAGGTCTCCGAGGCGCTCAGCTCCAACGGTTCCACCTCGATGGGATCCGTCTGCGCCTCGACCCTGTCGCTGCTCAACGCCGGTGTGCCCCTCAAGGCCCCCGTCGCGGGCATCGCGATGGGCCTGGTCTCCGACACCGTCGACGGTCAGACCCGCTACGCGGCGCTGACCGACATCCTCGGTGCCGAGGACGCACTCGGTGACATGGACTTCAAGGTCGCCGGTACCTCCGAGTTCGTGACCGCCATCCAGCTCGACACCAAGCTCGACGGCATCCCGTCGTCGGTGCTCGACGCCGCGCTGAAGCAGGCCAAGGAGGCCCGCTCGGCCATCCTCGGTGTGCTCAACGAGGCCATCGACGGCCCGGACGAGATGGCCGACACCGCCCCGCGCGTGATCTCGGTCAACATCCCGGTCGACAAGATCGGCGAGCTGATCGGCCCGAAGGGCAAGACGATCAACGGCATCCAGGACACCACGGGCGCCGACATCTCGATCGAGGACGACGGCACGGTCTACATCGGTGCCGTCGACGGTCCGTCCGCCGAGGCCGCGCGTGCGCAGGTCAACGCGATCGCGAACCCGACGAACCCGGAGATCGGGGACCAGTTCCTCGGCACGGTCGTCAAGATCGCGACGTTCGGTGCCTTCGTGTCGCTGATGCCGGGCCGCGACGGTCTGCTGCACGTCTCCGAGGTCCGCAAGCTCGCCGGTGGCAAGCGCGTCGAGAACGTCGAGGACGTCCTGGGCGTCGGCCAGAAGATCCTGGTCGAGGTCACCAAGGTGGACGACCGCGGCAAGCTCTCGCTCGCCCCGGTCGTGGCCGACGAGGTCGACACCGAGGGTCGCGACGACCACGGTACCCACACCGAGGTCCCCGCCGAAGGCTGATCCCTGATCAGCTCGAGCGCCACAACGGCCGCCGTCCTGCTGGACGGCGGCCGTCGTCGTGTGGTGGGGCGGGTCTCCCGGCAGTGCCGGCCGGACCGGACTCGCTCGGGTCAGGACGCGGGGGTCTCCTGGACGCCCACGAGTTGCGCGCGGCCGAGCAGGTGCTCGCGGAACATGAAGCCGACGACGGCGGGGGTCGCCTCGGCGGGCACCTCGAGCGTCGGGACGTCGAGCGCGCTGAGCGTGAAGAAGTAGCGGTGTGGGCCGTGGCCAGCGGGCGGAGCCGCACCGAGGAAGGTGTCCGTGCCGAACTCGTTCCGGCGACGCGTGGCACCCTCGGGCAGCAGTGCGTCATCGGTGCCGGCGCCCTGCGGCAGCGAGGTGACCGAGGCGGGGATGTCCGACAGGGCCCAGTGCCAGAAGCCGGAGCCGGTCGGTGCGTCCGGGTCGTACACGGTGAGGACGAAGCTCCGGGTGCCCTCCGGTGCGCCGGACCAGGCCAGCTCGGGGGAGCGGTCGGCACCGCCGGCGTCGCCGCCGCGGGCCTCCTGCGGCAGGGCGCCGCCGTCGGTGAACTCGGGGCTGGTCAGCTCGAAAGTGGGGACGTCCGGCAGGTTCCAGTTGGGGTCGTTGGTCATGCTCCGAGCCAACACCCGCTGACCCGACGGAACCGGGGAACGTCCGGTCGGACTGCTCAGGCGGCGAGCACGCGTTCGGCCACGCGACCGAGGGCGGCCGTCGCGGCGATCGCGTCGCCGGCGTAGGCACCGCTCATCGCGCCGTCGCGCGCGAGCATGAGTTCGTCGGCGCCGTCGCCGGGAAGCGGGTGACCGGCGTCCTGCAACAGGTCACCCAGTCGCTCGGTGTACCAGTCGCGGTGCATGGCGACGACCTGACGGACCGGGTCGCGGGGGTCGTGGTACTCGGCTGCGGCGTTGAGGAACGCGCAGCCACGGAACTCGGCCTGGTTGACCTCGGTCGCGAGGGCGTCGACCCAGGCGCGGACGGCGGACGAGGGCGCGTCCGCACCGGCGACGATGCGGTCCATCACGGCCTGCTCACGGGCGTGCTGCTCGTGCATGTAGGCGAGGATCAGGTTGTCCTTCGAGCCGTAGTGCTTGTAGAACGTCGCCTTCGTGACGCTCGCCTCGGAGATGAGCCGGTCGACGCCGACGCCGCGGATGCCCTCTTCGTAGAACAGTCGGAGGGCCGTCTCGAGGATGCGGACCTTCGCGCCGCCGGAACGGGGAGCCGGGGGGACGCTCGACCCGTCCGGCGACGGAAGGTTCTGTGTGCTCAGGGCCGGTCCTTGCAGACGCTGACCCAGGAGACGCTGGACGGTCGGTTGGGGGGAATCGACCGTCACAGCGTGGCTCTCCTTGGGTCATCGGCTCCGCGGCGGAGTGGGGGGACTCGTTGCCGCGCAGGACTGATGTCCCGAGCCACCGGATCGGGATCTAGGGGGGCTCTCGATCCGGTGACACCACAGTAGCACAAGGAGGACAGACAGACGAGTCGGTCTGTCCACATTTCTTGTCCCCCATAATGAGTGACGTGCCCCGCCGGGTTGTCAAACTGGGCGACGGGTGTCCGCACTTCAGTAGAGTCATGACGATGAACCGCCCAGTGCCGCTGCCGCTCGAGGCTCCGGAAACGTCCTTCGTGACGTCCGGTGGAGCCCTCGTTCGGCGCACCGTTCTCGCCTCGGGCGTCCGTGTGCTCACCGAATCCGTTCCGTCCGTCCACTCCACGAGCATCGGGTACTGGGTCGGTGTCGGCTCCCGAGACGAACGGGCCGGACAGTTCGGTTCGACGCACTTCCTCGAACACCTGCTCTTCAAGGGCACGACCGAGCGCAGCGCGCTGGACATCGCCGTCGCGTTCGACTCCGTCGGTGGCGAGCACAACGCCGCGACGGCCAAGGAGTACACCTGCTACTACGCCCGGGTGCGGGACACCGACGTCCCGATGGCCGTGGGCGTCATCGGCGACATGGTCTCGAACTCCACACTCGAGTCCTCGGCGTTCGACATCGAGCGCGGGGTCATCCTCGAAGAACTCGCGATGGCCGCGGACGACCCGGCCGACGTCGCGGGCGAGGCCTTCTTCGCCGCCACCTTCGACGGGCATGCCCTGGGACGCCCGATCGGTGGCACCCCGGAGAGCATCCGTGAGGTCCAGCGTGACGAGGTGATGGCGCACTACGCTGAGCACTACGAGCCGAACGGCATCGTCGTCACCGCCGCCGGTGCCGTCGACCACGACCACTTCTGCGCCCTGGTCGAGGCCGTCTTCTCCGACGCGACCGCGGCCGGCCCGCTCGCCCGACGCGAAGCGCAGCCCGCCGCCGACCCGGTGGAGTCGTCGCTCCGGGTCGTGCACCGCCCCACCGAGCAGGTCAGCATGCTCCGTGGCTCGCAGGGGCTCGACCTGCGGGACGACCGTCGGCCGGTGCTCAGCGTGCTCAACGCCGTACTCGGCGGCGGCATGAGCTCCCGACTCTTCCAAGAGGTGCGCGAGCGCCGCGGTCTGGCGTACGCGGTGTCGTCCTTCGCTCCGGCGTACCTCGACAACGGCGCCTTCGGGGTCTACGCGGGCTGCGCGCCCGACAACGTCGCCGGTGTGATCGACATCATCGACGGGGAGTTCCGCCGGATGGCCGACGACGGCATCACGGACGAGGAGCTGCGCCGTGCGAAGGGCCAGATCGAGGGCGCGCTGACGCTCTCGCTCGAGGACTCCGACGCCCGGATGACCCGCCTCGGCCGGGCCGAGCTCGGCACGGGGGAGTTCACCGACCTCGCCACCGCCCTCGAGCGTGTGGACCGCGTGACCGCCGCCGACGTGCTCGACCTGTCCCGCGACCTCCTCACCCGACCGACCGTGACGGCCGTGGTCGGGGACGTCCAGCGCGAGCGCCTGGCAGTGGCGCTCGGGATCGACGGTTGACCTCCACGATGTCGCACTACCTCTACCTCGTCCGGCACGGCGAACACCAGGACGCCGAGCACGGTCTGCGCGACGGCAAGCTCTCGGAACGCGGCAAGCGACAGGCCATGCTCATCGCCGACCGACTGGGGGGCGTGCCCTTCGACGGCGTCTGGCACTCCCCGCTCGACGCCCCGAGCGAGACCGCGTCCTTCCTGCAGCAGCGCCTCCCGGCCATCCAGCCCGAGCCGTCCACGTTGCTGTTCGACTGCATCCCCTCCGGCCCGACGCCCGACATGCCGCACGCCTACAAGGGCTGGTACGGCGGCGTGACGGAAGAGGAGATCGCCGCCGGGCAGGCACAGATGGAGGACGCCGTCGCGGAGTGGTTCACGCCCGCGATGGAGGACCGGCACGACCTCCTCATCACCCACAACGCCGTCATCGGCTGGTTCGTGCGCGAGGTCTTCCAGGCCCCCGAGTGGCGCTGGATGGGCACGAACGTCGCCCACAGCTCGCTGACGATCATCCGGATCCGGTCGGCGAAGCCCGCCGAGCTCGTCACGCTCAACGACCTGGCGCACCTGCCGGTCGAACTCCGCACCGGCCTGCCGGTGCCGCAGCCGCTCTAGACGGAGCCCGTCCGTCGGCGCGACCGGCGCGGTGGACCGGCACCGTGCCTCCCGGGAGGCCCGTGATGCGTCAGCGGACCGGCTTGCGGTACCAGGCGGTCGCGTTCGGGTTGTCGTTGAAGGCCGGCACGCGGTCGTAGCCACGGCTGCGGTACATCGCACCCGCGGCGACCAGCGCGTCGTTCGTGTCGAGGACGATGCTCGTCGCGCCGAACGCCGCCGCGGCCTGCTCGAGGACGTCCATCACGGCGGTCGCGACACCGTGCCCACGGCCCTCGGGCAGGACGAAGACGTGCTTGACCTCGAACCGGACCTCGTCGCCGTCGTCCGCGATGCGGCGGAGCCCGCCACAGCCGACTGCCGTGTCACCGTCGTACGCGACCACGAAGGTGCCGTTCGGGGGCGTGAGCTCGACGGTCGGCGTGCGCTTCCGGGTGTACGAGCCCTGCGCGCTCGGGAAGGTCGCCGCACGCTCGTCGAGGTACCGGTCGAGCAGGGCGTCGACCTCCGGGGCGTCGGCGGGGACGGTGCGGACGGTGACCTGGCTGCGATCCTCGGGCATGCCCCGATCCTAGGATGGGGGCATGGTCACTCCCGTCGCCGTCGTCGGCGCCCCCGGTCGGCTCGGTGCCCTCGTGGCCGCCGTCGTCGAGGAACTGCCCGACTTCGAACTCGTCGCCCGACTGTCGTCGCGGGACCGCGCGCACGAGGCCGACGGTTCGGTGTTCGCCGGGGCGCGGATCGTCGTCGACGTCACCGTCCCCGCGCTCAGCCCGGTGATCGTCGAGAACGCCCTGAGCACCGGCGCGAACGTCCTGGTCGGTACCTCCGGCTGGTCGGGGGAGCGGCTCGGGAAGCTCCGCGCGTCGCTGGAGGGGCGGCCCGATCAGGGTGCCTTCGTCGTCCCGAACTTCTCGGTCGGCTCCGTGGTCGGCACGCACCTGGCCACGATCGCGGCGCCCTGGTTCCCCTCGGTCGAGATCGTCGAGAGCCACCACGCCGGCAAGATCGACTCCCCGTCCGGCACCGCGGTGCGCACCGCGGAGCTCATCGCCGACGCCCGTCGTGACGTCGGCCCGGTGGAGGCCCCGCACGTGGACCAGCGCGCCCGCGGGCAGCAGGTGGCCAGCGTCCCGATCCACTCGCTGCGGCTCCCCGGCGTGAAGGCCGTGCAGGACGTCGTGCTGAGCGGCCCCGGCGAGACCCTGACCATCCGCCACGACACCGGCGACGACACCGCCTACCTGCCTGGCATCCGTGCGGCGCTGCAGGCGGTCGGGTCGATGCGCGGGCTGACGGTCGGGCTCGGCTCCGTCCTCGGCATCGGGTAGGGGCCGGCCGTGCGAGGCCTCCGGTCACCGCTCTGGGGCGTGCTGCTGATGACCGTCCTGCTCGTCGTGTACATCGTGCTCGTCGGGCAGCGTGCGGTCGCGTTCCTGTCGATGGGGATCCCGGTCGGCATCGGCATCGGGATCGCCCTCGTCGTGATCGCCCTGGTCGGTGCGCTGCTCCTCGTGCTGGAACTCCGCTTCGGGCTGGGCATCACCCGACTCGGAGCCCGGCTCGAGCGCGAGGGTGGTGCCCCGGAGGACCTCGTCGACGTGCGGCCATCGGGACGGCCAGCCCGAGCGGCTGCGGATGAGCTGTTCCCGCGCTACCGTGCCGCGGTCGAGGCGGCACCGGACGACTGGCGCGCCTGGTACCGGCTCGGTGTGGTCTACGACGCGGCCGGCGACCGGAAGCGGGCCCGGGCCGCGATGCGGACGGCGCTCACGCACGCACGCTGACCGTCGTCGCTCAGAACGCGGCGTCGACCGCGTCCTCGGCCCGGGTGTACCGGAACGCGTAGCCGGACTCGAGCAGCTTCGTCGGTGCCATCCGCTGGTTCGACAGGAGCATCTCGTCCGCCGCGTCCTTGAGCACCGCACGGAGCGCGAACGCCGGCACGCGGAACAGGTACGGCCGGTGCAGGTCCTCGGCGACGCGCTTGGTGATGCGTTCGGCGACGGCCGGCTCGGGACCGGCGAGGTTCACCGGGCCGGAGACGTCGTCGGCCGTGGCGAGGTGCACGATCGCGCCGACCTCGTCCTCGAGCGCGATCCACGGCCAGTACTGCCCACCGGTGCCGAGCCGGCTGCCGACGCCGGCCTTCGTCAGGGGGACCAGCGGCGCGAGCGCACCGCCGCCCTGACCGACGACGATGCCGGTGCGCAGCAGGACGACGCGGACCCCCTCGGGTGCCCGCTCGGCCGCGGCTTCCCAGGCACGACACACGTCGGCGAGGAACCCGGTGCCGACGGCCGCGTCGTCGCCGAGCACGTCCACCGGCCGGTCGCCGTACACGCCGGAGGCGGAGCCGGAGAGGAACACCTTCGGCGGGGTGTCCGCGGCACGCATCGCCTCGACGAGTGTCGTCGTCGAGTCGATCCGGGAGGACCGGATCGCACGACGGTACGACGCCGTCCACGGGATCTTGCCGAGGCTCGCGCCCGCGAGGTTGACGACGACGTCCGCACCGTCCAGGACCGCCGGGTCGAGCGGCCGTTCGCCGGGCGACCAGCGGAACTCGGTCGGGGTGCGCGGTTCCCTCCGGACCAGCGTCGAGACGTGGTGGCCGGCGTCACGGAAGGCACGGACCAGGGGCGTCCCGATGAAGCCGGATGCGCCGGCGACCAGGATCGAGAGCGGCTGTTGCGTCATGCCGCCACGGTACCCAGTCAGCTGACCGCGGGCCCGGCGCGGTGTCGCTTAGGCTCGACGTCGTGACCGAGAACCCCACGCCGTACGAAGACCTGCTGCGCCGAGTGCTCGAGGAAGGCTCCCCGAAGGGCGACCGGACCGGCACCGGGACCCGCAGTCTGTTCGGCGCCCAGCTGCGCTACGACCTGTCACAGGGCTTCCCGCTCATCACGACGAAGCGCGTGCACATGAAGTCGATCGCGTACGAGCTGCTCTGGTTCCTCCGCGGCGACTCGAACGTGGGGTGGCTGCAGGAGCACGGCGTGCGGATCTGGAACGAGTGGGCGGGCGAGGACGGCGACCTCGGACCGGTCTACGGCGTGCAGTGGCGTTCCTGGCCGACCCCGTCGGGGGAGCACGTCGACCAGATCGCCCAGGTGATCGAGCAGATCCGGAGCAACCCGGACTCCCGCCGACTCATCGTGTCGGCCTGGAACGTGGCGGACATCCCCAGCATGGCGCTCGCCCCCTGCCACGCCTTCTTCCAGTTCTACGTCAACGACGGCAAGCTCTCGTGCCAGCTGTACCAGCGGAGCGCGGACATGTTCCTCGGCGTCCCGTTCAACATCGCCTCGTACGCGCTGCTGACCCACATGGTCGCGGCGCAGACCGGGCTCGAGGTCGGTGACTTCATCTGGACCGGCGGTGACTGCCACGTCTACGACAACCACGTCGAGCAGGTGCAGGAGCAGCTGTCCCGCACGGCGTTCCCGCTGCCGACGCTCGAGCTCGCCCCGCGCGACTCGATCGACGACTACGAGTACGAGGACATCACCGTCGTCGGCTACGAGCACCACCCGGCGATCTCCGGCAAGGTCGCGGTCTGATGGCGTCCCACGGCACCGGTGTCGGCATGGTGTGGGCCCGCACGGCATCGGGAGTGATCGGTGCGGACGGGAGCATCCCCTGGCACGTGCCCGAGGACCTCGCGCACTTCCGGCAGGTCACGGGTGACGGCGTCGTGGTGATGGGCCGTCGCACGTGGGACTCGCTGCCCGAACGGTTCCGGCCGCTGCCGGGCCGGCGGAACGTGGTGCTGACCCGTGACGACACCTGGTCCGCGGCCGGTGCCGAGGTCGTCCACGACCTCGAGACCGCACTCGACACCGACGAGCCCGTCTGGGTGATCGGTGGCGGTGCGGTCTACGCCGACGCCGTGGCCTTCGCCGACCGCGTCTCCGAGACCGTCGTCGACGTCGAGGTCGACGGGGACACGGTCGCGCCGACCCTCGGCGACGACTGGACCCTCGTCGACGAGGGACCGTGGCAGGAGTCCCGCGTCGACGGCACCCGCTACCGCTTCCTCGAGTGGCGGCGCGGCGCCTGAACCCACGCTCCCGCGCCGCCCGCCGGAGGTGATCCGAGCCTCCCGGCCGCCCACCGTCCGGGCGGACGGCGGTGCCCGCGCGCATCCCCGGTACGCTGGACCCCGTGTCCACGCGTGAGAATCCCTTCGGCCAGGTCCTCGTCGCGCTCGTGACCCCGTTCACCGCCGACGGCGAAGTGGACTGGCCGGGCGTCGAGCAGCACATCGACGACTGCATCACCGCGGGGGCCGACGGCATCGTCGTCACCGGCACCACCGGCGAGACGTCCACCCTCACCGACCCGGAGAAGCTCCGCCTGGTCGAGGTCGGCAAGTCCGTCGCCGCGGGCCGCGCGAAGATCATCACCGGCGGTGGCTCGAACGAGACCGCCCACGCGATCCACCTGTACAAGCAGAGCGAGCGCGCCGGCGCCGACGGCGTCATGATCGTCACGCCGTACTACAACAAGCCGACCCAGGCCGGTGTCCTGACGCACTTCCGGATGATCGCCGACGCGACCGACCTGCCGGTCATCCTGTACGACATCCCGGGCCGCACCGGCATCCCGATCACGTACGACACGATCCTCCGGGCGTCGAAGCACCCGAACATCCTCGCGGTGAAGGACGCCAAGGGCGACTTCGCCGAGGTGTCCCGGGTCCTCAACAACACCGACCTCATGTACTTCTCCGGCGACGACACGAACGTGCTCCCGCACCTGTCGATCGGCGCGACTGGACTCATCGGCGTCACCGCGAACATCACGAGCGCGCCGTACCGCGCCATCGTCGACGCCGTGAACCGCGGCGACCTGGCGACCGCGACCGCCGAGCACAAGCGCCTCGAGCCGCTCGTCCGCGCGATCATGACCCACGTGCCGGGCACCGTGGCGGCGAAGTACGTGCTGCACGGACTCGGCCGCATCGGCAGCCCGCGCGTCCGGCTGCCCCTCGTCGGCCCCGAGGACTCCGAGGCGTACGCCATCGAGACCTCGCTCGAAGCGGTCCACGACGTCCCGGGCGCCGACTTCTCCAACTTCCGCCCCGACCGCAACGCAGCGGCCGGCGGTGCGCTACCGAAGGTGCCAGGCACCACCCGCTAGACGAACACCGCGGCGCACGACGTGCGTCGCCCGAATCCGTAGGACCGAATGCCCACACAGATCTCCGCACCGCAGCCGCTCGAACCCGGAACCCTCCGAGTCATCCCCGTCGGGGGACTCGGCGAGATCGGTCGCAACATGACCGTCTACGAGTTCGAGGGCAAGATCCTCATCGTCGACGCCGGCGTCCTCTTCCCCGAGGAGCACCAGCCGGGTGTCGACCTCATCCTGCCGGACTTCACGCCAATCCGAGACCGGCTCGACGACGTCCTCGGTGTCGTGCTCACGCACGGCCACGAGGACCACATCGGCGCCGTCCCGTACCTGTTGAAGCTCCGCGGCGACATCCCGCTGATCGGTTCCACGCTGACCCTCGCGCTCGTCGAGGCGAAGCTCAAGGAACACCGGATCAAGCCGTACACACTGAACGTGGCCGAGGACCAGACCGAGCAGATCGGTCCGTTCCACCTCGAGTTCGTCGCGGTGAACCACTCGATCCCGGACGCCCTCGCCGTCGCCATCACCACGCCGGCCGGCCGCGTCCTGCACACGGGTGACTTCAAGATGGACCAGCTGCCGCTGGACGACCGGATCACCGACCTCCGAGCCTTCGCCCGTCTGGGCGAGCTCGGCGTCGACCTGTTCCTGCCGGACTCGACGAACGCGGACGTGCCGGGCTTCACCGCCCCCGAGCGCGACATCGGCCCGGTGCTCGAGAACATCATCACGCGCGCCCGCAAGAAGGTCGTCGTGGCGAGCTTCTCGTCGCACGTGCACCGCGTCCAGCAGGTCCTCGACGCCGCCGCTGCCGCGAACCGCAAGGTCGCGTTCATGGGCCGGTCGATGATCCGCAACATGACGATCGCCGCCGAGCTCGGGTACCTCCGCGTGCCGGAGAACGTGCTCATCGACACCAAGAAGGCGAAGAACGTCCCCGACGACCAGATCGTCTACATGTCGACCGGGTCCCAGGGCGAGCCGATGGCGGTCCTGGCGCGGATGGCGAACCTCGAGCACCAGATCGAGATCGGCGAGGGCGACACCGTCATCCTCGCCTCGTCGCTCATCCCGGGCAACGAGAACGCCGTCTACCGGGTCATCGACGGGCTGACGAAGCTCGGCGCCAAGGTCGTGCACAAGGGCAACGCCAAGGTGCACGTCTCCGGGCACGCTTCCGCCGGCGAGCTGCTCTACTGCTACAACATCCTGCGTCCGCGCAACGTGATGCCCGTGCACGGCGAGCACCGCCACCTGTTCGCGAACGCCGACCTGGCGATCCAGACGGGTGTCCCGCCGCGCAACGTGATCCTGGGCGAGGACGGTACGGTCGTCGACCTCAAGGACGGCCAGGTCACCGTCGCCGGCCAGCTCGACATCGCGTACGTCTACGTCGACGGCTCCACGGTCGGCGAGATCACGGACGCCGACCTCAAGGACCGCCGCGTCCTGGCCGAAGAGGGCTTCATCACCGTCTTCTGCGCGGTCGACTTCACGACGGGCCAGTGCGTGATCGGGCCGGAGATCCAGTCGCGCGGGTTCGCCGAGGACGACTCCGTCTTCGACGAGGTCCGCCCACAGATCGCGAAGGCCCTGGCCGAGGCCGCCGCCAACGGCACCCGGGACACCCACGCGTTCAGCCAGGTCGTCCGCCGTACCGTCGGCCGCTGGGTGAACACGAAGCACCGACGTCGTCCGATGATCGTGCCGGTGGTCATCGAGGCGTAGGCGCCGTCGTCTCGTCCTGGAGGCCCGCCGTCACGTCCGCCACGGACGCTGCGGCGGGCCTTGCGTCCATCGTCGTCGGGTGGCGTTAGGGTCGACCCCATGGCCGGAGGCACCAAGTCGACCACGCGCACGCGCGCGTCGTCATCGTCGACCCGTGGAGGCGGGCCGCGCGGGACGTCGCGTACCCAGGCCACGACGAAGAAACTGCCGCAGGCGGCACCGTCGCCGGTGTTCCGCGAGCAGAACCCGCTCGTGACCGCGTGGCTGGGCATGGCGCACGGCGTCGGTGCCGGCTTCCGACTGCTCGGCAAGGAGTCGCTCGAGAAGGACCAGCGCCGCGACGGCTTCCCGTTCCTGCTGTTCGTCCTGGCGATCGCCGGTGCCGTGGTGGAGTGGCTCAACCCGACCAACGCGGTCTCCATCGCACTCGACGCGTACACGTTCGGCGGCCTGTTCGGTCGACTGGCGTTCGCACTCCCGGTGATCATGGTCGTCTTCGCCGGTTGGCTCTTCCGGCACCCGGCGTCCGTGCACGACAACACCCGGATCGGCATCGGTCTCGGGTTGCTGCTCGTCTCGATCGCATCGCTCTGCCACGTCTTCGGCGGCCAGCCGAGCGCAGTGGACGGCATGCCCGCCCTCGCTGCCGCCGGTGGCGTGCTCGGCTGGGTCGTCATCGGGTGGCTCGTCGCGGTCGCCACCGCCTGGGTGGCCGTGCCGGTCGCGATCGTGCTGCTCGCACTGTCCCTCTTCATCATCACCAAGACGCCGCCGAACAAGCTCGGTCGCCGTCTGCACGAGCTGTACGCCTACCTGTTCGGCGCGCCCGGCCCCGCAGCCGAGATGACCGAGGACGACGTCGACGCGGCCGCTGTCGCCACGAAGCCGACCCGGAAGCGCGGTGGGAAGGGTCAGTCGCAGGACTTCCCGCTGTTCGAGGACCTCGGGTTCGACGAGGACGGTGCCCCCGTCGAGCCGGGGGCCGACGAGCACCTGCCCTGGTGGCGGCGAAACAAGTCCGGGCGTGAAGAGGACCCGGCGTACGACAGCCCGGTCATCCCGCCGGCCGGTGCTGCCGCGGTCGGTGCCGGCTCCCGTGCTGCCGGTACCGCCGGGCTGCGCGATCTGACGCCGGCCGAGCCCGAGTCGGTCAACCTCAACGACTCGATCGAGCAGGACGTCGCCGACGACCTCGACCGGGCCGAGCAGGCGCTCCGCGACTTCGGCTCACCAGCGCCGGCAGCGCCGACCGAGGCGTTCCGTCCGGACCGTGACGTCGCGGCGGCCGTGGCCACGGGCCTCCCGTCCGGCGGTGCAGCCGTGGCCGCACCCGCCGTCGCGCCAGTGCCCGTCGTCTCCGTGCCCGTGGTGTCCGTGCCCGTGGTCTCCGGTGAGTCCGACCTCGGCGAGGTCGGTGTCGAGGACGAGCCCGAGGGACTGTCGCCCGTCGCCGGTGCCGAGGACCCGGCGCAGCCGTACCGCCTGCCGGCCGCGACCACGCTGAGCGCCGGCACGCCGTCGGTCGCCCGCAGCCAGGCGAACGACGAGATCGTGGCAGCCATCACGGGTGTCCTCACCGAGTTCAAGGTCGATGCGAAGGTCACCGGGTTCTCGCGCGGACCGACGGTCACGCGCTACGAGATCGAGCTCGGCCCAGGCGTGAAGGTCGAGCGAGTCACCGCGCTGTCGAAGAACCTGTCGTACGCGGTGGCCTCGAACGAGGTCCGCATCCTCTCGCCGATCCCCGGCAAGAGCGCGATCGGTGTCGAGATCCCGAACAGCGACCGCGAGATCGTGTCCCTCGGCGACGTGCTGCGCTCGAGTGCCGCCACCAAGTCGAAGCACCCGATGACGATCGGCGTCGGCAAGGACGTCGAGGGCGGCTTCGTCGTCGCGAACCTCGCGAAGATGCCGCACCTGTTGGTCGCGGGCTCCACCGGCTCGGGCAAGTCGGTGTTCATCAACTCGATGATCACCTCGCTGCTCATGCGGGCGAAGCCGTCGGAGGTGCGGATGGTCCTCGTCGACCCGAAGCGCGTCGAGCTGTCCATCTACGCGGGGGTCCCGCACCTGATCACCCCGATCATCACGAACCCGAAGAAGGCGGCCGAAGCGCTGCAGTGGGTCGTGAAGGAGATGGACATGCGGTACGACGACCTGGCGTCCTTCGGGTTCCGCCACGTCGACGACTTCAACAAGGCCGTCCAGAACGAGGAGATCGTGCTGCCGGCCGGCAGTGAGCGGAAGCTCAAGCCGTACCCGTACCTGCTCGTCGTCGTCGACGAGCTCGCGGACCTCATGCTCGTCGCCCCGCGCGACGTCGAGGAGTCCATCGTCCGCATCACCCAGCTCGCCCGTGCCGCCGGCATCCACCTGGTGCTCGCCACGCAGCGCCCGTCGGTGGACGTCATCACCGGGCTCATCAAGGCGAACGTGCCCTCCCGGATCGCGTTCGCCGTGACCAGCGTCACCGACTCCCGCGTCATCCTCGACCAGCCCGGGGCGGACAAGCTCATCGGCCAGGGCGACGGGCTCTTCCTGCCGATGGGGTCCTCGAAGGCCGTCCGCGTGCAGGGCGCCTGGGTGCAGGAGGGCGAGGTCGCCGAGGTCGTCCAGCACGTCACCCGGCAGGCCCAGCCCGAGTACCGCCAGGACGTCGCTGCCGTGGTCGAGCGCAAGGAGATCGACGCCGACATCGGCGACGACCTCGAACTGCTGCTCGCGGCGGTGGAGCAGGTCGTCTCGACGCAGTTCGGCTCGACGTCGATGCTGCAGCGCAAGCTCCGCGTCGGCTTCGCGAAGGCCGGGCGCCTCATGGACCTCATGGAGTCCCGCGACATCGTCGGACCGTCCGAGGGGTCGAAGGCGCGCGACGTCCTCGTCACCGGGGACCAGCTGCCCTCGGTGCTCGCGAAGCTCCGGGGCGAAGAACCCCCCGCTGCGCCGGCCCCCGTCGCTTCGACAACCGTCGCTTCGACACCCGCTGCGCCGGCCGGTGCTCCGTCCGCCCCCGCTGGCGCGGCAGTCGGGTCGGACGACCGGTATGGCAACGACCCGGTCGCCGGCATGACGCGCGGGTACGATGAAGAGGAAGGCGACACCGACGAGGACGCCTGGGGCCTGACGGGCAGGGAGTGAGACCATGACCGCCTCCGACGGCACGACGAACCGGTTCCCGTGGCGCGGCCGGATCCTGCGCAAGGGTCCCGGCCCCGCGTCGACCGCGAACGTCGCCAACATCATCACCGTGGTGCGCATCCTCATGGCGCCCCTGTTCTTCGTCCTGCTCCTCGCCGACGCCGGCTCCGACGGACCGGTCCGCATCTGGGCCGCCGTGCTCTTCGTCGTGGCGATCGTCACGGACAGCGCCGACGGCATCATCGCCCGCCGGCAGAACCTGGTCACCGACTTCGGCAAGCTCGTCGACCCGATCGCCGACAAGGTCCTGATCGGCGGCGCGCTCGTCGCCCTGTCGATCCTCGGCGAGTTGCCCTGGTACGTGACCGTGCTGATCATGATCCGCGAGATCGGGATCACGGTCTTCCGCTTCGCGGTGCTGTCCGACCGGGTGATCCCGGCCAGCCGCGGCGGGAAGATCAAGACCGTGCTGCAGGCCGTCGCGATCACGCTCGCGCTGTTCCCGTGGTGGAACCTCGTCGGCGACCTCGCGCACTGGGTGAACGGCATCCTCATGACCGCGGCGTTCGTCGCGACGGTCGCCAGCGGGGTGGACTACCTCGTGCAGGCCTGGAAGCACAACCGGACCGTAGCGTGAGCCTCCCGGTCGACGGAGGTCCCGCAGACGGCACCGACGTGGCTGACGTCGCTCGGGCGCTCGTCGCGGAGCTCACCGCGCGAGGCGAGACGGTCGCGGTGGCGGAGTCGCTGACCGGCGGGCTCGTCGTCGCGGAACTCGTCGGCGTCCCGGGGGCCAGCGCCGTCGTGCGCGGGGGAGTCGTGGCCTACGCGACCCCGGTGAAGGCGACGGTGCTCGGCGTCGACGCCGACCTGCTCGCCGAGCGCGGTGCGGTCGACCCGGAGGTCGCGCGCCAGATGGCCGCTGGTGTCCGGATCGCGCTGGCAGTCGACGACGTCCCGGCGACCTGGGGGATCAGCACGACGGGTGTCGCCGGTCCGGACCCACAGGACGGCAAGCCGGTCGGTACCGTGTTCATCGGCATCGCGGGCGGTTCCGGCGCGGAAGCGGTCGAACTGCACCTGGACGGGGAGCGCGGGACGATCCGACGGGCCGTCGTCTCCGAACTCCTGACACGACTGCGATCCAGAGTCCGGGGCGTGGAATAGGTGGCGTGACCGTCAGGTTACATCTCACGCAATCTCCAGCAGGACGGCAGCCGTACTGGCTACCATGCTGCAACCGGCAACGTCACGGTTGCTGAACCCGAGCTCGGTCATCCCGACCGAGCGGGCGCGGAGATGACAGGAAGGAGGAGTTCTCATGGTTCTCGTTCGTCAGGAAATCGGCGATGTGCTGCGGGACTTCCGCTTGCAGAAGGGCCGGACCCTCCGTCAGGTCGCGTCCAAGGCCAGCGTTGCCCTCGGGTACCTCAGCGAGGTCGAGCGTGGTCAGAAAGAGGCCAGCTCGGAGATCCTCGCTTCGGTTGCGGATGCTCTCGACACTCCCATCTCGACGATCATGCGCGAAGTGGGTGACCGTCTCGCGGTGGTCGAAGGACTCACCCGGGTCCCGGACACGCTTCCCGATGAACTCGTCGCCGAGTTCGACAACGACCTCGCGGTGCGCTGACACGTATCGCACGAACGAACGCCCTCGCCGGTCCGCCGGCGGGGGCGTTCGCCGTTGTTAGGGTGGTCCGATGCGCGTGAGTGAGTTCTGGCGAGCCGTCGACCAGGTGTTCGGGGATGCGTACGGGGCGGTCGTCGCGCGGGACGTCGTGCTCGAGCAACTCGGAGGGCGCTCGGCGGCGGACGCTCTCGATGCCGGGATCGACGCACGGACGGTCTGGGAGGCGCTGTGCGACTCGCAGGACGTCCCCGAGGAGCGTCGGCACGGGCGTGGCCTGCAGGAGCCGCGGAGCTGACGGGCTCCCGCGCGCGAGGCGAACGTGTGTTCGGCGTGTCGCTCGAACACGTGTTCGGTCGGTGCTACGTTCCTGCACAGCGACGTTGACCGGATGCTCCATCCACAACCCACGCTCGCCCGGCCAGTGATGTCGGTGGGCGGCCGTAGGTTCATGGACATCGGAACACGTCCGAAGCCTTGTCGCAGAACGAGTGGCCTTGCACCATCGGCCGGTCCGGACGCGACAGCCTACAGGCGGCCGTCACCAGCACGAAGGAGCATCCCATGCCATCAGCAGTAGACCGCGAGAAGGCCCTCGAGACCGCACTCGCCCAGATCGACCGTCAGTTCGGCAAGGGTGCCGTGATGCGCCTCGGGACCGACGAGCGTGCTCCGGTCGCCGTCATCCCCACCGGCTCCGTCGCGCTGGACGTCGCGCTCGGCATCGGTGGACTTCCCCGTGGCCGCATCATCGAGATCTACGGTCCGGAGTCCTCCGGCAAGACGACCTTGACGATCCACGCCATCGCCAACGCCCAGCGGAACGGCGGCATCGCCGCGTTCATCGACGCGGAGCACGCGCTCGACCCCGAGTACGCCAAGAAGCTCGGTGTCGACATCGACGCGCTCCTGGTGTCGCAGCCCGACACGGCTGAGCAGGCCCTCGAGATCGCGGACATGCTCGTCCGTTCGGGCTCCATCGACCTCATCGTCATCGACTCCGTCGCAGCCCTCGTGCCGCGTGCCGAGATCGAAGGTGAGATGGGTGACTCGCACGTCGGTCTGCAGGCACGCCTCATGTCGCAGGCCCTCCGCAAGCTGGCCGGTGGCCTGAACCAGACGCAGACCACGATGATCTTCATCAACCAGCTGCGCGAGAAGATCGGCGTGTTCTTCGGTTCGCCGGAGACCACGTCCGGCGGTAAGGCGCTGAAGTTCTACGCCTCCGTCCGCCTCGACATCCGCCGCATCGAGACACTGAAGACCGGTACCGAAGCAGTCGGCAACCGCACCCGCGTCAAGGTCGTGAAGAACAAGATGGCGCCGCCCTTCAAGCAGGCCGAATTCGACATCCTGTACGGCGTCGGCATCTCCCGCGAAGGCTCGCTGCTCGATTTCGGTGTCGACCACAACATCGTCAAGAAGTCCGGTGCTTGGTACACGTACGACGGTGACCAGCTCGGCCAGGGCAAGGAGAACTCCCGTGCCTTCCTGATCCAGAACCCCGAGATCGCGGCCGAGATCGAGGGCAAGATCCTCGCCAAGCTCGGTGTCGGTGGGGCCAAGGAAGCGGCACCGGTCGAGTCGATCGCGCCGAAGGTCGCGAAGGGCGCGTGACGGCCGGAGAGGACGACGCGGACCTCGCACCCGTCACCGACCTGTTCGGTGCGCGGTCCCGTCGGGGCTCGTCCGCTGCGGCGCCGCGGACGGCTCCTCCACAGTCGGCTGGCCCCGAGGACGCCCCCGAGGCTGACAGCAGCGCCGGCGCCGACCGTCCCGACGCAGACACCCCGGTGCCGCTGCCGATCCGCGGCGTGCAGTCCGAGTGGCTGTCGCCCGTGGTGGGGGACGGCTCCGGACGCACGACTCGTGCCGAGCAGAGCGGGTACGACGGGGAGGAAGCCGATGCCCCGACCGCGTCGGTCTTCTCGATCACCGGCGGGGAGATCGATCCCGCCGACGCACCGCGGCCGCTCGACGAGCAGCGTGCTGACGCCGAGCGCATCAGCATGCGAGCGCTGAGCCGTCGTGGCGTCAGCACCTCCGAACTCCGGACGATGCTCGTCAAGCAGGACGAGTTCGACCCGGACGTCATCGAGCACGAGATCGAGCGGCTGACGCGGGTCGGGCTGCTCGACGACGTCGCGTTGGCCACCGACCTGGTCGACCGGATGCACTCGCGGAAGGGGCTCGGGCGGCAGGCGATCGTCGCCGACCTCCGTCGTCGGGGTATCGACCAGGCCGCCATCGACGCCGCCCTCGAAGCGGCCGCCGACGACGAGGACGACGAGTTCGTCCGGGCCCTCGAGCTGGCTGCGAAGCGTGCCGGACAGATGCGCGGCCTCGACCGGGCGACCGCAGAACGCCGGCTGTCCGGGTTCCTGATGCGCAAGGGCTACAACGGTGGTGTCGTGCGCGTCGCCGTCGAGCGTGCCCTGGACGGACCGCGACGTCCGACGACCGGGGGCGGGACCGTCCGCTTCGAGTGACGGACGAGTGATGCCTGCCGCGTGACGTGTCAGGAACGGGCCGGAGCGGACGCGCTCCGGCCCGTTCTCGCGCTCCCGGTGCCTCCGCGCGGACGTCCCGGCGCCGCCGCCGGGGTCCCCGAGTCCGGACCTACACTGGACGATCATGGACACCGTCGCCTCGCGCCCGCGTACCTACGAAGTCCGCACGTACGGGTGCCAGATGAACGTGCACGACTCCGAGCGGCTCAGCGGTTCGCTCCGCGCCGCCGGGTACGTCGCCGCCGGATCCCTCGGGTCCGAGGACGAGCAGGCTGACGTCGTCGTCATCAACACCTGCGCGGTCCGCGAGAACGCCGACAAGCGTCTCTACGGCAACCTCGGGCGCCTCGCGTCGATCAAGCGCGACCACCCGGGCATGCAGATCGCGGTCGGCGGCTGCCTGGCGCAGAAGGACAAGGACGTCATCCTCGAGAAGGCACCCTGGGTGGACGTCGTCTTCGGTACGCACAACATGGGGTCGTTGCCGACCCTGCTCGAACGAGCGCGGCACAACGGCGAGGCACAGCTCGAGATCCTCGAGTCGCTCGAGGTCTTCCCGTCGACGCTCCCCACCAAGCGGGAGTCGACCTCCAGCGGCTGGGTGTCGATCTCCGTCGGCTGCAACAACACTTGCACGTTCTGCATCGTGCCCTCCCTGCGCGGCAAGGAGAAGGACCGCCGTCCCGGCGACGTCCTCGCCGAGATCCAGGCGCTCGTCGACGACGGGGCGATCGAGGTCACCCTGCTCGGCCAGAACGTGAACTCCTACGGCGTCGAGTTCGGCGACCGCCAGGCATTCGGCAAGCTCCTCCGCGCCACCGGGCAGATCGCCGGTCTGGAACGCGTCCGCTTCACGAGCCCGCACCCCGCCGCGTTCACGGACGACGTCATCGCCGCGATGGCCGAGACGCCGAACGTGATGCCGCAGCTGCACATGCCGCTGCAGTCCGGGTCCGACCGGGTGCTCAAGGCCATGCGTCGCAGCTACCGCAGCGAGCGGTTCCTCGGGATCCTCGACCGGGTGCGTGCCGCCATCCCGCACGCGGCGATCTCCACGGACGTCATCGTCGGCTTCCCCGGCGAGACCGAAGCCGACTTCCAGGACACACTCCGGGTCGTCGAACAGGCCCGCTTCGCGACGGCGTTCACGTTCCAGTACTCGATCCGTCCTGGCACCCCGGCCGCGACGATGGACGAGCAACTGCCGAAGCAGGTCGTGCAGGAACGGTACGAGCGACTCATCGCGCTGCAGGAGCGCATCACCGCCGAGGAGAACGCCGCGCAGGTGGGTCGCACGGTCGAGGTCCTGGTCGCCACGGGTGAAGGCAAGAAGGACGACGCCACGCGCCGGCTCTCCGGCCGCGCGGAGGACTCCCGCCTGGTGCACTTCGCCGTCCCGACCGGCTCCGAGGTCCCGCGGCCCGGCGACGTGGTCTCGGTGGACATCACCAGGTCGGCACCCCACTTCCTCCTCGCGGATTCCGACGCTCCGTTGCGCATCCGTCGCACCCGGGCCGGCGACGCCTGGGACACCGCGCAGGCCGAGTCCTGCGGCGTCCCGACCCCGACCGTGCCCGGCGAGGGCGCCCGCCCGGTGTCGCTCGGCCTCCCCACGCTCCGTGTCGGCCGCTGACCTGATCGCCGTCGTCGCCGTCGTCGGGGCGACCGGCACCGGCAAGTCCGAACTCGCCCTCGACATCGCCGAGCGGCACCGGGCGCAGGGCCGACGGGCGGAGATCGTCAACGCGGACGCCATGCAGCTCTACCGCGGCATGGACATCGGGACGGCGAAGGTCCCGGAGTCCGAACGGCGTGGCATCCCGCACCACCTGTTCGACGTCCTCCGAGTGACCGACGAGGCGAGCGTCGCCGCGTACCAGCGCGACGCCCGAGCCGTCATCGCGGACATCACGGCGGACGGCGGGGTCGCGGTCCTCGTCGGCGGCAGCGGGCTGTACGTCTCGGCGGTGCTGTTCGACCTCGCGTTCCCGGGCACCGACCCGGTCCTCCGCGAGCAACTGGAGCGCGAGCACCGCGAACTCGGCCCGAACGTCCTGCTCGAGCGGCTCCGCGCGCTCGACCCCGAGGCCGCCGCCGTCATCGACGCGCGGAACCCGCGTCGTCTGATCCGCGCCGTCGAGATCGCGAGCCGGTCAGACCGTGTCACGCCGAGCCTCCCGTCCGCCCCGCGGTCCTGGCGACCCGCGCAGGTCCTGCACCTGCGTCGCGACCGTGAGCAGCTCGTCGACGCCCTGCGCGTGCGGGCCGAGCGGATGTTCGCCGACGGGCTCGTCGACGAGGTCGCGCGCCTCCGCGACGAGGGGCTCGAGCAGGGCCCGACGGCCCGTGCCGCGATCGGCTACGCGCAGGCGCTGCAGGTCCTCCGCGGCGAGGCGAGCACCGAGGAGGCCGTCGAGGCCACGAGCATCGCCACGCGCAAGTACGCCCGTCGGCAGGTCTCCTGGTTCAAGCGCTACACCGACGGTGACACGACGCACGTCAGCACGCTCGACGTCACCGGGGCCGGCACGGCGGAGCTGTCCGACCTGGCCCGTAGGATCGTCCCGTGACCGAGCTGCACTTCACCAAGGGCCACGGGACCGGCAACGACTTCATCCTGTTCGCCGACCCCGACGCCACGGTCGACCTGACCCCCGACCGGATCCGCGCGATCGCCGACCGTCGGTTCGGGGTCGGCGCCGACGGCGTCATCCGTGCCGTGCGCTCCGACGCGATCCCGGAAGGACGGGCCATCCTCGACGAGGACCCCGACGCGACCTGGTTCATGGACTACCACAACGCCGACGGCTCGGTCGCGGAGATGTGCGGCAACGGCATCCGCGTCTTCGCCCGGTACCTGACCGAGGCGGGGCTCGTCGACCTCGAGCCCGGGCGGACGCTGACGGTCGGCAGCCGGAAGGGCGTCGTCGACATCCGGCGCTCCACGAACGGGTTCGCCGCGGACCTCGGGCGCTGGGGACTCGGCATCGACGGCGGGGGAGCGGACGACGTCCTCGTCCGGGCGAAGGACCTGGACAACGCGCGTCCCGGTCTGGGCATCGACGTCGGCAACCCGCACGTCGTCGTCGCGGTGGCCAGCGAAGCGGAGCTCGCGGGCATCGACCTCACCTACATCCCGGTCCTCGACCCGGCACCGGCCACCGGTGCCAACGTCGAGTTCGTCCTGCCCGGTGACCCGCTCGTCACCGACGGCGTCGGCGAGATCACGATGCGCGTGCACGAGCGGGGCAGTGGCGAGACACTGTCCTGCGGCACCGGCGCGGTGGCCGCCGCCCTCGCCACCCGGCACTGGGCTGGAGCCTCGGCACCGAACACCTGGCGCGTCCGCGTGCCGGGTGGCGTGCTCACCGTGCGCATGACGGCGACCGAGGACGGCGAACACGTCTCGCTCGCCGGTCCGGCCGAGCTCGTGTTCTCCGGAGACCTGACGGTCTGAGCGGGTGCGCCGCTCCCGGTGAGGGTGAGGGTGAGGGTGAGGGTGAGGGTGACGGTGCCGTCGGACGGGAGGCCCGGATCACCGGGCGGACGTCGGTGCGGCGATCCGTGCCTCCAGGCTGAGCAGCCCGCGTCTCCATGCCATGACCGCGCACTCCAGCCTGACCGCGCTTCCCGGATGACCGCGCGAGCGCGCTCGTCAGGCTGTGCGGTGCACCCGGATGACGCGGAAGCCCTTGTCGGTCGTCGCCCGCACGACGGTGAAGCCGTCCCCCAGCATCTGCTGCAACCAGCGTTGCAGGGAGTCGCCCCCGAGGTCCTTCGAGACGACCAGCCAGGCGTCGCCGCCGACCGCGAGCCGCGGGATCCAGGTGCGGAGGATGTCGTGCAGTTCGTCCTTGCCGACCCGGATCGGTGGGTTGGACCAGATCGTGGCGAACGTCGTGTCAGCGGGGATCTCCGCGGGCAGTCCGACCGTGACGTTCTCCGCACCGGCGGCGGCCGCGTTGGTCCGGGCCAGGTCGAGCACGCGCTCGTTGACGTCGACGCCCCACACGTGGGCGTCCGGGGACTGCAGCGCCATCGTGATCGCCAGCGGCCCCCAGCCGCAGCCGACGTCGAGCAGGTTCCCGTCCGGCGCGGGAGCGGGGACGTTCTGCAGCAGCACGCTCGTGCCGCGATCGACGCCGCCGGGGCTGAAGACACCCGCCGCGGTGGTGAGCTCGAGCGTCCGACCGGCGAGGGTCACCCGGATCTGCCGCGGTCGCGCCGCGCTCTCCGGGGTGGCCGAGAAGTAGTGGTCGTTCGCCATGGAAGAACCGTACCGGGAACCCCGTGTGTCCTGAGGCGTCCGGAGGTAGCCTGTGGACAGCATGACGGATACCCATCAGCAGGACGAACAGACCATCCACGACGACAGCGCAGACGGTGTCGTCGAGCGAGTGCTGCGCAACGCCGACAAGCGCGCCGCCTCCTCCATCTTCGCGCCGGCACAGGCGATCCAGACCCGCTCGGTCGACGAGCAGGGCTGGGACGGCGACGGCGAACAGTACGACCGTGACGACCGCGCGGCGCTCCGCCGGGTCGGCGGTCTCTCCACCGAGCTCGAGGACGTCACCGAGGTCGAGTACCGGCAGCTCCGACTCGAGCGGGTCGTCCTGATCGGCGTGTACGCGCAGGGCGACGCCTCGGACGCCGAGAACTCCCTCCGCGAGCTGTCGGCCCTCGCCGAGACCGCCGGCGCCGTGGTGCTCGACGGGCTCCTGCAGCGCCGTCCGAACCCGGACCCCGCGACCTACCTCGGCAAGGGCAAGGCCCAGGAGCTGGCGATGGTCGTCAAGGCCACCGGGGCGGACACGGTGATCGCCGACACCGAGCTCGCGCCCTCACAGCGCCGTGCACTCGAGGACGTCGTCAAGGTCAAGGTCATCGACCGCACGGCCGTGATCCTCGACATCTTCAGCCAGCACGCCTCCACGCGGGAGGGCAAGGCGCAGGTCGAGCTCGCGCAGCTCCAGTACCTGCTGCCGCGTCTGCGTGGTTGGGGTGAGTCGATGTCCCGACAGGCTGGTGGTCAGGTCTCCGGCGGTGCGGGCATGGGTTCCCGTGGCCCGGGTGAGACGAAGATGGAGCTCGACCGCCGCAAGATCCACACCCGGATGGCGAAGCTCCGTCGGCAGATCGCCGGCTTCACCCCCGCCCGCGAGGCCAAGCGTGCCGAGCGGAACCGCAACGAGGTCCCCAGCGTCGCGATCGCCGGCTACACGAACGCCGGCAAGTCGTCGCTGCTCAACCGCCTGACGAGCGCTGGAGTGCTGGTGCAGAACCAGCTGTTCGCGACGCTGGACTCGACGGTCCGCAGAACGAGCACCGCGAAGGGTCGCGAGTTCACGTTCACCGACACCGTCGGGTTCGTCCGCAACCTGCCGCACCAGCTGGTCGAAGCGTTCCGCTCCACCCTCGAAGAGGTCGGCGACGCCGACGTCATCGTGCACGTGGTCGACGGCTCGCACCCGGACCCGGCGGCACAGCTGGCCACGGTCCGCGAGGTCATCGGCGACGTCGGCGCCCGCGACGTCCCCGAGGTCGTCGTCTTCAACAAGTCCGACCTGGTCGACGACACGCAGCGGATGCTGCTCCTCGGGCTCGCGCCGGACGCCGTGTTCGTCTCCGCCCGCACGGGCGAGGGCATCCCGGAGCTCCTCGACGCCATCGAGGAACGGCTGCCGGAACCCGACGTCGAACTGACCGTGGTCCTGCCGTTCTCGCGCGGAGACCTGGTGTCGCAGCTGCACGACTCCGGCGCGGTCGAGTCGCTCGACTACGTCGAGGAAGGCACACGCCTGCGGGTGCGGGTCTTCCAGCGCGAGGTCGCCGAGCTCGACCCGTACGTGGTCGCGCCCACCCCGTCCGCCTGACGGCTGGTCCGACGGGAGGCGCGGTGCCGGCTGGCACCGCGCCTCCCGTCGTTCGCGCTGCCGGCCGGACGCGATCCGCAGAACGCAACGAGGGCGGCTCCCCGCAACGTGATCCCGTTGCGAGGAGCCGCCCTCGTTGCGTGTTGCGGGGTCAGAGGGAGCGGAGGACCGCCACCACCTTGCCGAGGACCGTCGCCGCGTCGCCGAGGATCGGTTCGAACGCGGTGTTGCGGGGGAGCAGCCAGGTGTGGCCGTCGCGCTGCCGGAAGACCTTGACCGTGGCTTCCTCGTCGAGCATCGCGGCGACGACGTCGCCGTTCTCGGCCGTCTGCTGCGACCGGACCACGACCCAGTCGCCGTCGCAGATCGCGGCGTCGATCATCGACTCGCCGACGACCTTGAGCATGAAGAGGTCGCCCGTACCGACCAGCTGACGGGGAAGCGGGATGATCTCGTCGACGTGCTGCTCAGCGGTGATCGGGACACCCGCGGCGATGCGTCCGACCAGGGGGACGAGGGTCGTGGCGTCGACGTCGGGGCCGTCGGAGTCGGGGGTCGGCTCGTCGACCAGGACCTCGAGCGCGCGGGGACGGTTGGGGTCTCGGCGGATCCAGCCGCCGAGCTCGAGCTGCCCGAGCTGGTGGGACACGCTGGACAGTGAGGACAGGCCGGCTGCGTCGCCGATCTCGCGCATGCTCGGCGGGTAGCCCCGGCTCGCGATCGACGCTCGGATCGCGTCGAGGATCGACTGCTGCTTCGCCGTCAACGGTTTCTGTCCGCGCAGTTCGTCCGCCACGTCTCGCCCTTCGTCCGGAGTGGAACCGTGCCCCGCGGGAATGTCAGTGGTCCCGGCAAGACTTGCTCCAGTCGATCGAAACAGTATCCGACCGTGACATGTCGGACAAACACCTGTTCGAGCGTGTCGCAAGAAAAACCCCCACGAATCCCACACGAGGGGTTGTGCAACCTCCGAGTCGAACGTATGTTCGGTACACGGCTTCGGACGGCCACGACGGTCGACCGACACCAAGGCAAGCAGGAAGGCAACGACATGAGTACCAACGCCATCGCGGACATGCAGCACACCGCAGCACCCGTCGCGCGCACGCGCCTCCGTCTCACCCGTCGCGGGCGAGTGGTCTTCACCACCCTCGCGGCTGTCCCCGTCCTGCTCTGCGTGGGCATCGCGATGTTGAACGGCGGCCAGGCCTCGGCCGGTGACCGTGCGGCGAACGTGCACTTCGACACCGTGACGATCCAGCCGGGCGAGACGCTGTGGCAGGTCGCCGAGGACACCGCGCCGAACTCCGACCCCCGTGACTTCATCCAGGACGTCGTGAGCCTCAATGCCCTGAACGGGTCCGCGGTGCAGGCCGGGCAAGAGATCTCGATCCCCACGCAGTACGAGCACTGACGCGGCACTGAGAGTCGGGCATTCCGCAGACGTTCGCCCGTGGCGTGACCGTCCGGACGGCCGGTGGGCATGCGGGCAGCGCGGCCTACGATGGATCGGTGGCAATCACGCTCGAAGACCTCCCCATCCGAGACGACCTCCGCGGGCAGAGCCCCTACGGCGCCCCGCAGAAGCACGTCCGCGTGCAACTCAACGTCAACGAGAACACGCATCCAGTGCCGCAGGACGTGGCCGACGACATCGTCGCCTCGATCCGTCAGGCGCTGGCAACCGTCAACCGCTACCCGGACCGCGAGTTCACCGAGTTGCGGGAGTCCCTCGCCGGGTACCTCGGACACGGTCTGGGTGCCGAGTCGATCTGGGCAGCGAACGGGTCGAACGAGGTCATCCAACAGCTGCTCCAGGCGTTCGGCGGTCCGGGGCGCAGCGTGCTCGGGTTCCCGCCCACCTACTCGATGCACTCGATCATCGCGTCGAGCACGGGCAGCCGCTGGATCGCGGCCGAGCGGGACGCCGAGTTCCGCATCTCTCCCGAGACCGCGGTCGCCGCGGTGCGTGCGCACCAGCCCGACCTCGTGTTCCTCTGCGGGCCGAACAACCCGACGGGCACGCCCCTCGACCTCGCGACCATCGAGGCCGTCTACGAGGCCACCGACGGCATCGTGATGGTCGACGAAGCCTACGCCGAGTTCATGCCCGCCGGCCAGCCGACGGCCCTCACACTGCTGCCCGGACGCCCGCGCCTGGTCGTCTCGCGGACGATGAGCAAGGCCTTCGCGTTCGCGGGCGCCCGGGTCGGCTACCTCGCCGCCGACCCGGCCGTGATCGACGCCCTGCGCCTGGTCCGCCTGCCGTACCACCTGTCCGCGCTGACGCAGGCCGCCGCGGTCGCCGCCCTCCGTCACGCCCCGGAGATGCTCCGCATGGTCGACGACATCCGCGGGCAGCGCGATCGGATGGTGACGGAGCTGCGGGCCATGGGGTACCAGCCGCACGAGACGTGGTCGAACTTCGTCCTGTTCGGGGGCGTCGCCGACCCGCGTGCTGCGTTCGAGTCCCTGCTGGAGCGGGACGTGATCGTGCGTGACCTCGGCATCTCGAACCACCTGCGTGTCAGCGCCGGCAAGGCGGAAGAGACGACCGCGTTCCTCGACGCGATGCGCGAGGTCGCCGCCGAGCAGCCGCCCGTTAGGGTTGGAGCATGACCGCGCGCACCGCCGAGATCACCCGCTCGACGAGTGAGTCGACCGTCTCCCTGTCGCTCGACCTCGATGGCACCGGCACCTCCGAGATCTCGACGAGCGTGCCGTTCTTCGACCACATGCTCACCGCCTTCAGCAAGCACTCGCTGATCGACCTGCGCGTGCAGAGTTCGGGCGACACCGACATCGACGTGCACCACACGGTGGAGGACACCGGCATCGTCCTGGGCCAGGCGCTCCGTCAGGCCCTCGGTGACCGCGCGGGCATCGGTCGCTACGGCGACGCCCTCGTGCCGCTCGACGAGGCACTGGCCCAGGCGGTCGTCGACGTCTCCGGTCGTCCGTACCTCGTGCACACCGGAGAGCCCGCCGGCTTCGAGTTCCACCGGATCGGCGGACACTTCACCGGGTCCATGGTCCGGCACGTGTTCGAGGCGATCACGATGAACGCCGGTATCACGGTCCACGTCCGCGTCCTCGACGGCCGCGACCCCCACCACATCGCGGAGGCCGAGTTCAAGGCCTTCGCCCGCGCGATGCGCCGCGCCGTCGAACTCGACCCGCGCGTCGACGGCATCCCGTCCACGAAGGGCACGCTGTGAGCACCACCCGCCCGAACGTCGTCGTCCTCGACTACGGCTCCGGCAACGTCCACTCGGCGGCGAAGGCACTCGAACGTGCCGGGGCCGACGTCACCCTGTCGAACGACAAGCAGACGGCCCTGGCGGCCGACGGTCTGCTCGTTCCCGGGGTCGGCGCGTTCGCCGCGGTCGTCGACCAGCTCGAAGGGGTCCGCGGCGGCGAGATCGTCGACCACCGTCTGGCCGGTGGCCGTCCTGTGCTCGGCATCTGCGTGGGCATGCAGGTGCTCTTCGCCCGCGGCGTGGAGCGTGGTGCCGACGTCGAGGGCCTCGGACAGTGGCCGGGTGTCGTCGAGCCGATCAAGGCCGACGTCCTGCCGCACATGGGATGGAACACGGTCCAGGCGCCCGAGGACTCGGTGCTCTTCGACGGCCTCCGCGACGAGCGGTTCTACTTCGTGCACTCCTACGGGGTCACCGACTTCCCGCTCGACGCCTACGGTCCGTTCCGCGCCCCGAAGCTGACGTGGGCCGAGCACGGGGAGCGCTTCGTCGCCGCCGTCGAGAACGGCCCGTTGAGCGCCACGCAGTTCCACCCGGAGAAGTCCGGCGAGCCGGGCATCCGCCTCCTCCGCAACTGGGTCTCGTCGCTGTGACCCCCGATCCCGACGGGACCATGACCGAGCTCTCCACCACCCAGCCCCTCGTCCTCCTGCCCGCGGTCGACGTCGTCGACGGCCAGGCGGTGCGCCTCACCCAGGGCGAAGCCGGCAGCGAGACGGGGTACGGCGACCCGGTCGCTGCCGCGCGCACCTGGCGGGACCAGGGTGCCGAGTGGATCCACCTCGTGGACCTCGACGCCGCGTTCGGCCGGGGTGACAACCGACGGGTCATCGCCCACGCCATCCGGGAGGTCGAGGGCGTGTCCGTCGAGCTCTCCGGCGGCATCCGCGACGACGCGTCGCTCGAGGCCGCTCTGGCGACCGGTGCGGCCCGGGTCAACCTCGGTACCGCCGCGCTGGAGAACCCGGACTGGGCGGCCCGTGTGATCGGGCAGTACGGCGAGCAGATCGCCGTCGGGCTCGACGTCCGCGGGACCACCCTGGCCGCCCGCGGGTGGACCGAGGACGGCGGGGACCTCTGGGAGGTGCTCGACCGGCTCGAGGACGCCGGATGTGCCCGGTACGTGGTCACCGACGTGACGAAGGACGGCACCCTGCAGGGTCCGAACGTCGACCTGCTCCGCCAGGTCTGCGACCGCACCGACCAGCCCGTGGTGGCCTCGGGTGGCATCTCGACGCTCGACGACCTCCGCGCGCTTCGTACGCTCGTGCCGCACGGGCTCGAGGGCGCGATCATCGGCAAGGCCCTGTACACGGGCGCGTTCACGCTGCCGGCCGCACTCGACATCGCGTCGGAGTAGTCCCGTGGCGGGCATCTCGAACGGTCGGGGTGCCGGCCCTGACCCAGACGAGCAGGCAGCAGACCGGCAGGCAGCAGACCAGCAGGCGGCGCACGACCACGCTGGCGACTCCGCCGGCAACCCGTGGGCCGGCCGCACGTTCGACGCGCACGACACGACCTTCACCGAGGACGACGGCCTGGCCGATCCCGCCGTCGTCGCCGCGATCACCGCGGTCGCGTCCGGAGGCCCGCACGGCGCGGTCGTCGACGCCCTCCGCACCGCACGGCTGCTCATCCCGCTCGTCGCCGAGGCCGGTGACGTCGGCGAGACGCCGGACGGCCGCATCGTCGACAAGACCCAGGAGCTCTCGATCGTCACGGTCGCGGGCCCCGACGGTCGTGCGGTGATGCCGGCGTTCACCTCGGTCGAGGCGATGCGCGCCTGGGACGTGGACGCCCGACCCATACCGGTCGAGTCGCGCCGGGTCGCGATGGCCGCCGCGAGCGAGGACACGCAGCTCGTCGTGCTCGACCCGACGGCAGCGACGGAGTTCGTGCTCCGCCGCCCCGCGGTGTGGGCGCTCGGACAGGACCTCCCGTGGACGCCGTGCTCCGAGGACCCGGAGGTCGCGCAGGCCTTCGCCGGCACGATCGAGACCGAGCCGGCCGTGGTCCGCGTCGAGCTGTCGCCGGGGGACCCGCTGTCGCGGTTCGCCGGGCCCGAGTTGACGGTCGGCCTCCGACTCATCGCCGGCCTCGACCGCGAACAGATCACCGACCTCGTCGGGCGCCTGCAGCAGCGGTGGGCCACCGATCCGGTCATCGCGGAACGCGTCGACAGCATGCGCGTCGCCCTCCGCGCCGCCTGATGCCGGCTCTCCGACGGCCGGGAGGCCCGTGGCCCGTCCGCCTCGTCGGCCACCGCCCGGCGGTGCGGCCCGGTCCGGCGCGACTGCGCCGGTACGATGGCCCGGTGAGCAGCATCCCGACGACAGCCTCCGGTACCGGCGACATCGTCACGGGTCCGACCGGTCGGCCCGTGCGGTCGTTCCCCGTGCCGGAAGAGCTGGACGGCCACGGTCCCGCCCGCATCATCTCCCTGTGCAACCAGAAGGGCGGGGTCGGCAAGACCACCACCGCCATCAACCTCGGTGCCGCGCTCGCCGAGTACGGCCGCCGTGTCCTGGCGGTCGACTTCGACCCGCAGGGCGCCCTGTCCGCCGGTCTCGGTGTCCGGACGCACGACATCCCGACGGTCTACGACCTGCTGATGGGTGCCGTGAAGGACCCGAACCAGGTCATCCAGCCGACGAACGTGCCGCTGCTCGACGTCATCCCGGCGAACATCGACCTGTCCGCGGCCGAGGTGCACCTGGTCAACGAGGTCGCCCGCGAGCAGATCCTGGCGAGCGTCCTGCGGAAGGTGTCGAACGACTACGACGTCATCCTCATCGATTGCCAGCCGTCCCTCGGGCTGCTCACCGTGAACGCGCTCACCGCGGCGCACGGCGTGCTCATCCCGCTCGAGTGCGAGTTCTTCGCGCTGCGCGGTGTCGCGCTGCTCATCGAGACGATCGACAAGGTGCGCGACCGGCTGAACCCGGCGCTGGTGCTCGACGGCATCCTCCCGACGATGTACGACTCGCGGACGCTGCACTCGCGCGAGGTCATGGAGCGTGTCGTCGAGACGTTCGGCGACAGCGTCCTCGACACCGTCATCGGGCGCACCGTGAAGTTCCCGGACGCGACCGTCTCGGCGCGACCGATCACGCAGACGGCTCCGGACCACGCTGCGGCCCATGCCTACCGGCAGCTGGCCCGAGAGCTCGTCCAGCGTGGCGCCGTCGCCTGAGGACCCGGCCACGAGCCTCCCGTCCGACGCAGCCGGACACGCCGAGAGCGCGACCGACGCGCCGGTCGGCACCACGACCGCACCCGGGTTCCGGGTGCGCCTCAGCAACTTCGACGGGCCGTTCGACCTGCTGCTGTCGCTCATCACGAAGCACGAGCTCGACATCACCGAGGTCGCCCTGAGTGCCGTCACGGGCGAGTTCATCGCGTACGTCCGGCAGGCCGAGTCGAGCGACGAACTCGACGAGGCGAGCGAGTTCCTGGTCGTCGCCGCGACGCTGCTCGACCTGAAGATCGTCGGGCTGCTGCCGCAGGGCGAACTCGTCGACGCCGAGGACGTGGCCCTGCTCGAAGCCCGCGACCTGCTGTTCGCCCGACTGCTGCAGTACCGGGCGTTCAAGCAGGCCGCGGAGTGGTTCGGTGACCGCTGGGGCGCTGAGTCGCGACGACACGTGCGGAGCGTCCGGCTCGAGGAACGGTTCCGTGCTCGGACGCCCGAGCTGGTGTGGACCCTGTCCGTGCAGGACTTCGCGGCGATGGCGGCGCTGGCCTTCGCACCGCGCGAGATCCCGACCGTCGGCCTCGACCACCTGCACGCCCCCGCGGTGAGCATCCGGGAGCAGGCCGCCATCGTGGTGTCGGTCCTCCGCACCCGCGCCGACGAGGGGTCGCCGGACGTCACGTTCCGCGAACTCATCGCCGGGGTCGACCAGGCGGGTATCGTGGTGGCTCGTTTCCTCGCGATCCTGGAGCTGTACCGGAACGCCTCCATCTCGTTCGAACAACTCGAACCGCTCGGGGAACTCGTCCTCCGGTGGACCGCGCTCGACTGGACGGACGAGAGCCTCGCGAACCTGGGAGCCGACTATGACGGATGACGTGCACGCGCACGGCGCTCGGTCGCGCGCCGGAGGATCAGCCGAGCCGGGCGGTGCGGACGAGATCGAGGACGCCCGCGCCCTCGAGTCGGAAATCCGTGCCGCGGCCGCGGAGCGCTCACCTGACACCTCGCCCGTCGACGTGCCGCCCGTCGCGGCGCCGGTCGACCGGCAGCTCGAAGCCATCCTGATGATCGCCGACCAGCCGCAGTCCCTCGTCGCGCTCGCCGCCGCCGTCGGCGCGCCGGTGCCCGTCGTCCGACAGGCTGTCGACCGCCTCGTCGCGGACTTCGACGGCGTCGAGGGGACGGTCCGCCGCGGCTTCGAGCTCCGCGAGGTCGGCGGTGGTTGGCGGTTCTACGTCCGCGCCGAACTCGACGCCGTCGTCGAGCAGTTCGTCGAGGCCGAGCGCCCCGCCCGGTTGTCCCAGGCGGCGCTCGAGACCCTCGCCGTGGTCGCCTACAAGCAGCCGATCACCCGCTCCCAGATCGCCGCGATCCGGGCCGTCAACGTCGACGGCGTGGTCCGGACGCTCGTCGCGCGCGGCCTCATCGAGGAGTCGTTCACCGACTCCGAGACCGGCGCCATCAACTACGTCACCTCCGAGCTGCTGCTCCAGCAGCTCGGCATCAACTCGCTCGACGAGCTTCCGCTCATCTCGCCCCTCCTGGAGGACGGCGCGGACGGTTTCGGGCAGACCGAAGGGATCCCCGATGGCCGGGTTTGACCAGAACGACCGTGCACGACGAGACGACGACCGCCGCGGCGGGGGTCGCCCGGGCGGTGACCGGCCGGGAGGCTCGGGTCGCCGTGACGACGCACCCCGCGGACGCGACGGGGCCGGCTCCGGCGGGTACCGCGGACGCGACGACCGGGCCGCGGGCGGCGACCGTGGCGGGTACCGCGGCGGGGACGACCGTTCCTCCGGGGGGTACCGCGGGCGCGATGACCGGGCCGGCGGCGGCGACCGTGGGGGGTTCCGCGGGCGTGACGAGCGTGGTGGGGACCGTCCGACGGGTGGGTTCCGCGGGCGTGACGAGCGTGGTGGGGACCGTCCGACGGGTGGGTTCCGCGGGCGTGACGAGCGTGGTGGGGACCGTCCGACCGGAGGGTTCCGTGGCGGCGACGACCGGAGCAGTGGCGGGTACCGCGGTCGTGACGACCGTTCCTCCGGCGGGTTCCGTGGACGTGACGAGCGTGGTGGGGACCGCCCGACCGGCGGCTTCCGCGGCCGCGACGAACGTGGTGGGGACCGTCCGACCGGCGGCTTCCGTGGGCGGGACGAGCGTGGTGGGGACCGTCCGACCGGAGGGTTCCGTGGCGGCGACGACCGGAGCAGTGGCGGGTACCGCGGTCGTGACGACCGTTCCTCCGGCGGGTTCCGTGGACGTGACGAGCGTGGTGGGGACCGCCCGACCGGCGGCTTCCGCGGCCGCGACGAACGTGGTGGGGACCGTCCGACCGGCGGCTTCCGTGGGCGGGACGAGCGTGGTGGGGACCGTCCGACCGGAGGGTTCCGTGGCGGCGACGACCGGAGCAGTGGCGGGTACCGCGGTCGTGACGACCGTTCCTCCGGCGGGTTCCGTGGACGTGACGAGCGTGGTGGGGACCGCCCGACCGGCGGGTTCCGCGGCCGCGACGAACGTGGCGCAGATCGGCCGACCGGTGGCTACCGTGGCCGCGACGAGCGCAGCACGGGTGACCGTGGTGGGTACCGCGGTGGTGACGACCGCACCAGCGGTGGGTACCGCGGGCGGGACGACCGTCCCTCCGGCGGGTACCGCGGTGGCGACGACCGCACCAGCGGTGGGTACCGCGGACGTCCGGACCGTGACACGCGCGGTGCCGACCGACGCAGCGACGACCGTGGCGGCTTCGTGAGCCGTGACGACGATCGCGGCCGCTTCGTGCGCCGCGACGACTCCGGCGACCGCCGCACCGCCGGACGGGACGAGCGTGGTGGGTACCAGGGACGCGACTCCCGTGGCGGCCGTGACGACCGTGGTGGCCGGGACGAGCAGCGCGGTGGGTACCAGGGACGCGACTCGCGCGGTGGCCGTGACGACCGGGGTGGCCGTGACGAGCAGCGCGGCGGGTACCGCGGGCGTGACGACCGCGGGGCCTCCCGCCGCCCGGACGACCGTGGAGCCGAGCGTGGCAGCGACCCCCGCCGCGAGGACCGCCGGAGCCCGGACGGCGCCCCGAGCAGCGTGTGGCACAACGGCCGCCGCTACGTCGGTGGCACGACGAGCCCCCGCAACGACCCGGCACGCAAGAGGACCACGCCGCTCCCGGCCGGGGAGCGCGACGACGCCGGTCGCCCCGCCGAGGGCACGCCCGAACGCCCGATCATCCCCGACTGGGACCCGGCGGACGGGACGGCGACCGACGGGGGCGAGCCGGACCTCCAGGAAGGCGGTGAGCGCCTGCAGAAGGTGATCGCCGCTGCGGGTGTGGCGAGCCGACGGGTCGCCGAGAACCTGATCTCGGAGGGCCGCGTCACGGTGAACGGCGAGGTCGCCGACATGCTCGGACGCCGCGTCGACCCGGACACCGACGAGGTCGCGGTCGACGGTGTGCCGGTGCAGACCGACACCTCTCGGCGGTACGTCGTGCTCAACAAGCCGACCGGTGTGGTGTCGAGCATGCAGGACGAGCACGACCGTCCCGACCTGTCACAGTTCGTCGACCAGTTCGAGGAGCGGCTGTTCAACGTCGGCCGCCTCGACTTCGACACCGCCGGGCTGCTCATCCTGACCAACGACGGCGGGCTCGCCCACGTCCTGGCACACCCGTCCTTCGGCGTGACGAAGACCTACGTCGCGAAGGTCGACGGCAACATGGTCCCCTCCACGCTGCAGCTGCTGCTCGACGGCATCGAGCTGGAGGACGGCCAGATCGCCGCCGACAAGGCACGGCTGCTCGAGTCCTCGCGCGGGGAGTCGCTCGTCGAGATCACGCTGCACTCCGGCCGCAACCGCATCGTCCGCCGCATGCTCGAAGCCGTCGGACACCCGGTGGTCGAGCTCGTCCGCCGGTCGTTCGGACCGCTGCAGCTCGGCAGCCTGGCGCCGGGTGAGGTGCGTGAGCTGACCACGGTCGAACTCGGCAAGCTGCTCGGCATCGCCCGGACCGCGGACACCCGCACCGGGGACGACGACGCGGAGAGCACGGACTGACCGTCGCGGACCGACAGCGACACGGACGGCGCCGGGACCGGTGGGGACTTCTCCACAGGCCCGGCGCCGTCCTGCTGCCCGGCACCCGCGCTCGATAGGCTTGCCCGGTGACCGACGCCAGCACGACCGCGACCGACAGCCGCCTGTCGCGCGCCGAGACCGACCGGCGCGTCCGCGGGCCGGTGCGGATCGTCGGGGCCGGACTGCTCGGCGCCTCCATCGGACTTGCGCTGCGCGACAAGGGCGTGGACGTCGTCCTCGACGACGTCTCCCCGGCCGCGCTGGCGCTCGCCGTCGACTACGGCGCCGGACGACTCCCGGCACCGGGTGACGACCCCGAACTCATCGTGGTCGCCGTGCCGCCGGACGTCACCGCGACCGTCGTGGAACGCGAACTCCGCGCGCACCCGGACGCCGTCGTCACCGACGTCGCGAGCGTCAAGTCCGGGCCGCTCGACCGACTCCGCGCCGCCGGAGCGGACGTCTCCCGGTACATCGGCTCGCACCCGATGGCGGGCCGCGAACGCAGCGGTCCGACCGCCGCCCGCGCCGACCTGTTCATCGGTCGCCCCTGGGTCATCGCCGGACACGACGACATCAGCCACCAGCGCGCAGCCGTGGTCGAGCACCTGGCACTCGACCTCGGCGCGACCGTCGTCCCGATGGACCCCGAGTCGCACGACCGGGCCGTCGCCGTGGTGTCGCACGCGCCCCAGCTGGTGGCGACGCTGATGGCCTCACGTCTGCGGGACGCCCCCGGCGAAGCGCTCGGTCTGGCGGGCGGCGGCGTCCGAGACGTCACGCGCATCGCCGCGAGCGACCCCGGGCTGTGGGTGCAGATCATCGGAGCCAACGCCGAGCACATCCGGCCGGTGCTCGCCGACCTCCGCGACGAACTCGACCGGGTGCTCATCGCGCTCGCCGACCCAGCCGCAGCCGGGTCGCCTCGGGCGATCGCCGAGACCATGGCCTCGGGCAACCGCGGGGTCGAACGGCTGCCCGGCAAGCACGGGTCCACCGCACGGTTCGCCCAGGTCGTCGTCCTCATCGACGACCGACCCGGGCAGTTCGCCGAACTCCTCACCACCATCGGGGAACTCGGCATCAACCTCGAGGACCTGCGCCTCGAGCACTCGCCCCGGGCGCAGATCGGCATCGTCGAGGTGTCGGTCGTCCCGGAGCACGAACAGCGACTCGTCGAGGAACTCGAGGGTCGCGGATGGAGGATCGCAGCAGCATGGGCCTGAACGACAACGACACCACGCTCGAGTCCGGCGTCATCGGCGGCCCGGACGCCCCCGACTCCGGACTGCCGAGCCCGACGGACCAGCCCGGGCCCCTCGGCGGCGGCGACGTCACCGGCGGTCCTGACGGGCAGGGTGCGGGCGAGCTCGGTTCGACCCGCGACCCGATGCCCGCCGGCCTGCCCGCCGGAGCGTTCGTGGCGAAGTTCGTCATCGCCGTGGACGGCCCTGCCGGCAGCGGCAAGTCCAGCGTCTCCCGCGCGGCGGCCCGTGCGCTCGGCTTCGGCTACCAGGACACCGGCGCCGCCTACCGCGCGCTCGCCTGGCACGCGCTGCAGCAGGGCGTCGACCTGGACGACCCCGTCGCGGTGGTCGCGGCCTTCGACTCCTTCGACTACGCGATCGGCACCGACCCCGACGACTACTTCGTCCGCGTCGGCGGTGTCGACGTCACCGACGCCATCCGGACGCCGGAGGTCACCGCGGCCGTGGCGCACATCGCGAAGCTGCCGGAAGTGCGCGCGAAGCTCGTGTCGCTCTTCCGCCAGGTGATGCGGATGGCCGACGGACAGGGCATCATCACCGAAGGACGCGACATCACGACGGTGGTCGCTCCGGACGCCGAAGTCCGGATCCTGTTGACCGCCGACGAATCCGTTAGGATGGCACGTCGGTCGGCGGAGGTCACGACGCAGTCGGCCGAAGAGACCTCGGCCGCCCTGGCCCGTCGGGACGCTGCGGACGCGAAGGTCGTCGACTTCATGAACGCCGCCGACGGCGTCACCACCCTCGACTCCACCGACCTCGACTTCGACCAGACCGTGCAGGCGGTGGTCGACCTGGCCCGCTCGGCCACGAACTGACGACAACCCGGCCACACGGCCGCACCTGAACCACGAACACGCGGCCCACCGGCCGCCGGCAAGGAAACCACCATGGCGCAGCTGGACGACCGAAGTGACGACGACTTCCCCGAGTACGACGACTCGCTCGGAGAGCGGCTCGCCGGCATCGACGACGCCGAAGCGGACCAGCGTGCAAGCGCGCTCCGCGCCGGCCTCGAGGACTACGACCTGGACGACGAGGACCTGGCACTCCTCGAAGCCGGCAAGCTCGGTGTCGACGGCGTCGCGTACCTGCCGGCACTGCCGGTGCTCGCGATCGTCGGCCGTCCGAACGTCGGCAAGTCGCAGCTCGTGAACCGCATCCTCGGCCGCCGCGAAGCCGTCGTGCAGGACACCCCCGGTGTCACCCGCGACCGCGTCAGCTACAAGGCCGAGTGGAACGACAAGCGCTTCACCATCGTCGACACCGGCGGGTGGGAGCCCGACGCGAAGGGCATCAACGCCTCGGTTGCCGCCCAGGCCGAGGTCGCGATCGACCTCGCCGACGCGGTGCTGTTCGTCGTCGACGTCACGGTCGGCATCACCGCGACCGACGAGCACGTCGTCAAGATGCTCCGCGGCACCGACCGCCCGGTCATCGTCGCCGCCAACAAGTCCGACGACGAGCGCCGTGACCTCGAGGCGTACGCGCTGTGGAACCTGGGCCTCGGTGAGCCCCACCCCGTGTCGGCACTGCACGGCCGTGGCGTCGCGGACCTCCTCGACCTCATCATCACGACGCTGCCCGACGTGTCCGCGGTCGCCAAGCAGGAGATCGGCGGCCCGCGTCGCGTCGCCATCCTCGGCCGTCCGAACGTCGGCAAGAGCTCCCTGCTCAACAAGGCCGCCGGTGAAGAGCGCGTCGTCGTCAACGAGCTCGCGGGCACGACCCGTGACCCGGTCGACGAGCAGATCGAGCTCGGCGGCAAGACCTGGCGCTTCGTCGACACCGCCGGCATCCGGAAGCGCGTCCACCTGCAGCAGGGCGCCGACTTCTACGCTTCGCTCCGCACCACCGCCGCGCTCGAGAAGGCCGAGGTCGCGGTCGTCGTCCTCGACGTGACCGAGCCGGTGTCCGTGCAGGACCTCCGCATCATCGACCTGGTCCTCGAGTCCGGTCGTGCCCTGGTCCTGGCGTACAACAAGTGGGACCTGCTGGACGACGAGCGTCGCCGCTACCTGGAGCGCGAGATCGAGCAGGACCTGGCGCACGTCGCCTGGGCCCCGCGCGTGAACATCTCCGCCCGCACCGGCCGCCACCTCGAGAAGCTCGTGCCGGCCCTCGAGACCGCGCTCGAGTCGTGGGACACCCGGATCCCCACCGGCAAGGTCAACGCCTTCGTCGCCGAACTGGTCCAGGAGCACCCGCACCCCGTCCGCGGCGGCAAGCAGCCCCGCATCCTGTTCGCCACGCAGGCGTCGAGCCAGCCGCCGACGTTCGTGCTGTTCACCTCGGCGTTCCTCGACCCGCAGTACCGCCGGTTCATCACCCGCCGTCTGCGCGAGGTCTGGGGCTTCGACGGCACGCCGATCGTCGTCAACATGCGAGTGCGCGAGCGCCGGAAGCGCTGAGCCGTCATGTCCGTGCCACGAGGGGAGCGATCGACGTCTCGACGTCGATGGCCTCTCGTGGCCGGGCTGGTGCTGCTCGTCGTGGTCGCCGCCGGCGCGGTCGTGCAGTGGTCGGCTGCGGACGGTGCAACGAAGTCGGCGTCGGTTCCTGACCCGTCCCCGAGTGCGGACGACGCCGGGATCTCGATCGGCCACGGGTTCATCCCGGACGAGCCGACCACGGGCGCCACCGGCGAGGCTCCGATGATCGATGCCGCGACCGGGCTCCCCGTCGACGACGCGCAGGCGTCGGGTCCGTGGTGGCGACGGGCACTGCCGATCGCCGGCGACCTCGTCCCCATCCGTGGCGAGGTCCGCGGGAACGTCCGCCTCGAGGTCGTCGGCGAACAGGTCGTCCAGATCACCCTGACCGGCGTGCAGGTGACGGCAGGGTCCGGTACGACCGGGTCGCACGTCGGTGCGGTGCGGGTCCAGCTGTCCTCGGGCGACGTCCTGGGGAGCGAACGAGCGCAGTGGACCGGCGACGACGTCCCCGCTGACTTCGGCTCGTTCACACCGGACGGCGAACACCCCGTACTGGTCATCGTCGACCCGCAGGACCTGCCGCCGGTGGTGCACTCCGTCCTGTTGGTCGATGCTGACACCGGGGACCTGCTCGGCGGCGCCGAGTTGCTCCCCGTCTTCTGACCGGGTGAGCACGGCGGGGGAGGGCGCGCCTCCCGGCAGACCGCACTCCGGCAGGCCGGACTCTCAGCCGCGTCGGCGGCCCGGGGCAGCAGCGAGCCGTCGGGTACGGCACGATGGGACGGTGACGCAGCGACCATCCGGCCTGGCAGCGACCGCTGACCGGGCGTGGAACCGGCTCCGCTTGGACCGCCTGGCCGGCGGCCGGCAGGGCGGCTACGTCATCCGCGAGGACATGCTCGCTCATCCCGACACGGTCCGCTCGTTCCGGTGGATCCGGTGGCTGCTCGTTGCCGAGACGATCGTCGGACTGACCGCGATCGTCGTCGCCGTGCTGCTGACCCGTGCCGGGCAGGTCGTCCCGTGGGCGGTGTGGTTCCGCGCGACGGTCGTGCTGATCATCACCCTGACGCTCTACGTGTTCGCGTGGCGGGCGCAACTCGGGTACTACTGGGCGTACCAGCGGCTGCGGCTCTTCAGCCGGGTCTTCCCGATCGTGACGCTGGTGATCGCGGCGATCCCGGGCCTCTACCCGTTCTGGATGGTCATCGAGCAGATCCTGTTCTCGGTGCTCATGGTCGGGATCGGCGACGTCCTGACGAGCGACCACATGCGACTCACGTTCCCGAAGCCGGCACGTCGGACTGTTCGGTAGCGGAGTGCGCTGCCGCCGTCCGTGTCGCGGCGAGCGAACCGAGCAGCGCGAGCCCGCGTGCCGACGGTGAGCCCGGCTCCGCGTGGTGCACGACGAGCAGTTGCCCGTCGGTGCCGCCGACGGCCAACTTCTCGCGGCGGAGTTCCAGGTCGCCGACCTCCGGATGCCACATCCGCACCGCGCCCCCACCGAGGGGCCGCACGTCGTGGCGGGCCCAGAGTTGCCGGAACTCCTCGCTGCCGAGGGAGAGCTCGCCGACCAGCTGGACGACGTCCGGGTCGTCGACGTCCGCTCCGATCGACGTCCGGAACGCGGCGACCATCCCCGCCCGCTGCTGTGGCCACTCCGGGTACCGCTCGACCTCGTCGTGGTCGAGGAACATCGTCCGCAGTCGGTTCTCGCCTGCTCGGAGGCCCGGGGCGAGTTCGGTCGCCAGGCTGTTCGCGGCGAGGACGTCGAACGCCCGGTTCTCGACGAAAGCCGGCAGCCCGATCACGTCGAGGAGCTGGCGGGTGCCGGCCGGCACCACCTGGCGGTGTGGGCGGGAGCGTCTGGCGGGGACGGTCGGGCGGATGCCAGCCAGGCCGAGCAGGTACGCGGTGGCGGTCGTGTCGAGCCCCAGGACCCGGGCGAGCGCCTCCAGGACCTGCGGTGAGGGGTTGCGGTCCCGCCCCTGCTCCAGGCGCAGGTAGTAGTCGGCGCTGACACCGGCGAGCGTCGCGACCTCCTCCCGGCGGAGGCCCGGGGTGCGTCGGACGCCCGTCACGCGGATGCCGACGTCCGCCGGCTGCACCAGCTCGCGGCGGGCGCGCAGGTGGTCGCCGAGGGGGTTGTCGCTCACGGTGCCGATCGTAGGCGCAGTGCCGGGGTCCGGTCCTGGTCCCCGTGGTCCCAGGATCGTCGGGGATCTGGGCAGCACGGGTGACGGGGAGCATCGTGGAGGCCATGACCACGACATCGCTCCCCGGCGGCACGTTCCGCCTCGCCGACGACCTCGAACTCACCCGCGTCGGGTACGGCGCCATGCAGCTCGCCGGACCGCACGTGTTCGGTCCTCCGGCCGACCGCGACGAGGCCGTCCGGGTGCTCCGGACTGCCGTCGAGCTCGGCATCACGCACATCGACACCGCTGAGTTCTACGGCCCGCACGTCACGAACGAACTCATCCGTGAAGCGCTCTCGCCCTACGAGGACGACGTGCACATCGTGACGAAGGTCGGATCGGTGCGGGATGCCGAGGGCAACTGGGTGCCGACCCGGCAGCCCGACGACCTGGTGGCGCAGGTGCACGAGAACCTCCGCACCCTGGGGCTCGAGCAGCTCGAGGTCGTGAACATCCGGATGGGCGGCTTCGATGCTCCGGAACCGGGCTCGATCGCCCCGCAGGTCGAGGCGCTCGCGCGCCTCCAGGCGGACGGGCTCGTCCGCCACATCGGTCTGTCGACCGTCAGCGCGGAGCAGCTCGCGGAGGCGCAGAGCTACGCACCGATCGTCTGCGTGCAGAACATGTACAACGTGGCACGCCGCGAGGACGACGCCCTCGTCGACCTCACCGCGTCGCAGGGCATCGCCTACGTGCCGTACTTCCCGCTCGGTGGGTTCTCGCCGCTGCAGTCCGGGGCACTCGACCGGGTCGCGGAGCGCCTGGAGGTCTCGCGCCTGACCGTCGCGCTGTCGTGGTTGCTCCAGCGCTCGCCGAACATGCTGCTGATCCCGGGGACGTCGTCGGTCGACCACCTGCGGGACAACGTGGCGTCCGCGGGCTTCGTGCTGCCGGGCGACGCCGTCGCCGAGCTCGACGCGATCGGTTCGGCCGGGTAGTCCGACCGGGGGCGGCCCGCCCTCGGTCCCGCCCGCCCAGTCCCGCGCGGCCGAGCGGGCCGGGCCGGGCGAACTGTCAGGCCACGGTGGCGAGCGCGAACGGCAGCACGGCCGACACCCCGGCCCGTCGGAGTTCCCGCCCGGCGACGGTCATCGTCCACCGGCTGTCGACCAGGTCGTCGACGAGCAGGACCGGCCCCGCGTGCGCCTGCAGCGCCGCCGCGAGCTCCGGTCCGACGACGAACGTGTCCCACACGCCGGACAGCCGGTAGGCGCTGTTCGTCGCACCGTCACCACGCGGCACCCCGCCCTCCCGGTCGAGGGTGCCGAGGTGCTGCAACCGACCGATCGAGGACAGCGCCTGGGCGAGCGAGGCGACGAGCTGCGGGCGGGAGCGCGAGGACATCGCGACGACACCGGTCGGTCGGGTCTCCCACGGCCAGTCCTTGAGCGCACGGACGCAGCCGTCGACGAGTTCGCGGGACACCGGTGCGTCCGGGGTCCCGTTCGCGAACAGGGCACGCAGCGGACCACCCCAGCCGAGGTCGGTGAGCCGGGCGACGGCCCGACCCGGAGCGACGAGTTCGCCGACCGGGATCTTGCCCTTGACCGCGACGCCCAGCGAGGACATGCCCGAGGGCCACTGCGCACGCGGGGCGATCTCGACGCCGACCTGGTCGAGGGCGTTCGCGGCACCCGTGCGGTCCGCGTCCGAGACGTCCGTCGGGTACCAGGCGCCGGCGCAGTTGTCGCACCGGCCACAGGGTTCCGCGGTGGGGTCGTCGAGGTCCTGCTGGAGCAGCTGCATCCGGCACGCGCTCGTGGACTCGTAGGTGAGCATCGACGCGGCCTCGGCGGCACGGGCGGCCGCGACCCGCTCGTAGCGGGCGGCGTCGTACTCCCACGGCCGACCGGTGGCGACCCAGCCGCCGCCGACCCGACGGACGGCGCCGTCGACGTCGAGCACCTTGAGGAGCAGTTCCAGCGTCGATCGCTTGATGTCGACGAGCCCTTCGAGGGCCACGGTCGACATCGCGGTGTCGACGGAGAGCGCGCCGAGCACCGCCGAGGCCCGGGACTCGGTCGGCATCGAGGCGCTGGCGAAGTACTGCCAGATCTCCTGGTCCTCACGCCCGGGCAGCAGCAGGACGTCGGCGTTGTCGGTGGCGCGGCCGGCACGACCGATCTGCTGGTAGTACGCCACGGGGGAGGACGGCGCCCCGATGTGCACGACGAAGCCCAGGTCGGGCTTGTCGAACCCCATGCCGAGGGCGCTCGTGGCGACCAGGGCCTTGAGTTGGTTGTCCTTCAGCTGCCCTTCGAGCTGCTCGCGTTCGTCGTTGTCGGTCCGGCCGGTGTAGGCGCGGACGGCGTACCCGGACTCCCGGAGGAGCCGGGCGATGTCCTCGGCCGCCGAGACGGTGAGCGTGTAGATGATGCCGCTGCCGGGCAGGTCGCCGAGGTGGGCGAGCAGCCAGCCGAGGCGGGCGCGGGCGTCCGGCAGGGTGAGCACACCGAGCCGCAGCGAAGCGCGGGCGAGCGACCCGCGGATGGTGAACACCGGGTCCTCGGGCCCGGCGGTCAGCTGTTCGGCGACGTCCTCCACCACCCGCTCGTTCGCGGTCGCCGTCGTCGCGAGGACCGGCACGCCGTGCGGCAGGGACCGGATGAGTTCGGCGAGGCGGCGGTAGTCCGGCCGGAAGTCGTGACCCCAGTCGGAGATGCAGTGCGCTTCGTCGACGACGAGCATGCCCATCCGCCCGATGAGCGCGGGCAGCTGTTCGTCACGGAACTTCGGGTTGTTCAGCCGTTCCGGGGAGACCAGCAGCACGTCCACCTCGTCCCGGGCGAGGGCTGCCTGGGTCTCCGTCCACTCGTGGGCGTTCGCGGAGTTGATCGAGACCGCTCGGACCCCGGCTCGGGCCGCTGCGGCGACCTGGTCACGCATCAGGGCGAGCAGCGGCGACACGAGGACGGTCGGCCCACCGCCCCGACGCCGGAGCAGCAGCGTGGCGAGGAAGTAGACGGCGGACTTGCCCCACCCGGTGCGCTGCACGACGAGCGCTCGCTGCCGGTGCTCGACCAGCGCGGAGATCGCCTCGAGCTGCCCCGGGTGGAAGACCGCATCGACCCGACCCGTCAGCGCCTGCAGGGCCTCCTGCGCCTCGGCCACGATGTCAGCAGAGGGCACCGCGTCAGCAGTCGGCACCGCGTCGGCAGACGGCACCGCAGCAGGCGGGACGGGGGAGGCAGCAGCTGAACTCATGCCCCCATGCTGTCAGGACCGACCGACGAACCCGGCCACGGGCCTCCAGTCCGTGGAGAACCCGCGACCGTTCACTGGTAGGTGACCAGCGAGGGCGTCGGCTGCACCTCGGACATGGTCTGCTCCGGCGTCAGCGTCGGGGTGTCCTCGTCGAAGAAGTTCTTCCACCCCGGCGAGCCATCCCGACACGCCGTTCACCTCCCGCGCGCTGACCGTACCGATCTCGAACGCGGGCGTCACGGGCACGTCGGACAGCCCGCGGTACTGCTCCGCCAGCTTCCGGGCCCGCGCGACACTCGCGGCCGGGTCCTGCTCGCCGAGGACGCCGAGCACCGGCGCCCCGGGCGCGCCGTAGAGAGCCGTGTACCGGTGGCCGTCGAACGGACGCTGCCCACCCCCGCCGATCCGGTACCCGGTCTGCGCGGCGCGGACCACCCACTCCGGATCGCCGAGGTCCGCGAACGACGCCCCGAGCAACAGCGTCGGCCGCCCCTGCGCACCGTGCATCGCGCGGACGACCGCCCCCGACGCAGCCGGGTCCGACACGCCCGAAGGCATCACCACCACCTGAGCGTCGGCAGCGCGGGCCGACGCCACCGCGGCAGCGTCGTCCGACCGGTCCGCGACGAGCACCGTCTGCCGGGAGGCCCGGCCCGCCTCCGCCCGCTGGCCCACCTCCGGCACGTCCCGCTCCTCGACCTGCGTGTCGAGGGTCACGTCGTCGAACGCCCGGTACCAGGACGCCCCGAGACGCTCGAGTTCGTCGGCCACGGCAGCGGTCGCCTCCTTCGATCCGGAGTCGACGAGCAGGGCCGGCACGTGCGCGCCGACCGCGGCGCTCGCCGCATCGCGGACGGCGTCGGCGTCTCCGGCGGGCGCGACGACAGCACCCGGCGCGGGTCGGAACAGGGCACGACTCGTCCGGACCGAACGGTCCGCGGCGGACCGTTCCGCTACCACGGTCACGGTGTCCGACGACGCCCGGGCGAGCGTTGGACGGGGGGTCGGAGCCGCAGCCGAACAGGCGGTCACCCCGAGCACCAGACCGGTCACAGCGAGCGCGAGCAGGGCCCGGGCGGGTCGAGAACGCATCGGGCCACCCTAGGAGCCGAGCCGACGTCACCCTGAGAACCGCATCCGTGCCGTCTCGTAGAAGGGGAACATGCACCGACAGGCCGACGACCGACCGATCATCGGGCCGGTGGCCGCTCCCGACCTGCACTGCATGACCCTCAACCTGCGCCGCAGCGTGCCCCGACCCACCGGCCACCCCGACTCGTGGGAACACCGCCGCGACGCCGTGGTGGCACTCGTCGCCTCCGAGGAGCCCACCGTCCTCGCCGTCCAGGAGGCCCTGCGCCCCCAGGCCGTCGACCTCGCCACCGGCATCGGGTCGCGCTGGGAAGCGGTCCTGCTCGGACGCGACCGTTTCGGCGACGGGGAGGCCGTCGGACTGCTGGTCGACACCGAGCGCTGCACCGTCGTCGAGCGCCGGTCGTGGGCGATGTCCCGCACACCGTTGCGCCCCGGCTCCCGCTCATGGGCGACCGCCTTCCCCCGGCACGCGGTCGGGGCCGTCCTCGACGACCATGCAACCGGACGACGGTTCCTGGCACTGGCCACGCACCTCGACGTCGCATCGCCCTGGGCCCGACTCCGCTCGGCGCAACTGCTCGGCCGGATCGTCGCCCAGTCCGGCCTGCCCGCCGTCGTGATGGCCGACTGCAACGCGTCGGCCGGGTCGGCACCGTGGCGAGCACTGGCGGAGGCGGGCATCACGGACACCTGGAGGCGGGCCTCCCGCCTGGAGACGGCGGAACTCGGCACGTACGCCGCCTACCGGGAGCCGCGCGCCGACAAGCCGCGCATCGACGGCGTGTTCGCCACCGCGGACGCCGTGGTGTCCCGCGCCGCGATCTCGACCCGGCGGCCCGGGGGAGTGTGGCCGTCCGACCACCTCGCCGTGCACGCCGTGCTGTCCTTCGGGGCAACCGCGTGATCGACACCTTCGGGCCGACGTTCCTCCGACGGCCGCACGGCGCCGTCTGGGCCGCAGACGTGCTGCGGATCGTCACCCTGGTGAGCGTGCCCGTCGCCGCCGTGGGCTGGGGAGCGGTCGCGTTCGCCGTGACGACCCTCGCGCTCCTCGGCACCGTCGTTCCGCGCATGCTCGGGCTGCGACCGACGTTCGACGCGGCCGTCGTGCTGCTCTGCCTGGTCGCCGCCTGGAGCAGCGTGCTCGACTGGTACACGACCGTGTTCCTCTGGGACAAGCTCGTCCACGTCATCCTGGTCGGGCTGCTCGCGGCGTTGCTCGTCGTGATCGCCTCGGACGCCGGCGTCGTCGTCTCGGCCCCGCGCGCCGGCGTGCTGCTCTCCGCCCTCGTGGCGCTCGCCGCCGGGATGGCGATCGGCTCGGTGTGGGAGATCGGCGAGTGGCTCGGGCACAACCTCGTCGACGACACGATCTTCGTCGGGTACGACGACACCATCGGCGACCTGGCGGCGGACGGACTCGGGGCGTTGCTCGCCGGGTTCGCGCTGCCCTGGCTGTCGCGGGAGCGCCAGGTCGTCCAGCCGATGCACCTGCGGGGGTGACGCGCGCAGGTCCGTCGTCGTGGCGCGGTGGGGCTCCCGCTTCCGCTATGCTTGACGGGCTGCTCCACGCTCGGTCGGGTGTGGGGCGGGGCTCGCAGCCTCCCTCGTGGGGGCGGGGTCTGGGTCCTTCTGGGACTCGCGGGCTGTGGCGCAGCTTGGTAGCGCACTTGACTGGGGGTCAAGGGGTCGCAGGTTCAAATCCTGTCAGCCCGACCGACAAACCCCGATAGAACCGCAGTTCTGTCGGGGTTTCTGTCGTTTGGAAATCTGAAACGCCTCCGCTACCCCTCCGCGTTCCTCGCCTCCACGTGGGGGCCGTCGCGACCGGAGGCGTACTCCCGCCCGGCGCTGACCAGAACTCGGCGGCGCGGTCGCCGTCCTCTCCCTTGAGTCGCCGGGTACCGGTGGAGTCCTGAGGCTGTGCCGGGACGGCACAGCCTGTCAACGGGACCGACAGCACCGCGATCAGAGTCGCGATGCCCAACCGGCGTCTGCTCACCACTTCACCTTCTCCGTCCGTGTGGATCGCTCTGTGATCCGCGAGAGCGGGCCGTGGTCTCCAGCGGCCCGGTTCAACACGTCGTAGTCGAGCCCGGGGATCCGCAACGCGGACCCGAGGGTGGTCTCGTTCGTCGCGGTGTACTCGATCACAGCGGTTCCGTCGTCGCCCTTCGACACGACGTTCGCATCGATGTCGTACGTCCGAGAGCCACCAAGGTGCTATCGGGCCCGAACGAGAACACCACCGGACTGCTCCGGGAGTACGAACTCGACACAACCACCCGTTACAACGGCCCCTTGGAACCGCCATCGGCTACCGAACCGCGTGTGCTCTCTTCCTGCTCGTCGGGTCTAGCCCTGTCCCTGATCCCACAGGCGCCAGCCGTCGGCGGTGTGCACCCAGCACCAACTCCAGCTCAGCTCGCCAGGGTCCGCGCCGCTCATCCACCGCTGCATGATCGTGGACTGCACGCACTCCTGAGCGTGCCCGGCAACGCCCTTCGTGACCAGTTCCGGCTTCCCGACATCGCGGTACGACTGCAATTCCGGATCACCGTCGAACCATCCGTGCGGAGCTGCGCCGCACCAGGCGAACGTGTTCGGAGTCGTGAGCAGTCGGGTGAGGGCGCAGTCGTGGTCCTTCGCCGCGCGCAGGTAGGTCTTGGTCATCACCTCGACCGAGGTATCCGGGGCCGGTACCTCGGAGGCTGCAGCGGCTTCGGCCAGGCTGTGGGCGTGGGCGTGGGTGACAAGCGCTTGGACGCTGACGCCGGCGGCAGCGATGATGCCGATCCCGGCGATGACGACGAACGTCCTGGTGCGCATGGGATCAGCGTCGCACTTCCGTCAGCTTCTTCACGAGCCCCCGACGAGGTCTCGTTGCACTTGCGACGCACCGCGCCGTCGTCCCGACAGACGGTGGTCCATCGCGACGAGTAGATGGCTGCCCCTCAATCCCACTGACCGGATGAGGATCGCTGTGGGGAATCGGTTCAACCGCGCGCCGGACACGTGTCCAGGGGGGGGCCACCGTCCGTGCTCCCTGCGGCTTTCCAACTGCTGAGCTCCGTCGCCGTCCAGTCGCCGGAGACCCTCTTCACGGTGTTCGTGGCTTCCGCAAGTTCCGGGTCGACGCAGCCACAGGCCCGTGGTGGGGCACTTCGGGGACGCTGTCCGGCCGGCCCAACCTCTTCACGTTCTCATCGTGCTTCTGCTTCTGTGTGCAGCACGAGGGACGGCGTGCAGTGGGACGCCGCGGGAGGGATGCAAGACCGTGACGGAGACAACACCGATCGGCTACACACGCACCCGGCCAGCTCCGGCCGGATCACACAGCGGCACCTCGAGGTACTCCGGCCTGCTGAAGCAGGTCAAGGCCCGCGGGTTGCTGGAGCGCCGCACCGGCTACTACTGGACCGTCTTCGCCGTGCTGATCGTGGTGCTGGGGCTTGCGTGGACGGCGTTCGTGATCCTCGGCGCGTCGTGGTGGCAGCTACTCGTCGCCGGCGTGCTGGGCGTGCTGTTCACCCAGTTCGCGTTCCTGTCCCACGAGGCGGCCCACCGGCAGGTGTTCACCTCCAACCAGTGGAACGACCGCAGCGCCCAGTACGCCGGGACGTTCCTTGCCGGGGTGAGCTATTCGTGGTGGATGAACAAGCACACCCGCCACCACGGCAACCCGAACACGGTCGGAAAGGACCCGGACGTGTCCTTCGACGCTCTGTCGTTCCGGGAAGAAGACGCCGCGAAGCGACGCGGGTTCCTTCGCCTGCTGGTCCGGGTGCAGGGGTACGCGTTCTTCCCGCTGCTGCTCCTCGAAGGTGCCAACCTGCACTGGCAGTCCGCGAGGGTCCTCGGCAACATGAAGGAGATCCGGGGACGCCGCATCGAGGCGGCTCTGTTCCTGCTCCGCTTCTGCATCTACCTGGGCGTGGTGTTCTGGTTCCTGCCCGTCGGGATGGCGTTCGCGTTCCTCGGCGTGCAGCTCGCCGTGTTCGGGCTCTACATGGGTGCTTCGTTCGCGCCGAACCACAAGGGGATGCCGCTCATCCCGCACGATCAGAAAGTCGACTTCTTCAGCCGTCAGGTGCTGACTTCCCGCAACATCCGGGGCGGCTGGTTCATGGCCCACTTCATGGGCGGACTGAACTACCAGATCGAGCACCACCTGTTCCCGAACATGCCCCGCCCGCACCTCGCTGCCGCTCGCCAGATGGTCCGGGACTACTGCGCCGAACACGACGTCCCGTACACCGAGACCACGTTGATCGATTCGTACCGGATCGTGGTGGCGTACCTCAACCGCGTCGGGCTCGCGGCCCGGAACCCGTTCGAGTGCCCTCTCGTCGCAGAACGCCGCATCCGATAGCGTTGGCCGGCGTTGTCAGAGCCCCGCTGAGGGATCTGCCATCCAGAGTGCGGACCGCTCGTCGCGAAGGTGACCGGTGGAGGGCCGCGATCCTCGATGTCGCCACAGTTCTCCGCCCCCGAAGGGCACAAGCGGTGCTGCGCGTGTCGGATCGGAGTGCAGAGAGACCCTGCTGAGGCCGGTGCCGTCGATCATTGCTCCACCAGGGGTGGCGCGGACAGGTTCGAGACGTACACTCATCGCAATCGCTTCAGTACCTGGACCCCGCGCTGCAGCCCATCCCGATGGGAGCGCCCATGCTCAGGTCCGATGATGCAATGCAGCACCCGCCGGACGACCTCACCGGCCCGTTCGTCAACTCCCTCCCGGTTGCGGCAGCGGCGATCTCCACCTTCGGGGGGATCTTCGGAACGGCGCTCGTCGCCGCATCCGGCCCGAGCGCTGCAACCGCCGACGAACAGCAGGTCGCACTCGGGGAAGGCCCGGGTTGGTCAGCGCTCCGGGATCGGAGCCCCGTCACCGTGTACGACTTCGCCACTGCCAACGCGGAAGACTGGCCGACGGCCCTCGTGATGTTGCAACGAACGGGCTGGTCGGGGGTGCTGTCCTTCCCCCTCTTCACCAGCTCACTCGACATCGGCGCTGTCACCCTGTACCTGGCTGACACGAAACCGCTCTCATCGGCAGAGATCACCAACGCGACACATCTGGCCGGCCTCACCGCGCAACGGATCCTCGCCGGCGCCGTCCGCGACATGGACACCCGTGCCACCCCTACCGCCGCGTCCGTCACGCACCCGTCCGGGCGACACGTCCAACAAGCAACCGGGATGGTGGCAGCGCAACTCGACGTGTCGGTCGAGAACGCGCTCCTCATCATCCATGCACGTGCGTTCGCGAACGCTCAACCGCTCCACACCCTCGCCGAAGCGATCCTCGACCGCCGCGTTGACCTCTGTCACGACGAAGACGACCAGCACCGAACCGGCTGACAACAGCCGAAACGCACCCGCCGCGTCGGTACCGCGTTCATCTCCAGGGCAACATGCCTCGTCGCCGATCTGAACGCTCCACGCGGGCTGCTGGCTGTCATCGCCTCTTCTCGGGCGTCGCACACTCACATGTGTCGGCTCCCAGAAGTAGGTGACAACCTGCTGTCCGTTGGCTCGGGCCCTGAGCGGCTCGCTCCATCGAGATGCCGGTCTCGTTCGAACTCAGGACCTGCCTGAAGCGCCTGAGCAGCTACTCGAGGGTGTGCCCCTTCGCCTGTTCCACGCGAACGGCCACGAGCACCCGACTTTCGGTCGCGGCCGTTCGCCACCTCACCTGCAACCGATCGGATCCGCATGGCTCTCTCCAACCTTCCCTACGACGATCGAGCGATCGTGGACGGTGTCAAGAACGTCACCGTCCATGCGGAGCAGATCAGTCAGGTCGCCGTGAACTTCATCGCGGACGATCTCAGTGACAGCACGACCGCAACGGTCACCGCCACGATGACCTGGGTCATCAGCTCAGCTGACGCCGTCCGGCTGCTGGACGCCGCACGGCCGACGGGATCACTCAACCCGGCAGGCGACGCACGGACGCTGACCGGTCCTGCCGCAAGGGAATCCGACCTCGACGAAGGCCCCCAGTGGGCCGACGCCAACTAGCGAACCCGTTCGCTCCACCGGGGCTTCGCTCCAGACGTCTCCGTGCTGCCCGAGCTGGTCCGCAGGCCTGGCGGCTGGCTTCCGAGACGTCACTGCAACCGCGTACCACGACCGGAGAGAAGAACCACATGGGGTACTTGATCTACGACGGCCAAAGCGCCGAGATCCAGATGGACGACCGCACCCTCGCGCACCTCCAGATCGTCATCATCAGCAAGCTGCGCCGTCAGGAGAGCTTCGCGTTCTCCTGGAAGGAACCCGTGTCGAAAGGTGATGGTCGGAGCACCATCTGGATCTTCCCGACCGTGAGCCTCCGTTTCAAGTTCGAAGGCAGCAGGGCCCCGGCTGTCAACGAGGCGTGGCTCGACGTCCTGAAGCGGTCGGTCAACAGCAACGGTGGGCTCCAGATGATCCCTGAACCGACCGGATCAGGGAGTGTTGACGGGCAATGACGCGTCGTCGTGACGCTTACTCGATGGCGTCCTCGTCCTCGTCCTCGACGACGTACTCGTCCTCGAACGCGGGAGACGGATCCGCTGCGTCGAGGGCCTGGGTGACCTGTTCCAGCGACCGGGCGAGGACGTCGTTGTCCTCCTTCGGTAGGTGGTCGATGATCTCGACCACGACCCGGTGGTACCGGGCGTAGGCGTCGTCGATCTTCTCTGCGGCCTGCACGGTCGGCTCCAGCACCTGCGCCCGCCGGTCCGTGGGGTGCTGCGCGCGGACGAAGTCCCCTTTCGCCACGAGTCCGTCGACGATCTTCGTCACCGACGCGTTCGACACGTTGAGCATCACGGCGAGGTCCTTCGGCCCCATGATCCGCCCGTCGCGGTGGGCCTGGAGCATGTACCGGACCGCGTGGAACTCGTTCTTCGTCAGGCCGGATTCCTTCCGGGCCTGCTCGAGCTGTTGCTCTTCCGCGTGCTGGAGGCGCAACAGCGCTTCGACCGCGTTCTTCGCGGCCCGAGAGCGTGGCTCCCGCGCGTAGAGGTGCATGTGCTCACGGCGGACGACGGTCAACGGCACGACGAATCCTCCGAGGAACGGGGTGCGGATCCGACCATGTCAGACGGTGGGTGCGGCGAAGAAGTCCGCGTACGACGGCCCGGTGCTCCCACTCAGCAGCGACGGGTCCTCCGCCCGGCGGGACGCGTACGTCTCGATGACCGTCGGGTCCGTCAGGCCGTAGCGCCGGTGCGCGCCCGCCGTGTGCGTCGTCCGGGGCATTCCCTGGTACGTGCTGTGCATGTTCCTCGCCACCTTCTGCTGCTCGATGCCCGGCCTTCGATGCCCGGACACCAGAATCCTTCACGACCTGAACGGTTTTCGCAACTGAACATTCAGGGACGTGTACCGTTTGCGCACCGAACCATGTGAACGCATGAACGGGATGGCACTGCTGAGGGCAGGAACGCTTCTGATCTGGTTGCCCCGCCGAGTCGCATCGACCCAGCAAGCCGCCTTCGGGTGAGGAGGCCGCCGAGAAAAGGTGGCTGTGCACGCGGCTCCTTCCAGCCTGAGGGGCAACCAGCCGTCCGGCGGGGCGGGCATCTCGATCGCCACAGGGCAGGAGGTCACCGGCCTCGAGGTGTTCAGTGATGCCACCCGCCCGGCAGTACGAACCGGTGGGGGATCGCGATCTCCCTCGCCGCGAGGGAGGGGACTCGCGGGAGGCCGGCACGGCGACGGTGCACCTCTGGATGCTCGACGAGCAGCAGGACCACGACGAGCACGCGATGCGGCGGACGATCTCGAGGATCGGGACGGCCCTCACCGGCACGACGACCACATGACCACGTTCCACCTGGGCCTCGCTCTCGGGCGCTTCATCCCGCCCGTCGCCATCGCCATCGCCATCGGCCCGCGCCTCGCCCGACTGGCCACGCGGCCACGCGGACGGTCTGCTGTGGCCGACGGGCCTCCCGACCTGATCGTCGAGGACATCGACCTGCCCGCGACCGCTGGCTCACCGGGGATGCGCATCCGCCTGTACCGCCCCCGAACGGCACGCGGTGTCGTGCCGTCGCTGGTCTGGGTGCACGGCGGCCGGATGGTGCTGGGTGACCACCTGCAGGACGAGCGGGCGAACGTGTCGATCGCTCGCCCCTCGGCATCACGGTCGGTACTCCACGAGCGAGACCGGCACGGACTCGGAGGAGCTCGACTTCCTCCGCGTCCGTGCCGTCCAAGTAGCGTTCCCCACCGGAGCCTGACGGTCCCTTCCTCGTGGTGATCGACCGCGCCCGTCCCAGCTGACGGCGGTGACCACGAGCCGGACCGAGCCTGGGTGCCTCGGTCCGGCCGGACCTCCCGTCAGACGGCCTCGGCGAGCACCGCTTCCGCCCGCTCGGCGCTGCCGGTGGCCAGCCCGCGATCGATGCGGCCACGCGACGCGAGCCAGATCCCGACCCCGGCGACGAACACCAGGACCTCGGTGACGGTCAGCGCCCAGATGATGCCGGCGAGCCCGAACCAGAGGTTGCCGAGCAGGACGATCGGGATGAACAGCACGCCCTGCGACAGGGACATCGCGATCGCCGGGGTGGCGAGACCGGCCGCCTGGAACAGCGAGGTGAACAGCCCGGTGAAGCCGTTCACGACCGTGGCGACGAGCTGGGCGACCAGGATCGTCAGGCCGATCGCCAGAACTGAGTGGTCGGAGGAGAAGACCGTGAATACCTGCTCCCGGAACACGAACACCGTGCCCGAGAACAGCAACACGATCGCCCCGACCGTCAGGGCCGACGCCCGGAGTGCCGAGCGCAGCCGCTCCCGGTCGCCCTTGCCGTACGCGTAGGCGAGCAGCGGCAGGACGCCGATCGTGACGCCCATCACCAGGAACTCCGGCACCTGGGCGATCCGGACGGCGACGCCCATAGCGGCGAGTGGGTCGTCGCCGTACTGCGCTGCGAGGTTGTTGAGCACCAGGGTCGTGACGATGAGGAACCCGGCCTGCAGCAGCTCACTGACGCCGATGCCGAACACCGGCCCGAGGACCGATCGACGGAGCGTGAACCAGCGGAGCGAGAGGCTGACGTTCTCGCTGTGCTTCCCGAGCCACAGCACCCAGTAGACGATGCTGACCAGGTTCGCCAGGCCGACCGCGAGCGCGGCTCCCGCGACGCCCCAGTGCAGCACCAGGATGAACAGCACGTCGAAGACCAGGTTGCCGATCGTCGACAGGACCAGCCCGATCATCGCCTGGCGGGCGGCACCTTCGGCGCGGACCATCTGCTCCAGGCAGAACGCGGCGGCGAGCACCGGCACGAAGACGAGCATCACGCTGACGTAGGCGCTGGTGGCGGGCACGGCGGCGGCGTCCGCTCCGAGCAGGCCGACGAGTGGGTTGAGGAACAGCAGCCCGAGCCCGCCGAGCACGATGCCGGTGACGACCGAGCCCCAGAGGGCGAACGAGGCGACGTGCTTGATCTCGCCGGCCTTCGCCGGGTCGTGTTCGGACGCGCCGAGCAGCCGCGACATCAGGGAGCTGCCGCCGACGCCGAACACACCGCCGACGGCCATCACCAATCCGAGCAGCGGGGTGCCGAACGTGATGGCGGCGAGCAGGGCGGTGTCGTGCTGGGCGCCGATGAACCCGGCGTTGATGACGTTGTACAGGGCGCTGACGACCATCGCCGCCGCCATCGGCACGCAGAGGTGCACGAGGGCTCGGAGGATCGGGGCGGCGGAGAGGTACCAGCGGTTCTTCTCCGCTGCGGTGTCCGTGGGCTGTGTGGTGCTGCTCATGACTGTCCCCTTCCGGGCAGGACCGAGCGCGCGACGGCAGTGCCGTCACGGCATGGCGATGGGACGCGTCGGCGGGTGCCGTCGCGTGGGCAGGCTCGCGCCTCCGGCGGACGGCCGGGAGGCTCTGCTGCGGTTACCGGGTGGGTTCCGGCAACTCCGCGGTCACCCTGAGCAGGAGGTCGCGGAGCGTGGCGCGCTCGTCCGGACTGAGCGGGGCGAGCAGGCGGTCGTCGAGGGCGAGCATCGCGTCCTCGAACCCGGCGATCAGGTCGATGCCGGTGGGGGTGGCGTACACGAGCTTCGTCCGGGCGTTCCCGGCGTCGGCACGTCGTTCGATGAGGCCCCGTTTCTCGAGCCCCTGCAGGAGGCTCGACACGCTGGCCGCACTGGTCCGGGTCATCTCGGCGATGTCGCGCTGGATGGCGCCCGGGTTCTGCTGCAGGTAGCCGAGCACGAAGCTCTGCTCGTGCGAGAGGTCACGCTCACGCACCCACTCGTCGGCGGCCTTGCGCTGGGCCCACCCGATCCAACGCATGAGCTGGAGGGGCGTGTCGAAGTGCGGTGCCTGCATGATGAGAACTCTAAGTGTTCGAGCTCTAACTGTCAACGAGGAGCCCGGGCCCATGCTGCGATCGGGCAGTGGGGCGACTGGCATGCTGGCCTGGTGCACATCACCCTGGACTCCGCGACCGACGTCGTCACCGGCATCCGCTTCCCCGAGGGGAACCGCTGGCACGAGGGCCGGCTCTGGTACTCGGACATGCACACCGGCGAGGTCTTCTCCATCGACCCGGACGGCGGCGCGGACGCCGCCCCCCGTCTCGAGGCCACGGTCGCCGGGCAGTCGTCCGGCCTCGGCTGGCTGCCGGACGGCCGCCTGGTCGTCAGTTCGATGGAGTCCCGCACGGTCGTGGCTGTCGAGGGTGACGGCACGACGAGCGTCTTCGCGGACCTGTCGTCGGTCGAGTCGTCGCTCGTCAACGACCTGGTCGTCGACCCCGAGACCGGTCGGACCTACATCGGCGCGTTCGGCTACGACCTCTACGCCGGCGAGGAACTCCGCCCGGGCCCGCTCTACGTCATCGAGCAGGACGGTTCGTTCCGCCTGGCGGCAGAGGGTCTGGTCTTCCCGAACAGTGCGAACGTCCTGCCCGGCACCCGCACCCTGGTGGTCAGTGAGACGTGGGGTGGAAAGCTGACGGCGTTCGACATCGAGCCCGACGGGTCCCTGACCGGGCGCCGCGAGTGGGCAGCGCTGCCCGAGGGTGTCACCCCGGACGGCAGCACGGTCGACGCCGAGGGGGCGATCTGGGTGTGCTCGGTCGACACGGGGGAGTTCCTCCGGGTCGTCGAGGGGGGCGAGGTCACGGACCGCATCGACGCTCCCGGTCGGTGTGCGATCGACTGCGCCCTCGGTGGCGAGGACGGGCGGACGCTGTACCTGGCGACGGCGGACAGCTACGACCCGGCGACCACGGCCCGGACGCACGCCGGACGCATCAGTGCGGTGCGGGTTCCGGTGCCCGGGCACTAGTCACCCTCGACCAACGACGTGCTCCGGCGTACGATGGCTCTGGTTAATCGTTTAAACAAACGATCGGCCGTCCACCGAACAACGACGCTCGGAAGGAACCACCATGCACATCAGGTGCATCTCCAGGAGGCGGCGCATGGTCGCCGCCACCCTCGGAGCGCTCGCTCTCGTCACCGGGAGCCTCTTCGCCGCGACCGCTGGCGCCGGCAGTGCTGCCGCCGCCACCAACGGCCCGTGCGACACCTACGCCGGCGCGGGCACGTCGTGCGTCGCCGCCTACAGCTCGACGCGAGCGCTGTACGCGTCCTACAACGGCCCGCTCTACCAGGTGCAGCGCGCCTCCGACGGGGCCACGACGAACGTCGGCCTGCTCGCCGCTGGCGGGTACGCGAACGCCGCGACCCAGGACACGTTCTGCGCGGGCACCTCCTGCACCATCCCGAAGATCTACGACCAGTCGCCGAACCACAACGACCTCACCGTGGCCGGCGCCGGGGACGCCGGCCCGGCGAACCACGCGGCCGACGCGGCAGCGCTGCCGATCACGGTCGCCGGGCACAAGGCGTACGGCGTCTTCATGCCGCAGCAGGTCGCCTACCGGATCTCGAGCACGGTGGCGAAGGGCACGGCGCGAGGGGCCAGCCCCGAGTCGATGTACGAGGTCGCGAGCGGCACGAACGTCAATCACGGCTGCTGCTCCGACTTCGGCAACGTCGAGACCCAGTCGAAGGACACCGGCAAGGGGCACATGGACGCCCTGAACCTGTCGATGCTCAACGGCAAGGGCAGTGCCGGCCGCGGGCCCTGGGTGCAGGCGGACCTGGAGAACGGCGTCTACGAGGGCAAGACCGCGATCAACACGGCGAACACGGGCAACAGCTCGAAGTTCGTCACCGCGTTGCTCAAGAACGACGGCGTCGCGAACTTCGCCCTCAAGGGAGGGAACGCGCAGTCCGGCGCCCTGTCCAAGTGGTACGAGGGCGCCCTACCCACCGACCGGGACGGCGACGGCCAGGGCTACACCCCGATGAAGCTCGAGGGCTCGATCGTCCTCGGTGCCGGCGGTGACAACTCGAACCGCGGCACCCAGTCGTTCTTCGAGGGCGTCATGACCACCGGGTACTCGACCGACGCGGCCGACACCGCCGTGCAGGCGAACATCGTCGCGCAGAACTACCAGGGCGTCTCCACCGGTGGGGGACCGGGCGCTGCGATCACCGCGCCCGGTGGCAAGTGTGTCGACGCCGCCGGCGACGACGTCGGTGGCAACGGAGCCGTCGTGCAGCTGTACGACTGCCAGACGCTCGCCGCGGACCAGCACTGGTTGGGCAGCGTCTACGGTGCTCACACCCTGAGCACGCTCGGGCGCTGCCTCGATGCGAACGGCAGCGGCACGGCCAACGGCACCCACGTCGAGCTCTACGACTGCAACGGCGTCGGCGGCCAGCAGTGGATCGTGCAGCCGGACGGGTCGATCAAGAACCCGCAGTCCGGTCGCTGCCTGGACGTCCCGTCGGGCAACACCGCGAACGCCACCGCACTGCAGCTCTCCGACTGCACCGGGAACGCCGCGCAGAAGTTCGTCGCGGCGGTGCCGATCGGCACCATCGGCGGCAAGTGCGTCGACGTGGCCGGCAACGACCTGCAACAGAACGGCCAGCAGGTGCAGGTGTTCGACTGCCAGACCATCCTGACGGACGAGCAGACGACCGACCAGCAGTGGGCCTACAGTGCCGGTGACCACACCATCCGGACCCTCGGCCGGTGCCTGGACCTGGACGGCAACGCCACCGCGAACGGCACGCACCTGGAGCTGTACACGTGCAACGGCGTGGGCGGGCAGCAGTGGATCCCGCAGGCCAACGGGTCGGTGCTCAACCCGCAGTCCGGCCGGTGCCTCGACGTACCGTCGGGCAACACCGCGAACGGGACCGCCCTGCAGCTCTACGACTGCAACGGCGCGGCACCGCAGGTGTTCCGGCTGAACTGACCGGGACCGGTCGCGGACGACCGCGGACGGGAGGCTCGGTGCCGGTCCGGCACCGAGCCTCCCGTCTCGGCCCATGTGGCTCCGCAGAAAATGGCGGAAGGGCTTGCTTCATCGATTAAGCAGGTGCAGGATGGCAGCAGAGTTAATCGATAAAGCGCCGGCTTCGGCCGCGCTCACGACGAGGAGGCGACACCATGCCGAAGTCCGTCACCCTGAAGGACGTCGCCGCGAAGGTCGGCGTCACCTCGGCCGCCGCGAGCATGGCGCTCTCCGGCCACGAGCGCATCAGCGAGAAGACCCGAGCCGCCGTCAAGCAGGCCGCCGAGGACCTGGGCTACGTCCCGAGCTCCGCCGGCCGCGCCCTCCGCAGCCAGCGGGCGGACGCCGTCGCCCTGGTCGTCCCGAACTCCTCCGCGCACGTCTTCGGCCACCTGTACTTCATGCACGTCCTGACCGGCATGTCCACGGCTGCGAACGCCCACGACGCCCAGGTCATCGTCTCGACCAACGCGGACACCTCGAACGGCGGCGTCGCCTACGAGCGGGTCATGCGCTCCCGGACCGCCGACGGAGCCATCGTCACCAGCGCCGCGATCGACGACCACCACGTCGAGGGGCTCGTCGCGAGCGGTCTGCCGGTCGTCCTCATCGGCAACTACCCACACCTCGCCGACGCGGTGAGTGTCGGGATCGACGACGTCGCGGCGACCGAGCGGCTCGTCGAGCACCTCGTGACCCAGCACGGACGGCGTCGACTGCTGCACGTGTCCGGCACACTCGACCACCAGACCGGCATCGACCGGCGCGACGGCTTCCTCCGGGCAGCCGAGACGCACGGCCTGACCGAGATCGCCGTCATCGAGGGCGACCTGGCGGAGGAGTCCGGCGCAGCAGCCGTCGAGCAGGTGCTGCGCGAACGACACGACGACGACGCCTTCCCGTTCGACGGCATCGTGTTCGCCAACGACGACATGGCGGTCGGCGGCCTCGCCGTGCTCCGACGGGCCGGCATCGACGTGCCGGGGGACGTCGCGGTCGTCGGGTTCGACGACTTCGGCTTCGCCCGCGTGACCACCCCGGGCATCACCACGATCCGGGTCCCGGCCGAGGAGATGGGGCGGATCGCCACCGAGCGGCTCTTCGACCTCGTCGACCGGCGCCCCGGTGGCCACGCCCACACCGAACTCGACGTCGAGATCGTCCTCCGCGGCTCGTGCGGCTGCGACCCCGACGGCTCCTGATCCGCCGACCCCCACTGACCAGAACGACACCGAACACGAACACCGAGCACAACACCCCGAACACCCCGAACACCCGCACCACCCCACAGCACCCGTAACGCAAAGGAGCGTTCCCCGATGAAGCACGCACGCACGACCCTCGCGGTCGTCTCCGGTGCCGCCGCACTGGCACTGGTCCTCACCGGTTGTTCCGCCGGCGGCAACGCCGCCCAGGACGGCCCCGCCACCCTCAAGGTCTGGACCGGGTTCACCGGTGGCGACCGTCCGGGCTACGCCACCATCGTCAAGGACTTCGAGAAGTCGCACCCGGACATCAAGGTCGAGATGACCGTGCAGCCCTGGGACACGATCCAGCAGAAGCTGCCGTCGGCCTGGCTCACCGGTCAGGGCCCCGACGTCGCCGCGGTGTCGTCCGACCCGAACGCCGTCGCTCAGTACGTGAAGACCCGCTCCGTCCTGCCCATCACCGCCACCGGCGAGGGCAGCGGCAAGATCAACACCGGGTCGTTCGCCCCGGGCACGGTCGAGGAGTTCACCTACGACGGCAAGCTCTACGGCGTCCCCGCGAACTTCGCCACGTTGAGCCTGTACTACAACAAGAAGCTCTTCGCGGACGCCGGCATCACCGACCCGCCGAAGACCGTGCAGGAGATGGCGGCGGACGCGAAGAAGCTCACCACCGGCGGCAAGTACGGCATCGCACTCGCAGACAACCAGACCATCCAGATGTGGCCGGTTCTGCAGTGGCTCGAAGGCGGCGACATCGTCAGCGGCAAGGGCTGCAGCGTCGTCCAGACGTCAGCCGGGCAGAAGAGCCTGTCGACCTGGGCGGACCTGGTCGCGAAGGACAAGGTCAGCCCCGTCGGCCTCACCGGTGCCGAAGCGGACTCGCTGTTCTCCGCCGGCAAGGCAGCGATGGAGATCAACGGGCCCTGGGCAGCCTCCGGGTACAAGGACGCCGGCATCGACCTCGGCATCGTGAAGGTCCCGGTCGGCGTGGACGGCAAGTCGAGCACGCTCGGCTCGATCGCACCCCTGTCCATCTCCGCGAAGACGAAGTACCCGAAGCAGGCGCAGGAGTTCTTGGCGTACTGGACGTCGAAGACCGCCCAGCAGAAGTTCTCGCTGCAGACCGGGTTCCCGCCGCTCCGCACCGACCTGTCCGACGACCCGAAGCTGACCGCCGACCCGACGGTGTCCGTCTTCGCCAGCCAGGTGCCGGACGCCCGCCTGTACCTGCCGCACGTGACGAACGCGACGAAGGTCGACTCCGACGCCTACGTCCCGCTCATCGGCGAGATCACCCGCGGCAAGTCCGTCGCCGACGCCACGAAGAGTGCCGGTCAGGCGATCGACGGCCTCACGGGCTGCAGCAAGTGACCGACCAGCTCACCGGTTCGGCCCCGCCACGCGCCCCGCGCGGCGGGGCCGCCGCCCCAGATGGGAGGGAGGCCCGCTCCGCCCGCCGCCGAGCGCGCCGGTTCCAGCCGGCCTGGCTCTTCATGGCCCCGTCGCTGCTCATCCTCGGCGCGTTCGTGGTCTTCCCGATCCTCCGGTCGCTGTACTACTCGTTCTTCGACTGGACCGTCGGTGCGGCGACCCAACCGTTCGTCGGCTTCGGCAACTACGTCACGCTGTTCCACGACGGGCAGTTCTGGAACGCACTGCGGATCACGCTGGAGTTCACGATCGTCTCGGTCGTGCTCCTGGTGGTGTTCGGCTTCGTCGCCGCGCTGCTGCTCCAGCAGGACACCCTGGCGAACCGGATCGTCCGCTCGGTGTTCTTCTTCCCGACGATCGTGTCACTCGTGACGATCGGCCTGGTCTGGAAGTTCCTGCTCGACCCCGACATCGGCCTGGTCGGTGGCATCACCGCGGCACTCGGGCTGCCGAGCGTCGCCTGGCTGCAGTCGACGACGCTCGCTCTGCCCACGATCGTCTTCGTGTCGGTGTGGAAGAGCATCGGGTTCGCGATGATCCTGTTCGTCGCCGGGCTCAAGGGCGTGCCGGCCGAACGCTACGAAGCGGCACGGCTCGACGGCGCGAACACGTGGCAGACCATCTGGGGGATCACCCTGCCGAGCATCCGCCCGACCATGCTCTTCACCTCGATGATCCTGACGATCCAGTCGTTCCAGGTCTTCGACCTCGTGTACGTGATGACCGGCGGCGGTCCGGTCTTCCACACCGACACGCTCGTGAACCTGCTCTACCGCGACGGGTTCGTCAACTACCAGACCGGTTACGCGTCGGCGATCTCCTGGGTCCTCTTCGTGATCATCATGCTCATCTCCCTCCTGCAGCTCCGGCTCTTCCGGTACGACGATGTCGACTGACGCGCCCGTGGGGCGGCCGTCCGTGACGGAGCCGACCCGTGCCTCCAGTCCGACACCGGCCCGACAGTCCACCAGCCGTGGCGGAGCCCGACCCCGGGTCCGGCGCACCGGCACCGCGCGAACCGGGTCCGTCCTGAAGTGGGTGTACCTCGGCATCGGACTGGTGTTCGCCCTCGTGCCGTTCATCTGGATGGTCAGCGGGTCGTTCCGCTCCGAGGCGGACCTGTTCGGCCACCCGGCCAGCCTGTTCCCGACCAGCACCACGCTGCACGGCTACGTCGGGGTCTGGCAGCAGCTGCCGTTCCTGCGCCTGCTGGCGAACTCGTTCGTGTTCACCATCGTCACCACGGTGTTGACGCTGCTGTTCGACTCGATGTGTGCCTACGCCCTCGCGCGGATGCGGTTCGTCGGCCGGAACGTGGCGTTCGTGCTGGTCATCGCGACCCTCATGGTGCCGTTCCAGGTGACGCTCATCCCGGTGTTCGTAGAGCTGTTCCACCTGGGGTGGTTGAACACCTACCAGGGGCTCATCATCCCGCGGGCGACCAGTGCGTTCGGCATCTTCCTGTTCCGACAGTTCTTCATCGACATCCCCGTCGAGCTCGACGAGGCGGCGCGCATCGACGGCGCCGGGCACTGGCGGATCTACTGGCAGGTCATCCTGCCGTTGGCGAAGCCCGCCATCGCGACGGTCGCCGTCCTCAACGGCATGGCGCTCTGGAACGACCTGCTCTGGCCGCTCGTCGTCACCACGTCGAACGACATGCTGACGCTGCCCGCCGGACTGACACTGTTCGGCGGAGCACATGTGACCGACCACGCCGTCCTGCTCGCCGGTGCCGTGATCTCGCTCGTGCCCATCGCGCTCGGCTTCTTCTTCGCGCAGAAGTACTTCGTCGCCGGCGTCGCCACCACGGGGTTGAAGTGAGTGCCGCGGGCACGGTGTTCCGTGCCGGGACGTTCACCTGGATCGCGGGCATCGAGGACACCTGCGTGCACCCGCCGGAACGCTTCGCGATGGCGCCGCTCGACGAGCACGAGCTCACCGGACACGACACCGCCTGGCGCGCGGACCTGGACCTCGTCTGCTCCCTCGGCGCGACCGCCCTGCGGTACGGGGTCGACTGGCCACGTGTGCACCTGGCACCGGGTGTCTTCGACTGGGCCGTCCTCGACGAACGGCTGGCGTACGCGGCGGACATCGGGCTCACCGTGATCGCGGACCTGGTGCACTACGGCACCCCGACGTGGCTCGACGACTCGTTCGCCGACCCCGCCTACCCCGGGGCGATCGCGTCCTTCGCCGGTGCCTTCGCCGCCCGCTACGCCGGCGTCGTCGATCACGTCACACCCCTCAACGAGCCGATCACCACGGCGTCCTTCGCGGGCCTCCGCGGGGTGTGGCCGCCGGCCCTGACGGGCTGGGACGGCTGGACGGCGGTGGTCCTCGGCATCGCCCGCGGCATGCAGCAGAGCGTCACTGCAGTCCGGTCCGCCAACCCCGACGCGACGATCGTCCACGTCGAAGCCACCTCGATGTTCAGCGCCGCCGACCCCGGGCTCGGAGCCGAGGCGGCGCTCCTCACCGAACTCGGGACGGTCCCGACCGACCTGGTGCTCGGCCGCGTCCACCCCGGCCACCGTTCGTACGGCTGGCTGCTCGAGCACGGAGCCACCCCGGCCGGCCTCGCCGCGCTGGTCGACGGCGGCGTCACGCTGGACCTGCTCGGGGTGAACTACTACCCGGACCTCTCACCGCGACGGCTCGAGTCCGGGCCGGACGGCACCGTGCAACACGCCCACGACCGGTGGACAGCTGGACTCGTCGAGTCACTGACGGGCTTCGCCGAGCGGTACGGGCTGCCGATGCTCGTCACCGAGACCTCGATCGAGGGTGATGACGACCTCCGCTCCCGGTGGGTGCAGGACTCGTCCGCTGCGGTCACGGCGCTCGCCGACACCGGGGTCGACATCCGCGGATGGACGTGGTGGCCGGTCTTCGACTTCGTCGACTGGTCGTACGCCTCGGGCGGGGTGAACGTCGAGGAGTTCGCGGTGGCACCCGAGGTCCTGGCCGCCCGCCAGCTGGTCGGGGGAGCGAAGGAGCCGTTCCTCCGACGGATGGGACTGGTCCGGCTCGAGGAGCGGGCGGACGGCACGCTCGAGCGCGTCGAGACGCGTGCTGCGGCGGCGTTCCGTGCCGTCGCGACGGCGACGAGCGTCAGCCGTCCCTAGCCGGGGGCGGACGGGAGGCTCGGCACGCGACGGTTCCGAGCCTCCCGTCCGGCTCCTGGTTCCCGTCCGGCACCGCGCCGTCCGGGACCGCGCCGGCCGGGACCCGGTCAGTCCGCCGCTGCGGTCGCGACCGGTGCGGTCGCGGGTGCGGCGGCGACCTCGGGCACGGCGCTCGACCGTCGCGAGCCGAGCGACAGGAGCACGACCGCGCCGATGACCGCGACGGCACCGGCGAACCAGAAGTCGGCGGCGAGTCCGAAGCCCGTCACGGCCACGCCCCCGACCACGGAGCCGGCCGCGATCGCCAACTGGATCGTCGTGACGAACAGGGCCAGACCGCTCTCCGAACCACCGGGGGACGCGGTCGACATCCACGTCTGGGTCCCGAGCGGCAGGGCGCCCCAGACGAAGCCCCACACGACGAGCAGGACGAACACCCCGACGACCGAGTGCGCCGCGAGGGGCAGCAGGACGACGGCGGCGGCCAGGACGATCTTCGACACCCCGATCGTGCCGATGACGTTCCGGCTCAGCGTCACGCCCGCGACGAAGTTCCCCGCGATGCCGGCGACACCGAAGACGAGCAGCGCCAGCGTGACGGTGTCCGGGCCGACGCGCACGGACTCCTGCAGGTACGGCGCGACGTAGGTGTACGCGGCGAACTGGGCGACGAAGAGGAACGCCGTCGCGATGAGCCCGACCCGGGCGCGCTGCACCCGGAGCAGTCCGCCGAGCGTCGCGAAGCGCACCCGCTGGACGGACGGGATGCGCGGCAGCATCGCGAGCTGCAGCACGAGTGCCACGATGCCGAGCGCACCGCCGATGACGAACGCCAGCCGCCAACTCGCCAGCGACGACACGAAGGCGCCGAGCGGCAGGCTCACCACCGTCGCGACCGAGACCCCGGCCGTGATCAGCGACGTGGCTCGGATGACGGACGCCGGCGGGACGAGGCGGCCCGCGATCCCGGCCCCGATCGCCCAGAACCCGCCGATGCCGACCCCGAGCAGCATGCGTGCGACGAGGAGGACCCAGAACGTCGGGGCCAGTGCCGCCAGCGCGTCCGCGACCACGAGCAGGACCGTCAGACCGAGCAGCACGGTCCGACGATCCAGTCGCGACGTGGCGACGGTCACGACCGGGGCGGCGACCGCGCCGGTGAGGCCCGTGAAGACGACCATGAGGCCAGCCGTGCCGATGCCGACGTGCAGGTCGTCGGCGATGGCGGGCAGGAGCCCGATGGGCAGGAACTCCGAGAGCACGAGGACGAACGAGCCGAGGGCGACCGACAGGACGCTGAGCCATCCGCGTCGATCCGCTGGTGAGGTCATGGACGCGACAAGCGCGCTCCGGCGCCGTCCATTCCGGTGTGACGGTCGCTGCCCGTTCGTACCCGGACCGAGACGCGCTCGGCTGCGGCGGGCCTCCCGGACGCCAGCGGCCGAGGTGGGCAGGATGGAAGGAGGGGACAGGGGGAACACATGACGGGTCCAGCAGCGCCGTGGCCGGACGAGGAGCACGCGGGGGCGAGGGCGGCCGAGCCGTCGGCGGGGCCGGGTGCGGGCTCGTGGGTGTTCGCGACGATCGTCCTGGTCGCCGTCGTCGTGGTCAACGCGGCGCTCCTGAGCCTGCCGTTCGGGCGGCTCCTGCGACTGCCGGAACCCCTCGGCCAGGCGGTCCTGGGGCTGGTCTTCGGCGGTGTCCCCGTCGCGGCCGTCCTCGCCGGACTCGGCATGCTGGTCGCAGGGCCGGCGCGGCGGCTCGTGCACGTCGGGGTCGTCCTCGTGTGCATCCCGCTGTCGATCGGTGCCAGCCTGAGCCTCGGGCTCGGACTGAGCTTCGGCCCCGGCGGCTTCGTCGGGGCGCTGGTGTTGTTCGGCATCGTCCTGGCCTTCGTGCTGGCCCTCGCGCGTCGGGCGCTCCGACGACCGGCGCCGCACTACGCCTCGAACGACCTCGCGGCCCGCGATCGTCGACTGACGCGCCTGGTCGTGTGGGGCTGGGTGGTGGTGGCCCTCGTCTCGTCGGTGCTGTCGACCGGGCCGTTCTTCCTGCTGACCGGCCTCGTCGCGGGGAACCCGTACTCCTTCCCGCCGGTCCTCCTGCTCCCGGTGGTCCTCGCCGTCGTCGTCGCGTTGATCGTCGTCCGCCGGCGGGATCTGCGGCGGCACGCGGTGTCGGAGGCCGACGCGGACCCACACGTCGACGCGTGTCCGGAGGTCGGGGCGTGACCCGACCTGCTCGACCCGGGCAGCCCGGGCGGCGGCCCGCTCGTCGTCGACGTCCTCGCCGACCGGCCCAGCCGCTCACCTGGCGTCGGTTCGGAGCCGGGGTGTGGCAGCTCCTGCCGAACCTGTTGGGTTACTTCGGCACGCTGGGCCTGATCGTCACGGCGTTCGGACTCGGTCCGGCGGTCGCGGCGCACGACCAGAACGTGGAACTCCATCGGATCGGGGTGCGCGCCACCGCCGAGGTGGTGAGCGTCCGGAAGCAACACCACCACGGTCGGCACAGCAGTTGGGACGAGTGGATCCCGACCACACAGCAGACCGTCGACGGGTGGAGCAGCACCACCGAGCTCGAGCGGTACTCGTCGCGCGACGAGGACGCCTTCCACCGCGGACAGCGGTTCGCGGTGCTCGTCGACCCGGGCGATCGGGACTCCGTGGTGCCGGCGTCGGACGCTGCGCGTGACCGGAAGACCCGCGCGCTGCACCGGTCGGTGGGAGTGGCGATCAGCAGCGTGGTCTTCCTGGGCGTCGGCGTGCCGGTGGTGGTGCACCGTCGGCGACACGACCCGAAGCTGCGGCGGCGTCGGGAGAAAGCCGCTCGGCAGAAGGCGCGTGCGCGTGCGACGCGGGAGAAGGCCGATCGGGGCTGAACTCGGACGGGGCTGAACCCGGACAGGGCTGAGTTCGGACGGTCAGTGCTGCCGCGAGGACCTCAGCCGCCGAACGCCGAGATCTCCTCGAGCAGCGGTTCGTGCATGGCCCGTCGGAGCACCGCGGCTCCGGCGAACACGGTGGCGCGCTCGTCCTCCCCGAGGCTCGCGAGCAGCCCGACGATCTCGACGCGACGGCGCTCCATGACGTCGGCGACGAGCGCGCGACCCTGATCCGTGGCGCCGACGAGCACCTCGCGGCGGCTCTCCGCGCTCGGCAGTCGTTCGACCCAGCCGTCCGCGACGAGCCGGTCGACGTTGCGGGTGAGGGTGGACGGCCCGACCGCCAGGCGTTCGGCCAGGTCGCCGGAGCGGGTCGGGCCGAGGGTGGTGACGAGGACGATCAGGCGGAACTGCGGGACCGTGACGTCCTCGAGCGCCGGGGCAAGCGACCGTGCGACGACTCCGAGGAGCCCTCGCGAAGCTGCGAGCAGTTCGTCGATCCCCTCGGGAGGTGCATCAGACATGCGACCATCCTGCCGCCGGTGACTGCCCGGACGCACATCCGCGGCGAGCAGAGACGCCGCACAGCCCGAGGCGCCGCACAGCCCGAGGCGCGGAGGCCGGGGCGCCGCGGAGGCCGAAACGCCGCCGGGATGACGAGACGCCGCCGAAGTCCGCGGCCTCTCGGTCGTTCAGGGGCGTCTCGCAGTGACGCCGGCGTCTCACCGCAGCGGCGTCGTCCGCATGGCGCTGACTTCCGGCGCAGTTCACCCGGCCGCCTCCGACGTCACGTAGCGTCCCGCCCAAGAAGAGAGTTCGTCTCGCGTCCCGCAGTCCGCGGGTGGTCGCAGGCCCCGTCTTCCGGAGCCGGACATCGCCAGCGGAGGGTGGGCGCCGTGAACAGGGAGCACGCCATGACGAAGTACGAATCGAACCACGACGTGGAACCGCTCCGCGTCACCACCTACCGATACGCCCGCAAGGCCGCCCGGCGCGGCTGGGCGATCCCGGCGGACCTGCCCGTCCCGTCCTTGGACGACCTCTGGCGCACCGGCACCACGGAGCGCGTCCGCCGACGGTGACCGACCGCCGACGGTGACCGACCGCCTGCGTCCTCGACGTCATCCGTGACGGCCGGGAGCCTGCGCCACTTCGGTCAGGGTGCCACCGGTCCGCGGATCGCCGTGAGCACCACGTCGAGCGCCCGGTCGAGTTCCGGCAGCGTCACCGCTCCGTACCCGAGCACCACTCCGCGGCCGAGTGCAATCCCGTAGCCGAGCGCCGCCCCGGGGCCGAACCGCTCGGTCTCGTAGTCCGCGAGGTCGGTTACGAGGACCCCTGCCGCAGCTGCCTGCGCTGCCACGTCCGCGCCGGACGGAACGGCCGCACCAGCGCCGGTCGCAGGCGCACCGGCCTCCGGAGCCGGCCACGTCAGGACCGCGTGCAGCCCACCGGTCAGGGCACGAGCCTCCAGGCCGGGGACCCCGCTGTCCGTCAGCCGGAGCGCGATCCGCTCACGGCGGTGCGTGTAGTCCCGCCGGACCCGGCCGAGGTGCCGCCGGTACGCGCCGGTCCGGAGCAGGTGTGCGATCGCGACCTGCACCGGCTCCGCCACGACCGGACCACGCGCCGTCCGCGCGGCGAGGACCGCATCACGGAGTGAACCGGCCCTGCCTGGCAGCACGACGTAGGCGCACCGCAACCGCGGGTCGAGGGTCTTCGAGAACCCACCGAGGTGCACGACCACCCCCTCGGTGTCGAGCGCCGCGAGCGCCGGAACGGGTGTGCCGCGGTGTCTGAGCTCGGAGTCGTAGTCGTCCTCGACGACGACCGTCCCCGTCACGGCGGCCCGCGTGAGGAGTGCCCGCCGGTGACCGACCGGCATCACGGACCCGAGCGGGTACTGGTGCGTCGGCGAGACGACGACCGCGTCGGCCGAGGTCGTCGCGAGGACCGCCAGGTCGATGCCGTCCGGTCCGACCGGCACGGCGACGAGTTCCGCGCCTGCACTCGTCAGCGACCGGTGGCCGGAGCGGTAGCCGGGGTCCTCGACCGCGATGCGCGGGGCGCGACCGAGCCGGGACCGGAGTGCCTCGACGAGCAGCGAGAGTGCCTCAGAGGTCCCCGCTGCGACCACGACGTCGGACACCGGCGGGCTGAAGCCGCGCGCCAGACCGAGCTGCGCGACGACCTGCTCCCGCAGGGCGGGGAGGCCCAGCGGGTTCGACAGTTCGTTGCGCAGCGGTGCCTCGGCTGCCGCCCGCCATGCCGCCCGCCAGTCGCGCGCGCTGATCGCGGTGACGGCGGGGATCCCCGGCCGGCAGTCCAGCGCCGGCCCCGGGCGGGAGGCACGGTGCACGTCCGTCCCGCCGCCGACCCGGGGAACCGGATCCACATCGGACGCCTCCGGCCGCGTCCCCGCGCCGAAGGCCGCGCCCCCGACCACACGCGCAGCGGCCCCGTGACGCGTCCGGATGTAGCCCTCGCCGTCGAGCTGCTCGTACGCCGCGACCACGGTCCCGCGCGCCACCCCGAGTTCGGCCGCCAGGGCACGAGTGGACGGCAGCGGGTCGTCGGCGCCGAGCGTCCCGTCATGGACCAGCCGTCGGACCCGGGCGACGACGGCTGCCACCTTGCTCGACTGGTCCATTCGAACTGCCCCGATCTGGTCTACGTGCTGATCCAGTCCCGACCCTAGCGTCGAGGCGTGCCCACCGACGACGCCCTGCCCTCCCTGACCATCCGACGCCTCCGCGACCGCCAGCAGACCGACCCCGAGGTCCTCCGCCAGGTCCTCGCCGAGGGCTTCGTCGCCCACGTCGGCCTGGTCCGCGACGGCTTCCCGATCGTGCTGCCCTTCCTCTACGGCGTCGGCGACCTCGGTGCCGGACCGGTCCTGCTGCTGCACGGCTCGACCGGCGGCGGACTCTTCCTCGACGCCGGGACCGGAGGCGTCCCCGTCTCGGCGACGATCACCCACCTCGACGGCATCGTCTTCGCCCGCTCGACCTTCGACAGCTCGGCGAACTACCGCAGCGCGATGGTGGTCGGACGGGCGACCGTGGTACCGGCCGAGCTCCGGGCGGACGCGCTCCGCCAGGTGTCCGACCACCTCATGCCGGGTCGTCGGGCGGAACTGCGCGAGATGACCGCGAAGGAGGTCCGCCAGACCCAGGTCCTGCAACTCCCGCTCGACGCCGCCAGCGTCAAGGTCCGCGCCGCCGGTGTGGGGGAGTCACCCGACGACGGCGAGGACCACCGCACCTGGGCCGGCGTCCTGCCCGTCGCACTCCGGGCGGGGGCGCCGGTGCCCGGCGCGCTCGCCGCGGACGCGGCAACCCCGGTCGATGCCTCCGTGGTCGCGCTCGCCGCACGACTCGATGCGCTCCCCGAGGGACGGGAGGCCCGGCTCGCCTCCGCATGACGAGTTCCGTCAGCGAGACGCGTCGGGCCGACGAGACGTGTCGGTCCGGGGAACCTGTGACGGACCGCAGGTTCGCGGCCCGGTTCCCCAGGCGAGATCAGGTTCGTGACCAATACGTTATCTTCCCGAGTCGCCGCTCGAACCGGGCGGCTCGGACCCGGAAGGAACCATGGGACGCCACGCTCTGCCCGCACTCGACGACGACCGTCGAGCCGCACCCGTCCCGACCTCCCCACCCGGACCGCGCACCCGTGGCCGCCGCTCCGCAGCGGGTCCGGCCGTCGCCCGCTCCACCTTCGTCGAGCACCAGCGCCCGGCCCGCGTGATCGCGCTCGGTCCCGCCCGAGCCGTGCAGCCGATGACGAACGCGTTCGTCTCGCGGAACGCCGCACTCCGTGCCGAGCGCGTCGCCGACCCGCGCCACGTCCGCCGCGCCGCGAACGCCAAGCGTGCCGCGCTGCTCCTCGCCCCGGCGCTCGCGATCACCTCGACCCTGTCGCTGTCGATCCCGGCGGAGGCGGCGACGGCTGTCCCCGCTCCGGCGACCACCACCACGTCGCAGGACCTGCAGACCTACACGGTCGCCCACGACGTCCAGGTGCCGATCGTGTCCTCGGACGGTGTGACGACCACCTCGATCGTGTCGTACCCGACCCTGGTGCTCCGCTTCGGCGTGACCGAGACCCAGGCGAAGTCGGCACTGTCGGCTGCGCTCTCGGCCGGCGGCGACCGCGCCACCGTGCTCCAGACGGCACTGCAGTACCTCGGGGACCCCTACGTCGAGGGCGGTGCCAGCCACTCGGGCATCGACTGCTCCGGGCTGACGATGGTGGCGTACCAGGCCGTCGGCATCCAGCTCGCCCACTACGTCCCGACACAGGACGCCGTCGCGACGATGGTGCCCGAGTCCGAGGCGCTGCCGGGCGACATGGTGGTCTACGACGACGAGGACCACGTCGGCCTGTACCTCGGCCAGGGGCTCGTGCTCCAGGCACCGCACCCGGGCGAGGTCGTCGACATCGTCCCGATGTACCCGGCCGCGCACCACTTCAGCCGGCTCCTGCCCGCCGGTTCCTGAGCGGCGACCACCCCCTCCCCTGACCAGGACACGGACCCCGGGGGCGGCGACCACCTGACGGGCCGGACCGGCGCGCTCGAGGGGTTGCGGGCCTCCCGTAAGCTGGAGTGATGGCCACCGACACCCGCACACCGTTCGAGGAGCAGCGCTCTGCCCGCCCGCAGGTGCGCCCGCGCACCGAAGGATGGCAGCAGGCGACCGGGACCGACGGTCGACCGCTGCTGCAGTTCGCGTCCCCGAAGCGGGGCAAGCCGCCGGTGCACCTGGCGGACCTGACGGTGGCGGAGCGCGAAGCCAAGGTGAAGGAGCTCGGGCTGCCCGGGTTCCGCGCCAAGCAGCTCGCGACCCACTACTTCACGCACTACACGTCCGACCCGGCGAAGATGACCGACCTGCCGGCGGCCCAGCGCGAGGAACTCGTCGCCGGGATGCTGCCGCCCCTGCTGACCGAGACCCGTCGTCTCGAGACCGACAAGGGCGACACGATCAAGTTCCTCTGGAAGCTGCACGACGGCGCCCTGGTCGAGTCGGTGCTCATGCGCTACCCCGGTCGCATCACCCTCTGCGTCTCGTCCCAGGCCGGCTGTGGCATGAACTGCCCGTTCTGCGCGACCGGACAGGCCGGCCTCACCCGGAACATGTCGACGGCCGAGATCATCGAGCAGATCGTCCGCGCGAACGCCGCCATCGCCGCCGGGGAACTCGGGGGAGACCCGCGCAAGGGCGGGCAGGACCGTGTCGACGCCGAGCGCGTGACGAACATCGTGTTCATGGGCATGGGGGAGCCGCTCGCGAACTACAAGCGCGTGATGGACGCCGTGCGGATCATGGTCGCTCCGCAGCCGAACGGCCTGGGCATGAGTGCCCGCGGCATCACGATCTCGACTGTGGGGCTGGTGCCGGCGATGCTGAAGCTCGCGGAAGAGGACATCCCCGTGACCTTCGCGCTCTCGCTGCACGCACCCGACGACGAACTCCGCGACGAGCTCATCCCGGTGAACTCGAAGTGGAAGGCGGACGAGGCGATCGACGCCGCCCACAACTACTACGTCAAGACCGGCCGGCGAGTGTCGATCGAGTACGCGCTCATCAAGGACATGAACGACCACGCCTGGCGAGCCGACCTGCTGGCGGAGAAGCTCAACAAGCGTGGCAAGGGCTGGGTGCACGTCAACCCGATCCCGCTGAACCCCACGCCCGGCTCCGTGTGGACCTCGTCCGAGGTCCACGTGCAGGACGAGTTCGTCCGCCGACTCAACGCCGCCGGCATCCCGACGACCCTCCGCGACACCCGCGGCAAGGAGATCGACGGCGCCTGCGGGCAGTTGGCCGCGGCCGACTGACGGTCCGTTCTCGATGCCGGTCGCCATGGCGACGGGTCTGCCAGGAGGCGCGGTGCGAGTTCGCACCGCGCCTTCCGGCGTTCCTGGGGGCGCGTGCCCACGACGCCGCGTAGAACGCGACACGCCCGGGCGTCGGGCTGGCTTGGCGCTGCCGTTCACCCGTGCGTAAAGTAATCACTCGTTGCCGCTGAGGCGGAGAACGGAACGGCCGAGACACTGACCGGGTCACTGACCTGGAAGACGCAGTCCGGCCCCGTGCTTCCCCGGGCAACGAACCAGCCTCTCTGGCGTGACATCGTGATGGTGTTGTGTGGGGAGTGCGTCTGGTCCTTGAGAACTCAACAGCGTGCACATTGTCAATGCCAATTTTATTGACCTCGTGCTCGATCGGTTTCGGCTGGTCGGGTCATGA